>JBCCMF010000170.1:0-10002 GCA_039026435.1 Bacteroidota bacterium
TCAATGCAGCACCCGCTCCTTCTCCAGCACGTAGGTGTAGTAGTCCTCGTACTGCGAGACGATGGCGTCGCGGTTGAACTCCGAGTGAGCGCGCTCCAGGCTGGCGGCAGCCATGCGGGCGTGGAGTACTTCGTCGGTGAGGAGCAGGCGCGTTTTCTCGACGAAGCCGTCGAGGTCGCCCAGCTCGAAGAGGAAGCCCGTCTCGTTGTTCACCACCAGCTCGGGTAGGCCGCCGATGTTGCTCGCTACCACAGGTACGCCGCAGGCCATCGCCTCGAGGGCCGCCAGGCCGAACGACTCCGAGCCGCTGGGCATGAGGAAGACATCGGCGATGTTGAGGATCTCCTCAACGGGCTCTTGTTTGCCGAGGAAGCGGACGTCGGCGTAGACGCCCAGGTCGCGGGCGAGCCGCTCGGCGGCGGGGCGGTCGGGGCCGTCGCCCACGAGCAGCAGCTTGACCGCTTGGCCTTCCTGGCGCAGGCGGTGAAACACGTGCACGACCTCGGTGGCGCGCTTCACCGGGCGGAAGTTGGACACGTGCACCAGCACCTTCTCGTCGTTGGGGCAGAGCGCCTGCCGGAAGTGCCGCTTGTCTTGCTTCCTGAAGCGTTCGGTGTCGATGAAGTTGGGGATGACCTTGATGTCGTTGCAGATGCGGCAGCGCTGCTCGGTTTCGGTCTTCAGGTGCGTCGATACGGCGGTCACGCCATCGGACTGATCGATCGAGTAATTGATGACAGGCTCAAACGAGGGGTCTTTGCCCAGGATGGTGATGTCGGTGCCGTGCAGGGTGGCCACGATGGGCACCTCGGCGCCTTCGCGCGCCAGAATCTGCCGGGCGAGCACGGCGCTGGTGGCGTGGGGGATGGCGTAGTGGACGTGTAGCAGATCGAGCTTCTCGTACTTCACCACATCCACCATCTTGCTCGTGAGCGAGAGCGCATACGGCGGGTACTCGAACAGCGGGTAGCGGTTGACGGGCACCTCGTGGAAGAAGATGTTTTGCGTGAGGTGGTCCGTCAGCCGGAACGGCATGGAGTAGGCGATGAAGTGGACGCTGTGGCCGCGTGCGGCAAGCGCCTTGCCCAGTTCCGTGGCCACAACGCCGCTGCCGCCATAGACCGGGTAGCACGTGATGCCGATGTTCATGCAGGTACAGAGGAGGTGGGATGGGGGTGGCGTTGCCAACGAAGCCCCTTGGCACAGGTTGCGTGAACAAATCCCACTGCCCCCGGGTTGGCGCCACGCCAAGCAACGCCGCATCCTTTACTGTTCTGCACGTTCACCAGCTACGCATGCCCATGCTCTCTCAACGCTTTTCAACACTTGCCGCTGCTTTGGTTCTGGCCACGCTGCTGAGCATGCCTGCACAGGCGCAATTCGTCCTGTTCGGCGGCCTCAACTTCGACTCGTTCGAGGACATCCAGGTCAACAACGTCGATGTGTCGTACGATCAGTCCACGGGCTTCCATCTCGGCTTGCAACTCAACCTAGCCCTCGGCCCGATTGCGCTGCGCCCCGGTGTGTTCTACCGCGATGTGGGCACCATCGAAGGGTTTGACGTGGCCCGGATTGCTGTTGGGAGTTCCACTCCGTTCGACAGCTTCGACCTCTCCTACATCGACGTCCCCATCGACGTACGCTTGCGCTTTGGCACGCCGCTGCTCAAGCCGTACGTCTTTGCAGGGCCTATCCTCAGCTTCCCCCAAGCCGATGGGGACGCCGAGGATCGGTTCGAGTCGTTCAACTTGGCGGGCTCGGTAGGCGCTGGCCTGGAGCTGAACATCCCGGGCTTTGGCCCCACGCTGTATCCCGAGCTGCGCTACGGCGTCAACCTCACCAGGCTGACGGATGAGGACATCACCATTGGCGGCCGGACGTTCCAGAGCCAGGACTACGACGTCATCATGGTGTCGATAGGCTTCGGGCTCTAGGGGGCTCTGGCGCTAGACTACCTGGGCAGCAGCGTTCAGCCTACGCGACGGGCAGGCCTCCAGCGCGCTCGTGAGGTCACTGATGCGGACGGGCTTGCTGATGTAGTCGTCCATCCCCGCATCCAGTAGCCGTTCACGGTCGCCATCCATCGCTTCGGCCGTCATGGCTACGATACGCGGGCGGGCGTCGCCCAGGCGCTTTCGGATCTTCTGCATGGCCTCGATGCCGTCCATCTCGGGCATGTGGATGTCCATCAGCACCACGTCGTACGCTTGGCGGTGCACCGCTTCGATAGCTTCCAGGCCGTTGCTCACCGCGTCGGCGGCATAGCCCAGGCGGTCCAGCATGCGCAGCGCCACTTTCTGGTTGATGGGATTATCCTCGGCCAGCAGGATGTGGAGCGGATGCCGCTCGCCCAGCGTGCGGTCGCGTGCGGCCTCAGACGCCTCGCGCTCGGCCTGCGGCTGCGTGGCATGGCCGAGCACCCGCATCAGCGTGTCCAGCAACGGAGAGGGCTTGAGCGGCTTGTGGAGCACGGCCTCGAACAGCCTGCGTTGGCTGGCGGTAAGCGCGTCGCCCAGCGAGGTGGCGAGCACAAACGGCACGGTGGCGCGCGTCTCGCGGATGGCGCGCACGGTCATTGCGCCGTCCATCTCGGGCATCTGCATGTCCATCACCACCACGTCGAAGGCATCGCCTGCGGCGAAGCGGTCAAGGGCGGCTTGGCCCGAGGCGACGGCCTCGGCGTGAAGCCCCCACTTAGACACATAGCGGGTCAGGATGTCGCGGTTGGTCGCGTTGTCGTCTACGATGAGCACGCGTTGGCCACGGAGAGCTGCGGCCGAGGTCGCCCAGTCGGTCTCGCGGGACGGGCCGTCTACTCGTGGTGCAGGCAGCGTAAACGAGAACGTAGAGCCGACGCCCACCTTGCTGCGCACGCCGATCTCACCCCCCATCAAGCCCACCAGCTTCTTGCTGATGGCCAGCCCCAGCCCCGTGCCGCCGAAGCGGCGTGTCGTAGAGGCATCCACCTGGCTGAAGCTCTTGAACAAGCGATCCAGCCCGTCAGCGGGGATCCCGATGCCCGTGTCGCGTATCGACATGCGCAACGCATGGCGCCCTGCTTCGTCAATGCCCTCGCTCGAGACGGTGACGACCACCTCGCCCTGCTCCGTGAACTTGACCGCATTGCCAATCAGGTTGACCAGCACCTGCCGGATGCGCGTGATGTCGCCGCGGATCAGAGGCGGCACCGCGTCCTCGATGAAGTAGGCCAGCTCTAGCCCCTTGGCCGCCGCTTTGGGCGCCAGCAGGTCCAGCGCTTCCTCCACGCATTGCCGCAGCACAAACGGCTGCTGCTCGAGCTCCAATCCGCCGGCCTCGATCTTGGAGAAGTCGAGGATGTCGTTGATGATGGTCAGCAGCGCATCGCCGGAGACGCGTATGGTGTCCACAAAGTCGCGCTGCTCGCCGCTGAGCGGGGTGTTGTGCAGCAGGCTCGTCATGCCGATGACGCCGTTCATGGGGGTGCGGATCTCGTGGCTCATGGTGGAGAGGAAATCGGACTTGGCCCTGTTGGCGGCTTGGGCCTGGTTCTGTAGGGCGAGGGCTTCGTCGCGCTGTTGCCGGATGAGGCGGGTCTGCTGGCCGACGCGTCGTCGGAGCAGGATGACCCAGGCGAGGATAAGCAGCGAGAGGCCGATGGAGCCGCCCAAGAGCCCGAGCGCACGCCTGGTGTTGAACCACGGTGCCGCGCTGATCACGGCGACGTCGTCTGGCGAGCCTAGCAACAGCACCAGCGAGCGATTTTGCTCCTGGAAGTTGCCCCGCGTCTGGCTGACGCCCTGGGCGCGCAGCAGCGTGCCCGGCGCGTACTGAGGCAGTTCTTGGAGCCGTGGTGCATGCATCTCGAAGCGCGTATGCCCGGCTTGCAAGGTGTAGACGTGCTGCCGCCCTCTGAACTCGTTGTCCACGACGTAGCCTTGCAGTGCGATCAAGCGGTTTTCGGCGATCCCTGACAAGACTTCATCGACGCTGTACTCAGGAGCTGCATCTGAGAAGGACCGGTCGATGACGGCGCCGTCATCCATGACGCGGAGCTGAGCGTTCTCCAGGTAGGGGATGTTGTCGCGAATGTTTTCGTACGCGACCACGCTCACGGCCGTGCCAACGGCCACGTCTGCGGCCTCCTCCAGATGCACCTCGATGCCGCCAGACGCGTCCTGTATAAACAAGCGGTCCGGGAAGGGCTGGACGGTCACCACACCCTCCACACGGACGGCCTCCCCCGCATAGCCCGTGGACCTGAACTGCATCATGTCGCTGATGGCCGCGCGCGGGTGGTCGAAGAAGTCAGCGGGCGCCGCTTTGAGCACCTCAAGAAACTGCGGTGCCGGAACGTTGACGCGGTTGCCGATGAGTTGCCCCGTCGAATTGAAACGACCGCTGATGACGCCTGTGGCCTGGATGCGTGCGCCTGCGAGGCTATCTGGCGTGGGCGCGCCAGTCGCTTGTAGGTAGAGCACCTCGAAACGGTATGGGCCGCTTTTGACCTCCATCTGCACATGGTGGTCGCTGCGCTGCTGTACACGGCGTACGACGCCTTCGGCCATGCCCCACCGGCTGTCGTAGTGGCCTGAGAGCAAGCGGGACAGCGGCCTCAGTCGCGCATCTGGCAGAGGGGCCGGACCCAAGTCCTGCGCCTCGCTGAGCAAGAGGATGGGCGCAAACTCGCCGGGTGCGGTGACGCCTGTTAACACGTACTCGTGCCCTAGCTTGATCTGCTGCGCGGCGGGCGTACTCCAGCTCTCCCACGTCCCCACGCATATGCCATCACTCTCGTCCTCGATGAAGAAGTAGTTCCACACGGGATCGATGAACGTCACTTGGCCGCGTACTTGAACGCGTCGGTAATAGGGGGCTTCCATGCCGCGCACCGTTTCCACAGGCAGCAGCGCTACGTCTGCGGGATCCTGGGGCGTTGCGGGAGCGCGTTCTGCCTCGGCTTGCACAGGGGCAGCGTCTAGGACCTCCACCGCGTTTTGCACCGTGGAATAGGCGCCGGTGAGCAACTGCACGCGCAGCATCGAGCCGTCGGCACGGCGTGCGGTGTAGGCAAAACCCTTGACGCGGACTCGGCTACCCACCAACGGCGTGACCTCGTCAACCTGGCCCAGCGTCACTACATCTACGGTCAGGTTGTCCTGCGTGATTTCGAGCGCGAAGCTGCGGTTCCCCCACGGCCGCCACGCCGTCACCTTGCCCTCAATGGCCACATAACGGTAGCCATTGGACGGGTCCTGAAGAGTTTCCAGGGAGACCGCTGAGGGAGCCAGTGGCTGCTCGGTCGCTAGGACGGTGTAGCGGTTGACCGAAACAATCGGGGTCTGGCCCTCGGGCTTGACGCGGCCTGAAACACGCACGCGGTGGCCCGGCCTCAAGCTCTGGCCAAGCGCATCCTCGCTCAGGTAGAGCGGAACAGCTCCCGACTCATCCTCAAGGATGTAGTTGTTACGGCCTGCGTCTTCGAGCGTGATCACCCCCTCTAGGTCAACGGTATAGCCTTGCTCGGCACCAGCAGACGCAAGCGTCCAGATGGACGCCGTCGTTTGCAGGGGCTGGTTGAGGGCTTGGCACCCTGCCACTAGCCCGAGCACGCCCGCTGCCAGGCAGCCTACCCAGAGACGGGCTATGCGGAGGGGAGGGGACACGAGAACTCAGTGCGAAACGTAGCTGTGGTAACACTCAATATCGGCCTGACTGGGCAAAAGATAACTGCTCTTACCTGCCTCGCCAGTGGAAAGCCTTTGGCAGCGGCACGTCTGTACGCCCGGTGGCCAGGTTGACCACCCGCTCGGCAAGGGCATTGGAGGCTTTGAAGCCGTGCCCTGAGCATGCGCTCACCATCCAGACGGCCGATGCATCGGGGAGTTGATCTACGAGGTAGTGCTTATCGGGAGTAACGGTGTAAAAGCAGGTCATGGTTTCATCGGAGGGGCGGACGGCGTTGTTAAACAGACGTTGCATCGGCGCGGCCAGCGCCTCCACGTCGGCAGGCGTGACGGTGCGCTTGAGGGCATCGGGGTGGGCGGTGACGTCGCCGTGGTAGTGCAGCCCGGCCTTGAGGCCTGCGCCGCGATGCGGAAACCCGTACAGGAGCTGGTCAGGGGCGTACTGCCACAGGTAGACGGGGAGGTCGGGGGTACGGAGCACGTCATCCTGTGGCGCAAACCATACGCTGACCTGCCGCTCGATGTGGAGTGGGAGCTGTGCCGAGGGCAGCAGGTCGGTCATCCAGCCGCCGGCACACAGCAGCAGCCGTGCGCCGTAGTACCGCTCGCCCGACGCCGTCGTCACCGTCACCGAGGCATCCGTCGCCGTCCAGCTGGCGACGGGCGTGTCGTAGTGGAGCGTCGCGCCCAGCCGCTCGGCTTCGGTCAAGTGGGTTTGGATGCACAGCTCGGGGTCGAGCCATCCCGCCTCGGCCTCCCACAGCGCAACCTGACCGTCGGGTACGTGAAACGCTGGATGCTGACGCCGCGCCTCGTCGGCGCTGAACATGCGGTGCGGCAGGTCGTGCGCCTCGGCAGCGGAGCGTGCGCCAGCAACGAGGCCCGCATCGGGCGGCCCGATCATCAGGATGCCCGTCTCGTGCAGCAAGGCCTTGCCCGTGCGGGCCTCCAGGTCGTGCCACAAGGCATAGGCGCGCTGCAAAAAGGGCACGTAGAATCCCCCCTCGAAATAGGCCTTTCGGATAATCCGGCTGCCGCCATGCGAGGAACCGCCCTGGTGAGGAGGCGTGGACGCATCGAAGCCGAGTACCGTGTCGCCGTTACGCGCCGCATGGTAGGCCGCGGCACTTCCCGAAGCCCCCAGCCCCACAATCAAGATGTCTGCTGTCCGTGCCATCCCTCGCCTGCTGTTGGTTCTCGTTGTTGGGATGGTAGCGTGGACGGGGTGCGATCGCAACTTTGGCGACGAGGATGGTGCGCTGGAGGTGACCGTGACAACGCTGGGCACCGACTTCCCTGCCGCCTTCCGGCTTGAGCTCTCGGGCAACATCGAGTCTGATGTGGCGCCCAACGGCGTCTACCGCGCTGATGCGCTGGTCCCAGGCAGGTACACCGTAACGCTCGCCAACCTGCCCGCGAACTGCGTCACCGCCACCGAAAACCCGCGCACGGTGACGGTCGAGGCCGACGACACCGTGGCCATCTTCTTCACCGTGAGTTGCCTGCAGACCGGGGTGGCGATGGTGTTTGAGACGGACCGTGACGGCAACCTCGACCTCTACGGCACCAGCCTGGAAGGGTTTGTGCAGCCGCTCGTGCAGAGCCTATTTCCCGATTTTGGCCTTACCAACGCCGTGAGCGACCCCTCTATGCTGGCCTTCACGCGCTCACTCTCGGCCACCGATGCCGATGTGTTCATGGTACGCGCGGATGGGACCGGCCTGGAAAACGCCACGCAGCATCCCGCCCGCGACACCGACCCGGCCTTATCGCCGAACGGTCGTTTGCTGGCATTTGTAAGCGATCGCACGGGAGCGCCCAACCTCTTCCTGCTCAACCGCGCCACGGGCACCCTTCAGCAGCTCACGGACGATGCCTTTGTCTACGAGAACCCTACCTTCTCGCCCGACGGCTCGGCGATAGCGGTAGCCAGCGACCGCTCGGGTAACCTCGACCTGTTCCTCTTCGACCTGGAAACGGACCAGGTGAGGCAGCTGACCAGTGCGACGTCGGCTGAAAACGAGCCCGCGTTCTCACCCGACGGCAACGTGCTCGTCTACACGACCAACGCTACGGGCATCGAAGATATTCACTCCCTGCTCGTGGCCACTCCAGCACAGACGACCCGCCTGACCAACGCGAAGGCCATCGACCGGGCACCAGCCTTCTCCCCTGATGGATCGTTCATCGCCTTTGCTTCAGACCGGGATGACGGCGCGTTCGACATCTTCCTGATGAAGCCCGACGGCACCGAGCAGGTGAACTTCAGCCTCCACCCGGCCTTCGACTACGGCCCCGTCTTCATCGGTCGCTGACCCGTCGTGAGCGCCCGGAGGAATTGACGCGCCGATAGAGGAGATGCATATTGGCGGCTGTCCGCCCCATGTCACCCTCGCCGTCTATGCCGCGGGTTACCGCCCTCTACATCGCGCCCACGGCGGGTGCGCCGATGCAGGCCGTAGCGCACGTGGACGCTGTGGCAGGGCAGGGATTGGTGGGTGACCGCTACTTTGCTGGCGTGGGCTCGTTCTCGCGCTGGCCGGGCTCGCACCGTGAGGTGTCGGTGATTGCCGAGGAAGACCTGGAGGCGATGGCTGAGCTGGGTGTGCCGCTCACCGCCGCCCAAAGCCGCCGCAACATCGTCGTGCGTGGCATCCACTTGCTCGACGGGCTCAAGCAGCCGCTATTCATCGGCGGCGTGGAGCTGATGGTCATGCGCAAATGCCAGCCGTGCAAGTACCTCGCCCGCCTCACCGGCCACGCCGACCTCATCCCCGCCATGATCAACCGGGGCGGTATCCGCGCGCGCATCGTCACGAGCGGTGTGATTCGTGTGGGCGATGCGGTGCGGTGGGCCCCACGGGTAAGCGAAGATGGGCTGCTCCCAAACAACAAGGGCGGCAACAGCAAGGGCGGCCCGCCGCGTTGACGAGCCGCCCCTGGGTGCTACGGGGTAGCGTTATTGGTCGAGTGGTAGAGTAAGCGTGTTAGGCTTCTTCCAACTCGCCCGACTCTTCGACCACCTTCTCCTGCACATGCCGAGGCATGGCCTCGTAGTGGCTGAAGCTGGCCGTGTGGAGCCCGCGTCCGTGCGTGAGCGACCGGACGGCCGTCGAGTAGTGGTACAGCTCCGTCTCCGGGGCCTGCGCCACGATCTTCTGGAACGTACCCGCGGCTTCCATGCCTTGGATACGTGCCCGCCGCGTGTTCATGTCGCCCATGACATCGCCCATGTACGTGTCGGGCACGAGGACTTCGACGGTGTAGATCGGTTCGAGGAGCGCCGGGTTGGCTTCGCGGAACGCGTTGCGGAAACACATGCGCGCCGCCGTCTTGAAGGCCGCCTCGTTGGAATCCACCGAGTGCATGCCGCCGTCGTGCACCACCACGCGCACATCGCCCACGGGGTAGCCTGCGATGGGGCCGCGCTGCATGGCTTCGAGCACGCCTTTCTGGATAGCGCCCGAGAACCTGCGCATGTCGATCACGCCGCCCACGATGCCGTCGATGAAGTGGATCTTGGAGCCCCACGCCGTGTCGATGACCGTCTCGCCGCGCACGCTGATGTCGTCGGGCTTGTTGAACGGCTTCTCGGGGTCGTAGGCTTCGATCAGCATCGAGATGTCGGCGAACTGGCCGGCGCCGCCCGACTGTTTCTTGTGGCGGTAGTTGCCGCGCGCCGAGCCACGCACCGTTTCGAGGTAGGCGATGCGCGGCTTCTCGTAGACCACCTCGGCGCCGAAGCGGTTTTTGAGCCGGTACTGCGCGATGGCGAGGTGCATGCTGCCCTGGCCGGAGAGCACCATCTGGTTCAGGTGCGGGTCCTGCTTGAGCACCAACGACGGGTCTTCGGCCGCGAGCTGATGCAGGCCTTGCGCAATCTTGTCCTCGTCGCCTTCCTTCTTCGCCAGCAGGCGCTCTGAGAAGCGCGGGGCGGGGAACGTGACAGGCTGGATGACGAGTTCGCTGCCCTTCTTGTGCAGCGTCTCGTTGGAGTGCGAGTTCTTGAGCTTGACGAGCGCGCCGATGTCGCCCGCGACCATCTGCTGCACCGAGTCGCGCTCGTGGCCGTTGATGGCGTAGAGCTGCCCGAGGCGCTCGCTGCCGCCCGTCTGCGCGTTCACGAGGTCCATGCCTGCCGTGATCGTGCCGGAGTAGACGCGGAAGAACGAGTAGTCGCCCACGTGCGCCTCGGCCATCGTGCGGTAGATGAACACAACAGGCTCGGCGCTGACGTCCGACGGGAGGTTGCCGCCGCTAGCAAGCGCGACCTGTGGCATGAGGCTGGGCGCGGGGCAGACGTTGCCGATAAAGCCCATCAGCCGCGACACGCCGA
>JBCCMF010000171.1:0-9958 GCA_039026435.1 Bacteroidota bacterium
CGAAGTAGACGGCGCCTTCCCACGAGTCAGCGATGAGGCCGTAGTTTTCGATGCGGAGATCCATGATAATGTCGGCGTCGGCGGGGCGCTGGACGGGGCGGTAGGCCAAGTGGGTAGCACTGCGCGTGAGCGTGAGCGCCGCGACGCGCTCGGCGACGTCAACCGGCTGGGCGGCGCTGTCGAGGCGAGCCTGGGCGCGGCGGATCTCGCGGTCTTTGTAGAGCACGGAGCCCACGCGGGTCGCGCTGCGGAACGGCCGCCGAAACGTGAGGCCGCGCAGGGGGGCATCGCCGATGACATAGGCCGGCGGCGGCACGGCAGCGACCACGGCCACGGTGCGGTCGGTCATGTCGTAGGACTTGAGGGCGTGGCGGCTGCCGCAGGCCGAGAGGCCGAACGTAGCCACCAGCAGGAAGATGGTAGAGAGACGCATGCAACTTCGGGAAGTGAGGTGACCGGGGGCAAGCGGCCAGATGAGCCAGGGGCAGGCAAGGACTGCGCCATCGCCGATTTCGACGCTGCGGCAACGCTCGGCGGCGGATGGTGTCCAGGGTTGACGACGTTTGGCTGTACGTGGTGACCACCGCAGCAGGCAGCGGCGGCACGCGCCGTGGTTGAGTCTCATTTTCGCGGTGCCGTGCAGGAGTTGAGATGACGTAACGCTCCAAATCAGCCCAAATCCGCTCCAACACGCGATTTACCCAAATTGGTATGACTTTCGATGAGGCGATCAGCGCCGCTTCCACCGGCATCCATCCACTGATCCTTCACGGACGCCACGTATCATGTCTGCCATCCGGTTCGCCTTGACCGGTGCGCTGCTCGGGTTGCTGCTCGGGACCAGCGCGCACGCGCAAGCCAATCAGTTCCGCGACTCGCGGTCCCACTTCGGCATTGCCATCGGCCAATTCACCTACCACGGCCCCGTCGACCTGCTGCGGCGGGAGTCGTCGAGCAACTTTGTGCGCGAGCGCGACCCGGCGCTGGTGCTGCTCGGCTCGTTCCCGCTCGTGGGCGACCAGCTCTACTTCCGGGCGATGGTCGGCTTCAGCAACTTCAACACCGACGACGGCGAGGACCTGGTCAACCGCTTCGGCGGGCAAAACGAGTTCCTGACCGAGTCGCTGCTCTGGTTTGAGCCCGAGGTCGTCTGGACGCCCTTCCCCGGCTCGCGCAGCCGCGTCATGCCCTACCTGTTCACCGGCTTCGGCTCGCTCATCGCCAACCCGTTCGACAACCCCGAACGCGCCAACCGCCCGGGCTCTGGCATCCCTGGCCCGGAGCGTTCCGTCTTCACCTTCCCGCTAGGCGCAGGCCTCGACTTTGCGTTGACGGATATGTTCTCGGTGTTTGCCGAGTACAGCTACCGGTTCAACCTAAACTATGTGGGCCGGAACGAGCTGCAAGGCCCCAACCCGCACGACACGTCGCTGCTGATGGCGGGGCTCCGCCTTGGCCTACGCAACCCGTTCCGCAAGCGCCTCGACTTCGACGGCGTGGACCCGCCGCTGCCTGACCCGATGGCGATCCCCGACTACCGCCCGCCCATCCCGATGGTCGTGCCCGAAACGTCGGTGGCGCGCTGCGTGCTGGTGGACCTCAACACCGTAACCTTTGCCTACAACGTCACCAGCATCGACCGCCAAGCCGACCGTCTGCTGGACGAGAACGTGCGGGCGCTGATGGCCAACCCGGTGTGCTGTATCGAGATCATCGGCTACACCGACCGCGCCGACGGCGACGCAGCGCGTGCCATGCGCATCTCGCAAGACCGCGCACGCGCCGTGTATGACTACTACTTATCGCAAGGCATCCCCGCCGAGCGCATGACGGTGCGTGCCGAGGGCGTGGCTATGCCCGAGTGCGAGAAGGGTGGCAAGGACGAGGACGGCCCTGGCTGCCGCCGCAACCGCCGCGTAGAAACCATCCCGTTCGACTGTAGCGACCTGTTCAACAACTAGGGTTTGGGACGTTCGCAGGGAAGGTCACTGCCTCGCAAGCTCGGTTGAGCGGTACAATGCTCACTGTGGGTTTTGGGACGCGCTGCGCGCTTTGGGTCTTGGGATGTGACCGTCTGGGATGCTGCTGATCCAAACGGTGGGCTGCGCATAAAACGGGCAATTTCAATCCAGACTCGCCCGTCACCATGCCCGGATTCGACCAGCAGGCGCAAGCCCGACTGGCCCATGCCATCAAAGCCGAAGCCCGCAGACTGGGCTTTGACGCGTGTGGCATTTCGAAGGCCGAGCGGCTGGACGACGAGGCGCGGCGCCTGGAGGCCTGGCTGAACGCGGGCATGCACGGCACGATGGGGTGGATGGAGAACCACTTCGAGAAGCGCGTGGACCCGCGCGAGCTGGTGCCCGGCGCCCAAAGCGTCATCTCGCTGCTGCACAACTACTACCAGCCCGTGGAGCGCCCCGATGGCGACCACATGGGCAAGATCAGTCGCTACGCCTGGGGCGACGACTACCACTTCGTGATGAAGGAGCGGTTGTTTGAGCTCTACAACTGGCTCGACGAAGAAGTGGGTGGCATCGACGGGCGCGCGTTCGTGGACTCGGCGCCTGTCCTCGACAAGGCGTGGGCGCGGCGCAGCGGCGTAGGCTGGCAGGGCAAGCACTCCAACATCATCAACCGCACGCTGGGCTCCTACTTCTTCATCGGCGAGCTCATCATCGACGTGCCGCTGCCGCCGGACGGGCCGCTCCCCGACTACTGCGGCTCCTGCACCCGCTGCCTCGACGCCTGCCCCACCGACGCCATCACGCAGCCCTACGTGGTCGATGCCAACAAGTGCATCGCCTACCTCACCATCGAGCACCGCGCCGACGACATCGCACCCGAGTTGCAGCCGCTTATCGGCAACTGGGTCTTCGGCTGCGACATCTGCCAGGACGTGTGCCCGTGGAACAAGTTCAAGCGCCCCACCACCGAGCCGCGCTACCTCCCCCGCCCCGGCATGTCCGACACCACGCTACGCGAGTGGGCTGAGATCGACATCGAGGAGTTCCGCCGTCAGTTCCGCAAGAATCCCGTCAAGCGCACCAAGTGGGCCGGCTTCGAGCGCAACGTGCGCATGGCGCTGGAGAACACCGCAAACCCGGTGCTTACCGAAGCGTAGCTCATTCACATCCAACCAGCAGCGAGGACTGCCATGACAAACGAATTCACTGCTGTTATCGAGCGCGAAGACGACATGTTCATCGCTTACTCGCCGGAGATGCCAGGCGCCAACGGGCTGGGCCCTACACGCGATGAGGCTCTGTCAAGTCTATCAGATGCTATCGCACTGATCTTGACCGACCGCCAGGAGGATGGACTAGGATAAAGCGAAGGGCTCTCTTTTGTCATCCCGAGCGGAGCCGAGGGATCTCCCACTTACTCGTCGTGCAAAACGAATGCGGAGGAGATCCCTCGGCTCCGGCCTACGGCCTCTGCTCGGGATGACAACCTCGATCGCACGAGCATATCTCGCCGTTGAGACACGATCTGCCGTGGTCTGTCCGTTCCTGCCTGAACTCGGCCGCTGATCTGCGCATGCTGTCGCCGACTGACGCAGTCCCAATCCCGATCAAGCCTTTCGCGTGACGCGGCGTCCGCCTATTTTGGTCGCTTTCCCACAGCCCGCTGCCTGCATCCATGGCCGAGACATCCACACCACCACCTCAGTCCGACTTCGACAAGGCCGCGCAGAGCGGTTGGTTTGCCCGCTTCCTGTCGGGCGTGGAGTGGCTGGGCAACCTGCTGCCGCATCCGGTCACGCTGTTCGCCATCTTCGCGCTGAGCATCGTTGTGATCAGCGGCATCGCCGGGTGGTTTGAGCTGGCGGTCGACGACCCGCGCCCTGAAGGCGCCTCCGGCCGCGCCGCCGACGGCCTCATCCGCGCCGTCTCGCTCATGAACGGCGACGGGCTGCGGCGCATCGTGGAGAACCTGGTGACCAACTTCACGAGCTTCGTGCCCCTGGGCACCGTGCTCGTGGCGATGCTGGGTGTGGGCGTCGCCGAGCACTCGGGGCTACTCTCGGCGCTCATCCGCTCGCTCGTGCTGCGGCCCGAAGGCGACGACAAGGCCCCCGGCATCGTTGCTCGCGTGTTCGCCCCGATCGCCAAGCACTCGCTCGTCATCTCCGTCGTCTTTGCAGGCGTGCTCTCCAACACGGCCAGCGAGATGGGCTACGTGGTGCTCGTGCCGCTGGCGGGTGTCATCTTCCACTCGCTGGGGCGCCATCCGCTGGCGGGCATGGCAGCGGCGTTCGCGGGCGTCTCGGGCGGCTACTCGGCCAACCTGCTCATCGGCACCGTCGATCCGCTGCTGGCAGGCATCACGCAGGAGGCCGCGCAGCTCATCGACGCCGAGTACACGGTCCACGCCGCCGTCAACTGGTACTTCATGATGGCGAGCACCGGGCTCATCACCGTTGTAGGCTCGTGGGTCACGGTGAAGATCGTGGAGCCACGCCTGGGTACCTACGACGACCGCGACGCCGACCCGAGCGTGCAAGGCGGCGTGTCGGTGGAGCACGTGACGGACCTGGAGCGCAAGGGGCTGCGCTGGGCGGGCCTCTCGGTGGTGCTGTTCAGCGTGCTGCTGGCAGCGCTCGTGGTGCCCGAGAGCGGCGTGCTCCGCAACCCCGAGACGGGCGCTGTCCTCGGCTCGCCGTTCCTACGCGGCATCGTCACGTTCATCTTCGTGTTCTTCCTGATCCCCGGCGCTGTCTATGGCCGCGTCGTGGGCACCGTCCGTAGCGACAAAGACGTGGTGGACGGCATGGCACAGGCCATGAGCACGCTCGGCCTCTACATCGTCATCGTCTTCTTCGCCGCGCAGTTCGTCGCGTTCTTCCGCTGGACCAACCTCGGCGCGATCCTGGCCGTGCAGGGCTCCGAGTTCTTGCAGACCATCGGCCTCACGGGGCCAGCGGTGTTCGTCCCGTTCATCCTGATGTGCTGCTTCGTCAACCTGATGCTGGGCAGCGCCAGCGCGCAGTGGGCCGTCACTGCGCCCATCTTCGTGCCGATGCTCATGCTGATCGGCTACAGCCCCGAGGTCATCCAAGCCGCCTACCGGATCGGCGACTCCACGACCAACATCATCACGCCGATGATGAGTTACTTCGGCCTCATCCTGGCCTTCGCGGCCAAGTACGACAAACGGATGGGCATCGGCACCATCATCGCCACCATGCTGCCCTACTCCATGCTGTTCTTGCTCGGCTGGATCGTGCTCTTCTACGTGTGGGTCTTCGCCTTCGGCCTGCCCGTAGGCCCCGAAGCGCCGACGTTTTACACGCCGTAGACGCTCCAGCAGGCGTTGCGTGCTGAGGAGCCTGG
The DNA here is from genome assembly GCA_039026435.1 of Bacteroidota bacterium. Taxonomy (GTDB): domain Bacteria; phylum Bacteroidota; class Rhodothermia; order Rhodothermales; family JBCCMF01; genus JBCCMF01. Next base: position 5,337 of record JBCCMF010000171.1, read on the forward strand.
TCAGACGGAAGCGCAACCGAGCCAAGATCTTTACGCAAAGAGCGGTAGTGCAGAGGAACGGACCTGAGATAGGTCGTGTACGACCTCGCTGATGTGCAAAAATGGTTAACTTTGCGCATCTCTTGACGCCCTTACCTTTGCTCGATACGGTCGCCTTGCATGGCCGAAACGATAGATACCGCTGTCCAAGCGATTCCCGAAGCCACCATCCTTTTCGCCGGCGACTCCGGCGATGGGATGCAGCTCACGGGCTCGCAATTCACGCTGGCCACGGCGTTCGCGCAGAACGACCTGGCCACGCTGCCCGACTTCCCCGCCGAGATCCGCGCCCCGGCGGGCACGACGTATGGGGTGAGCGGCTTCCAGCTGCACTTCGGCTCGGTTAACATCCGCACGCCGGGTGACGACGTGGATCTGCTGGTGGCGATGAACCCGGCGGCGCTCAAGGTGAACCTGCACCGCGTCCGGCCGCAGGGCACCATCATCGTCAACAGCAACGCGTTCGTGAAGCGCGACCTGGACCTGGCGAAGTACGAGAGCAACCCGCTGGAGGACGGCTCGCTGGAGCGCTACCGCCTCATCAAGGTGGAGCTGACGCGCCTCACGCGCGAGACGTTGAAGGACTCGGGCCTCAACCACAAGGAGATCGACCGGTCGAAGAACATGTTCGCGCTGGGCTTGGCGCTGTGGCTCTACTCGCGCCCCACGCAGCCCGCCATCGACTGGATCTCGCAGAAGTTCGGCAAGAAGCCGAAGATTCTGGACGCCAACCTGCTGCTGCTCAAGAAAGGCTTCCACTACGGCGAGACCACGGAGGACTTCGTGGTCCGCTACGAGGTGAGTCCTGCCAAGCTGAAGGACGGCATGTACCGCGCCATCCGCGGCTCGCAGTCGCTGGCATGGGGCTTAATTGCGGCAGGGTATAAGAGCGGCCTCTCGCTGTTCTATGGCACCTACCCGATCACGCCCGCGTCGGACATCCTACACGAGCTGAGCCGCCACAAGAACTTCAACGTGGTCACCGTACAGGCCGAAGACGAGATCGCCGCGGTGGGCGCCACGCTGGGCGCCAGCTTCGCCGGAAGCCTCGGCGTGACGGGCACGAGCGGTCCGGGCGTGGCACTCAAGACTGAGACCATCGGCCTAGCGGTGATGACCGAGCTGCCGATGGTGATCGTGGATGTGCAGCGCGGCGGCCCCTCCACAGGCCTGCCGACCAAAACCGAGCAGAGCGACCTGCTCCAGGCCTTGTACGGCCGCAATGGCGAGGCCCCGATGCCCGTGCTCGCCGCCAGCACACCAGGCGACTGCTTTTTCATCGCCTACGAAGCCTGCCGCATCGCCGTCAAGTACATGACGCCCGTCATGATGCTCTCCGATGGCTACCTCGCCAACGGCTCTGAGCCTTGGCTCATCCCTGACCCCGACGACCTCGCCGACTTCCCCGTGACGTTCGCCACAACCCTCAACGGGGAGGCGGATGGCGAGAAGGTCTTCTTACCCTACGCTCGCGACAAAGAAACGCTGGCGCGGCCGTGGGCGCTTCCCGGTACAAGAGGCTTGCAGCACCGACTAGGTGGGCTGGAGAAGCAGCACGAGACGGGCAACGTGTCGTACGACCCGGATAACCACCAGTTTATGATCAAGCTGCGCGCCGAGAAGGTGGAGCGCGTCGCCCAGGAGATCCCGCCCACCGAAGTCAACGGTGTGGCCACGGGCGAGATACTGATCGTTGGGTGGGGCTCCACACGCGGCTCCATCGAAGCCGCCGTGGAGCGCGCTCGGATGAAGGGGCAGTCCGTGGGCAGCACCCACCTCGTCTTCATCCACCCCCTTCCGCCGGACCTGCAAGAGGTGATGGATCGCTTCGAGACGATTCTGGTGCCCGAGTTGAACAATGGGCAGCTTATCCGTGTCCTACGCGAGCGCTACACGGGCAACTTCCAGCCGCTCAACAAGATCAAGGGCCTGCCCTTCCGTGCGAGCGAGATCGAGGCTGCACTGGATGAGCTGCTGACCACCGTCACTCCCTGAACTTCCTTCGTTTCTACTGCCAGCTATGGCTAAGGATAAAACGCCTACTCTTCCACCGTCCGACGAGACGCCCACGCCCGATGGCGCCTCGCGCCCGGCGCGTCCGCCGAGCGTGCAGGGTAAGAAGCCCGCGTTGCCGCCAGGGGCCAAGCGGCCCGGTCCTCCGCCGGAGATGACCAGCAAGCGTCCAGACCTGCTGCCCGAACTCGCCATCAACAACGCGGCCGAGTCCTCAGAGGCGGAGGGCGCACCTGCTCCGCCTAGTGCCAAGAGCACAAAGCCCGCACCGCCACCAGCAGCGCGCAAGCCATCGCTGCCGCCGGGCGCCACGGCCAAAAAGCCTACCCTGCCGCCGGGTATGGGCGGACCACCGCCGGGAGCACGCAACCCTGCGCCGCCGCCGGGAGCCACTGCTAAGAAGCCCACCCTGCCGCCGGGTATGGGCGGGCCGCCTCCAGCACGTCCGCCGAGTCCAGCGGGTGCTAGACCAGCAGGGCCGCCGAGCGCCGTGCCCGGTCCGCCGCCGGGCGCACGCAAACCGTCCTTACCACCGGGCATGGGCGCGCCACCACCTGCACGTCCGCCCGGAGCAGCTGCCAAGAAACCAACCTTGCCACCAGGCGCTGGCGGGCCGCCGCCAGGGGCACACAAACCGTCGTTGCCACCAGGGGCCGCTGCGAAAAAGCCGACTCTACCCCCAGGTATGGGTAGCCCACCTGCGGGCGCCAAGAAGCCCGGAACACCGGGTGCGCGCAAGCCTTCCTTGCCGCCAGGGGCGAAGCCGCCTTTGGGCGGGCGCAAGCCAGCGATGCCGCCGGGTGTGCAAGGCAAAAAGCCAGGAGGACCGCCGGGTGCGAAGAAGCCTGCTCCTCCGGGAGGCAAGCAGACATTAATGCCACCGGGCGCTGCCGCCAAGAAGCCAGGGCTGCCACCCGGAGGCCGCACGCCTGCAGGTCCACCGGGCAAGCGTCCACCTCGTCCAGCGGGCCTTCCCGGTCGACGCGCGCCTGCTGCCAAGATGCCCGCGGGGCTCAACGCTGGAGGCGATGGCGCCCTCTCGCGCAAGGACTTCGCGACCGATCAGGACGTGCGCTGGTGCCCCGGCTGTGGCGACTACGCGATCCTGGCGGCCGTACAACGCCTCATGCCAGAGATCGGCGTGCCACGCGAGAACCTGGTGTTCATTAGCGGGATCGGCTGCTCCAGCCGCTTCCCGTACTACATGAACACGTACGGCATGCACTCCATCCACGGGCGTGCGCCGTCCATCGCCAGCGGACTCAAGGTGAGCAACCCCGAGCTTGACGTGTGGATCATCACGGGCGATGGCGATGCCCTCTCCATCGGCGGGAACCACCTGATCCACCTGCTGCGGCGCAACGTGAACTCGCAGTTGCTGCTGTTCAACAACCAGATCTACGGCCTCACCAAGGGGCAGTACAGCCCGACGTCGGAAGCAGGCAAGGTCACCAAGAGCACGCCGTACGGCTCGCTGGACCATCCGTTCAACCCGGCCCACGTGGCGCTGGGTGCCGATGCGTCGTTCATCGCCCGCACGATGGACCGCGATCCGAAGCACCTGAAGAACACGCTGAAGGAGGCGCATACGCACAAGGGCTCGTCGTTCGTCGAGATCTACCAGAACTGCAATATCTTCAACGACGGCGCCTTTTTGGCGTTTACCGAGAAGTCGAGCAAGCCGATGACGACGCTGTACGTGGAGCACGGCATGCCGATGACGTTCGACAAGGGCAAGCAAGGCCTGCGGCTCAACGGCCTCACGCCCGAGGTCATCGACCTCACCGATGGCTACTGGTCGGTGGAAGACTGCCTGGTACACGATGCCACGGATAAGGCGCTGGCGTTCATCCTGACGAACCTGTTCTGGCAGCCCGACCTGCCGCGCCCGTTTGGCGTGTTCTACCAGATCGAGCGGCCCACGTACGAGGACCTGCTGCACGAGCAGCTGAACGAGGTCACGGAGCGGCGGAGCAACGGCGACTTGCGCGAGCTGCTGCGCACGGGCGATACGTGGTCGATTGGCGCATAGCGGTTTGAGGTTCGGGCGGCCTTATTTATGCGCGTGAGGCGATGAACATCACAGGCACCACACGGCTTGTCACGCTGCTGGGCTACCCGGTGGCGCACTCGCTCTCACCACTGATCCACAACACGGCGTTCCGAGCCCAGGGTCTCGACTTCGTGTACACGGCCTCGCCTGTTGAAGCGAATCATGTGGAGACCGCCGTGTTTGGGCTCAAGGCGCTCGGCGCGGCAGGCGCCAACGTCACGATCCCGCACAAGCAGGCGGTGCTGCCGCTGATGGACACGCTGTCGGACCGCGCGCAGGCCATCGGTGCCGTCAATACCATCGTCTGCCGAGATGATGAGGGCGACACACGCCTCCACGGCGACAACACCGACCCATTGGGCTTCCTTGCGCCGCTAGATAGCCGCGATGACCTCCGTGGGGCCGAGATGCTGATCTGGGGCGCGGGCGGGGCAGCACGCTCGGTTGTCTACGCGCTACTCACCGAGTTCCGGCCCTCGCGACTCACCCTCGTCGCCCGCACACCCGCCAAAGCCGA
>JBCCMF010000172.1:0-9849 GCA_039026435.1 Bacteroidota bacterium
ACCTTCGGCGCTGTCGCCGGGCTCACGCGCTTCCCGCACCCCATCCGCATCGCCGACACCGTGCGCACGGAAGGCCACGGCAAGGTCCGGCTGATGGTGGGCGCAGGCGCCGAGGCGTTCGCCGAGCGCTGTGGCCACGTTTCTATCGATCCAAGTGCGCTGATCCACCCCCGCGAGCAGGCGCGGTTCGAGGCACTGCGCGAGGCGGCCCGCTACCATACCAGCGACAGCTTCCGCGCGCCGCGTGGCACCGTTGGCTGCGTCGTGCGCGACGGGCAGGGGCACCTCGCCGCGGCTACGTCCACAGGTGGCACGCCGTACCGCCCCGCAGGCCGCGTGGGCGACTCGCCGCTACCGGGCGGAGGGTTCTATGCGACCTCGCACGCCGCGGCAAGCGCGACAGGCTGGGGCGAGGCCATCGCCACGGTGCTGCTGTGCGGCCGCGCTGTGTGGGAAGCCGAAGGTGCCGCCCGCTCGGCTGGAGATGTGGTCCGTGTACGGCTTCAGCACATGGCTGAGACCGTGCAGAGTCCATCGGGTGAGGCCGCGACTGGTGGTATCATCTTCATCACACAGGAGGGACAAGCCACCTGGGGCTACTCCACGCCGCGGATGGCGCGGGGCTGCTGGCTTGCAGGGCAGGAGCCCGCGGTCGTCATCTAGCGGTAGCGCCTGCCTCGTCAACGCGTAGCGCGCGCAGAAATCGCCTCTGCTTTTGTAGCACTGCAGCAAGCATGAATATCCCGGTATGCACCAGGTCCGGCGCTCGCTCAGTGAAACGCCACATGGGCAAGACCGTTACATACAGCCCAAAACCAAACAGCGCAGGGCTAAAACCCTCCCGCGGATGGGCGATGTACTGAAAGGTAAGACCCTGGAAGTACAGCGCTTCAAATCCGATGTGGGTCACACAGTAAAGAGGGCCATCACAGTGAGAATGTGGCACTAAGATTGTCCTCATATGGCAGACTTAGCTTCGAGCTGACAACACTGCTCTAGCTTTTGTAACTTTGCCAACCTTTTGACATACTTGTTTACCAACGGAATTCATGGGTCTCTACGCCGACTATCTGATCGAAATAGAAGAACGAAAAAAGCAATCGTTGCACCCAAAGCCTATCGACGGTGCGGCGCTGATTGCTGAAATCATCGCTCAGATTAAGGACGTCGATTGTCCCTTCCGCGCGGACTCGCTCAATTTCTTCATCTATAACGTTCTACCTGGGACGACCAGCGCGGCAAACGTAAAGGCTGAGTTCCTGAAGGAAATTGTCACTGGGCAGGCGGTGGTGGAAGAAATATCGCCAGCCTTTGCCTTAGAACAACTTTCCCATATGAAGGGCGGTCCTTCGGTACGGGTACTGTTGGACCTGGCGCTGGGCGAAGATCAAGCGATTGCTGAGCCCGCTGCAGAGGTCCTGAAAACGCAGGTCTTCCTTTACGACGCGGATACAGACCGGTTGGCCCAGGCCTACAAGCGTGGCAGTGCGATCGCCAAAGACATCCTGGAGAGTTATGCCAACGCCGAGTTCTTCACCAAGCTGCCTGACTTGCCGGAAGAGATCAAACTGGTCACGTTCGTGGCAGGTATTGGTGACATCTCTACGGACTTGCTTTCTCCGGGGAGCGATGCGCACTCCCGGTCCGACCGCGAGTTGCACGGCCAGTGCATGTTCGAGCACAACAAAGAGCAGCAGCAAGCGCTCCTCGACCTTCAGGCTGAGCATCCTGACAAGCGCGTCATGCTCATTGCTGAGAAGGGCACCATGGGCGTGGGCTCGTCCCGAATGTCTGGCGTGAACAACGTGGCGCTGTGGATCGGCAAGCCCGCGAGCCCCTACGTGCCCTTCATCAATATTGCTCCCGTGGTGGCGGGGACGAATGGCATCTCGCCCATCTTCCTGACCACCGTTGGGGTGACTGGAGGCATCGGGCTTGACCTGAAAAACTGGGTCAAGCAGACGAACGAAAACGGCGAGCTCATCGTAGATGAAGACGGCGAACCGGTCCTCAAGCAGACGTACTCCGTGGACACCGGAACCGTGCTCACCGTCAACACCAAGTCCAAAAAGCTGTACGACGAAGACGGCAACGAGCTAAAAAACATTTCCTCCGCCTTCACGCCGCAAAAGATGGAGTTCATGAAGGCGGGCGGCTCCTACGCCGTTGTATTTGGTAAGAAGCTACAAGCCTTCGCTTCCGAGACACTGGGCGTAGATGTCCTCCCGGTGTTCGCGCCTTCCAAAGAGGTCTCGCACAAAGGGCAAGGACTTACCGCTGTAGAGAATATCTTCAACAAGAACGCCGTGGGCACCTCGGGCGCCACGTTGCATGCCGGATCATACGTTCGCGTCAAAGTAAATATCGTCGGCTCTCAGGACACCACGGGCCTCATGACCTCGCAAGAGCTGGAAATGATGGCGGCGACGGTCATCTCTCCGGTGGTGGATGGCGGATATCAGTCGGGGTGCCACACGGCCTCGGTTTGGGATCGGAAGTCGCAGACCAACATCCCAAGGCTGATGAAATTCATGCACGACTTTGGGTTGATTACAGCGCGTCACCCCGAGCACAAATACCATCCGCTGACGGATGTTATCCATAAAGTACTGAACGATATCACGATCGATGATTGGGCCATCATCATCGGTGGGGATTCGCACACCCGTATGTCTAAGGGCGTTGCGTTTGGCGCTGACTCCGGGACCGTGGCGCTGGCGCTGGCCACAGGCGAGGCGTCGATGCCAATTCCTGAGTCAGTAAAAGTGACGTTCAAAGGGAAGATGCAAGACCACATGGACTTCAGAGACGTCGTCCATGCCACGCAATCCCAGATGCTGAAGCACTTCAAGGGCGAGAACGTGTTTCAGGGACGCATCATTGAAGTACACATCGGTACGTTGCCCTCGGATCAGGCGTTCACGTTCACCGACTGGACGGCCGAAATGAAGGCCAAGGCGTCTATTTGTATCTCGCAAGACGATACGCTTATCGAATCGCTTGAAATCGCCAAAGGGCGGATTCAAATCATGATCGATAAGGGGATGGACAATGAGAAGCAGGTCCTCCAAGGCCTCATCGACAAGGCGAACAAGCGCATCGAGGAAATCAGAACAGGTGTGAAGCCTCCGCTTGCCCCCGATGATGACGCGAAATACTACGCCGAGTTTGTGGTTGATCTTGACATCATCGATCAGCCCATGATTGCCGACCCGGATGTGCACAACGAAGATGTGTCAAAGCGCTACACGCACGATACGATACGAGAGCTGTCGTATTACGGAGGCACCAAACACGTTGACTTGGGCTTTGTGGGCTCCTGCATGGTCCACAAGGGCGACATCAAGATTGTCGCCAAGATGCTCAAGAACCTTGAGGAGCACTACGGGAACGTGAAGTTTAAAGCGCCTCTGGTGGTTGCCGCGCCCACCTACAACATCATTGACGAACTCAAGGAAGAGGGCGACTGGGAGATCCTGCAAAAGTATTCGGGCTTTGAGTTCGATGATGCGTTACCGAAAAGCGTAGCACGCACCGAATACGACAACATTCTGTATCTGGAACGGCCGGGCTGTAACCTGTGCATGGGCAACCAGGAGAAGGCAGAGAAAGGTGATACGGTATTGGCAACGTCCACGCGCTTGTTTCAGGGGCGCGTGGTGAGGGATTCAGATCGCAAGAAAGGGGAGTCCCTACTCGCCTCTACCCCTGTTGTGGTGCTTTCTGCTATTCTGGGCCGCACACCCACGCTGGAGGAGTACAAAGTCGCTGTCAAAGGCATGAAGCTCACCCAATTTGCGCCACCGCTGAAGAAGATGACGTCGAGGCCAAGCCATTTGCATGCCTACTAGAAGTGCCATGTACGTGTGAGGGGGTATGATGATGGATCCTCGTGCTCGAATTATGGATGGACGGGTGGCGGCGAGTTTCGGCTCCGGGAGGCAATCATCGCTGTGGCGCCCCATGCTCGTAGTCTGGGGAGCTAACCAGGGTAGCAGGTGAAAATCGCTCTACCCAGCTTTTTATTTCCTGCTTTCGTGTGTATTCAGGTAGCCCCACGTTATATAGCAGTAGACGTCTACCATCTCTCAGCCCCATGCGCCTCCACCGATCGGTGCTCGGTTGGCTTGCCTGCGCCGCAGTATGGAGCATGGCGAGCGTAGTTGTATCGGCACAAACGCGTACGTTTGATCATCTGGGCACTGCCGAGGGCTTGCCCAGCGCGGCCGTCTATGACATGTTGCAAGACCGGCAGGGCTTCGTGTGGTTTGCCACGGGAGCCGGTATTGCCCGCTATGACGGGTATGCGTTCACCACCTTCCAGCACAACCCGCGCGACACCACGTCATTGCCCAGCAACTGGGCATGGACGCTCTTCGAAGACCAGGACGGCACGCTTTGGGTGGGGACGTACGGCGGTGGGCTCAGCCGCTTCGATCGCCGCACCGGGACGTTTACGACGTTCTTCCACGACCTCGACGACCCCGCAAGCCTCAGCGCAGACGTCGTCACTGCGATTACTCAAGATCACAAAGGCGATATCTGGATAGGGACCGAGAGCGATGGGGTCAATCGGCTCGAGAGCGCAACCGGCCAGTTCACGCGCTACCGCCACACCGCCTCAGATACGACGAGTCTCAGCAGTGACCACATCCACGCCATCACGGTTGACCAACGGGGCACCGTGTGGATAGGCACGCAGGGGGGCGGCATCAGCAGATACGTTCCCGCAGATCACACGTTTGAGCGGTACACGCAGCAGGCACGTCAGGCAAGCCGGCGGCTGAACTGGAATGGGGCCACCGTGCTCACCGAAGGTCACGACGGCACCCTGTGGGCGGGCATGTGGGACGGGCGCGTGCAGGGTATCAGCACGGACACACAGACGTTGCTCCGCGAGTACAGGTGGATAGCGCCTGATGCCATTGTCAAGGTCATTCACGAAGATGCTCGCCGCCGCTTGTGGATAGGAACGTGGGCGCACGGCGTCTACGTCGTAGACCGCCAGACCGAAGAGGTCACGCACTATGAGTACGATCCCGCAGATCCGCTCAGCTTAAGCAATAACAACGTCACGGCCATCATGGAGGACCACACCGGGGTGGTGTGGGTGACCACGCGGGACGGCGTCAACCGGCTTGCCCCGCAAAGCACACGGTTCGCGCATCATAGCCAACGGTCTCGGAGCCGTGGCACGCTCGCGGGGCAACAGGTCTATGCCATGCTGCCGAGTCGCGCTGGGGGACTATGGATCGGGTCGGATCGAGGTGTGGACCACTATGACCCAGTCCAAGACGCCTACGATCCCATCTATGCCAGCCGAGGCCACGTCCGTTCCTTGGCTGAGACGGAGGAAGGCGTTCTCTGGGTAGGTACAGACAGCCGAGGACTTCATGCCATAGACATAGCGACTGGGGCGACGCAGACGTTTGTGAGCGATCGACGTCGGCCCGGCGGACTGACGAACGATGGTGTCATGGCAATCCATCGTGGACAGGGCGCTCCACATACGCTGTGGCTGGGGACGTGGGTCGGGCTGAACCGACGAGATGGCGTCGACGGGGCCATCCAGAACTTCAGGACCTATGCTGCGCAGTCGTCGGCATGGGCGCAAGTGGCTCACGAGCCTATCTTGACGGTCTACGAGCGCCCATCGATGGCTGGTGTGCTGTGGCTGGGCACCAACGAGGGGGGATTGGTCCGCCTAGATCCCAACCGAGAAGCCATACGACGCTACCACGCCGATCGTCAGCAGCCGAGCAGCCTGAGTGGCAACCAGGTGCGTGCGCTCTACGAAGATGCCAGCGGCGCACTTTGGGTGGGGACAGGCAGTGGTCTCAACGTGCTGGATGAGGCCGATGCCGGTCGGTTCACCGTGTATACCATAGACGATGGCCTGCCCAGTAACGACGTGCGCTGCATCGTGCCGGACGCCGACGGCGCACTCTGGCTCGGTACCAATGCAGGACTCGCCAAGTTTGACCGACGCACTCGTACGGCCACCGCTTTTGGCGCGGGCGATGGCCTGCGCATCGGCGAGGTGGTGGGCAATGCTTGCGCCCGCCTAGCGGATGGGCGCCTGGCTTTTGGCGGCTCCTCAGGCTTCCAGGTCTTCCATACGGACAGCCTGCGGCAACAGACTATACCTCCCCGCATCGCCCTTACTGATATGCATGTGCTTGGGCAAGCTGCGCAGGTCCAAGAGGACGGTTCCGTGCTACTCGGCGAAGGCATCAGTGGCGGGCTTGCCGAGAGGTCCCACGTCCGGCTGACGCATGAGCAGCACGTCTTCTCTGTTGGATACACTGGACTGCACTTCGCCAACCCCGACCGCAATCGCTACCGATATCAACTCGAAGGTGTGCAGGACGCGTGGGTAGAAGTCGGAGCCGAGCGGCGCGTGGCATTCGCGGGGCTGTCGCCGGGTACGTACACGTTCCGCGTGCAGGCGGCCAACCGTGCCAGTGCGTGGAGTCCGTCCGACGAACTGGTGGTGTCAATCCTACCACCCTGGTGGCAGACGGCCTGGGCGTATGGCTTGTACGCTGGGCTGCTTGTGGCGCTCATGCTGTGGTATGGCCGATGGCGCTCCTACCGCGTGCGGCGGCAGAACCGCGTGTTGGCCCAGCAGGTGCGCGCTCGCACAGCCGAGGTCATTGCGCAGAATGAACAGCTTACGGCCCAGGCTGCTCAACTCCAGCAACTCGACAAGGCCAAGACGCGCTTCTTTGCGAACTTGAGCCACGAGTTCCGCACACCGCTGACGCTCATCCAAGACCCTATTCGTCATGCGCTCAATGGTGGGTATGGACGGCTTGACCCCCTGTTGAACGACCATCTTGCCATCACGCACCGCAATGCTGGTCGTCTGCGCCGCTTGATCGATCAGCTGCTCAAGCTGACCCGGTTGGATGCCGGTCACCTCCGCTTAGAAGCAAGCCGCCAGGACCTGGTCGCCTTCACCCGACGTGTGGTGGGGCACTTTGCATCGGTGAGTCAGCGTCGCCTGATCGAGCTGGTCGTAGCGCCTGAGCGGGACACGGTGCCCATCTATGTGGATGCTGAGAAGCTGGAGCACGTGTTGACCAATCTCCTCAGCAATGCCTTTAAGTTCACGTCTGAGGGCGGTCGTGTGGTCGTGGCGGTGACGGCCGATGCCACTACGGCAACCGTGGCCGTGCGTGACACCGGCTGTGGCATCGCTCCAGAGGACCTGCCTCACTTGTTCGACCGCTTCTACCAAGTGGCCGATGGGCAAGCGCAGCCGTACGAAGGCACGGGCATCGGGCTGGCGCTGGTCAAAGAACTCGTTGAAGCCCACCACGGCACCGTGACCGTGACGAGCGACGTGGGCAAAGGCAGCAACTTCGGCATCACGCTGCCTCTCGGGCGAGCGCACCTACGTCCCGATGAGATCCTGGAGCCATCCATCAGGCCGCTTGGCGACGGCGTACAGGTGCCCATGCAGGATGTGGCCGTCCAGGTAGCCGATTATCCCCACCCCAATGGCGAAGCCGAGCGCCCAACGGTGCTCCTCGTAGAGGACAACGAGGATCTGCGCACCTACCTCCGTGAGCGTTTGGCAGAGCACTATGACGTGGTGGAAGCGGCGAACGGCGCGGAGGGCTTCCGCAAAGCTTGTGAGGTAGACCCCGCCCTCATCATCTCCGACGTGATGATGCCTGAGATCAATGGGCTGGATCTACTGCGTAGGCTGAAGGCGCATGAGACACTGCAAACAGTGCCGGTGCTCATGCTGACGGCACGCAACGAGGAGCGGGATCGGTTGGCCGGATTCGAAGCCCAGGCCGAGGCGTATGTAGCCAAGCCGTTTCATATGCCCGAGTTGCAAGCCCGGATGGCTGCCCTGCTGGACACACGCCGTCGTTTGCAAGAGGTCTACGGCCAGCAGGTGGTGCGACTCACGCCCGATCAGGTAGCGCTGAAGCCCGAAGACGCGCAGTTCCTCGCGCAGGTGCAGTCCACCATCGAGGCGCACATCGGAGAGGCCACCTTCAACGTGGAGGCGCTGGCTGCGGCGATGCACGTAAGCAAACGGCAGCTCTACCGTCGCCTCCAAGCGCTCACGTCCGAGAGCCCAGCAGCGTTGGTGCGCCGCATGCGGCTGGAACGGGCCCAGCAGCTGATAGCGTCGGGGAGTCACAGCACGGTTGCAGAAGTGGCCTACGCCGTCGGGTTCAACGATGCGAAGCATTTTTCGCAGCTCTACCGCCAGCAGTTTGGGCACGCGCCGTCAGCGCTGTAATACCCGTTGGCTGTTCGTTCCAGAGGGGCATCCCGTTGGCCGCCGCTCGGGATGACAATATGAAGCGGCGTGGTTCACGCTGAATGACCAGAGCTGGTGTAAGGCGGCATAGCAAGGGCACAACCAGGGTGACCGCTGCTCAGACGTTCTCAGGCCAGCTGCTCAGCGCGCAGGTAGGCGGCGCATGTGGCATGGCCCGCTTGTGTCCACCGCTTCACGGTACGTACCGACACCGCCAGCGCCTCGGCGGCCTCTACCTGGGTGTACCCCTCCAATTGGCACAGCCGCAGCACCTGCGCCTGTCCGGCATGTACCTGCCCCAATGCGGCCAACGCCTCGGTTACCAGGCTGTGCGCCAGTGGCGCCTCGCTACGCATCACCTGGCTCGCCGCCGTGAGCGGCACGCGGCGCCACTGTCCACCGTGGCGCACACTCTGCGCCTGCCGGGCCTTATCGGCAAGCAGGCGACGTAGGGTGAGGGCGTAGAGGCGGTAGCCGTGGTCGTCGTCGTTCAAGTTGGGCGCCGTGGGGGCCAGGCGCAGGTAGGCATCATGCAGGAGGTCATCGGCTGCACAGCGTGCTACCGTCTCTCGCTGTAGCAGTCGCTCTGCTCGGCGGTGTAGGGTTGGGTAGGCGCGTGTGGTGAAGTGCGCAAAAGTGAGCATCGGGCGGGGTCGCTAGACGGTCAAGGAAGAGCGCGAGGCAAAGTGGAGGACTACGTGGGGGCAGGAAAAAGATAGGAGAATGACGTGGTTATCAGAAGCCTGCAACAAGAGACAAGCGTGCCGAGAGAGGGGGCAAATGTGCCAGAAAGGGTGCTAAACGTGCCAAAATGCGGTTCATGGCGCTAGGCGGATAAGCAGAGTCGCGATGTTTGGCGCGAGCTCTCGTCGGCTCTTTGGTCACGGCGAGGTGCAGAGCTAGTTGAGCCGACCAGCAACAGGCCCTGCGCCCGCCGATCAGCAGACCGTGCCGACGAGCATCCCATCCATCTGCTCGACGAGACGCATGACCCACACTGCCTATCCCACCCGTCGCCTACTGGTGACGCTACTACTTCTGCTGACCTTCGCGCCCACGCTCTACGCCCAAGACACTGTCACTTTCGATGCCAAGCAAACCGTAGGTGGGTCGCTCACTACCGTCGCTGCGACGGCTACGCACGTGTTCGTCAACCAAGCGGGTGGCGTCTCGGTGTTCGAGGCTGGTACGCTGAACCGCGTGGCCAAGCTTGATGGCGCCGCTTCGGGTATGGTGGCGGGCAATCAATTGCTCGGCGTGCGCGGCGGTACGCTCATCATCACCGATATCACCGACCCAACGGCACCTGTGCTGCTGGGTAGCGTGCAGCTCGACGCCAATACTGGGCTCGACGCCACGGCGCCCGTCGTCGTTGGGAATCATGCCTACGTCGGGCTGTCCAGCTTCAGCACGGGTTCGCTGAAGGTGGTCGATATTAGCACCCCAGCGAGTCCTGCCGTCGTAGCCACCATCAGCCGGCGTGCGCAGGGCGTGGGCGTAGCCAATGGGCACGTAGTCGTGCTCGATCGCCAGACTGCTGAGGTGGTCGCCTTCGACGTGAC
>JBCCMF010000173.1:0-9844 GCA_039026435.1 Bacteroidota bacterium
CAGATCGAGTGGACCGATGGCATGATGTACCCCGTGCTGCATCGGCTGGAGAAGCAGAAGCTGATCGAGGCCACGTGGCGCAAGGCCGAGACGGGCCGCAAGCGCAAGTACTACCGCCTCACTGAATCGGGGCTGCGCGAACTACAAGCCGAGCACGACCGCTGGATGGTAGCCCACCGCACGCTCGACACCGTCTGGCAGCGTCTCCTTCCGAACCCCAACCTCGCCCTGCGATAACGCCATGTTTGATCTGAACACCGCCGTCGCCACCTGGCGACGCGACCTCGACCGCACCACGAAGCTCCCGCGCACGGCGCTCGATGAACTAGAGGACCACCTCCTGGGCGACATCGACATCCAGATGGAGGACGGCGTAGAGCCCGAGCGGGCGTATCTCGAAGCCGTCGCACGCCTGGGCCAGCCGAAGGCGTTGCAACGCGAGTTCGAAAAGAACAGCCAGGGCAAGCGCTGGCTCTTCGCAGGGGCACGCCTCGGTGGTGCGGGCTACATCCTGCACGAAGCGCTGATGCCGAGTGTGGACTGGATGCTGGCCGTGCTGGCGATGACCACAGAGGAAACGACCGCCACCGCGAGTGGGCTCGGCGGGGCGTTGCAAACCCTAGCAGCTGTCCTACAGGAAATAGGCCTGATGTTCTTGTTCGTCGGCGAATTGATGGTGCTCATTCCCATCGCGGTCATTGCGCTGGTCCTAACCCTCCGGCAACGACAGCGTGGCTGGGCGGTGACCTTTGGGATGACACTGCTGGCCGTTCCCCTCATGCTCAATAACATGTCCGGCGCCGTCTTCTCGATCGGAAGCCTGCTGATGGTCGTGCTCCTCGTCACCTCGCTCTTCACCGTCTACCCGCCGAGCCTGCCGGATGCGCTGGAACGGCGACTGAGACGCGCCTAGCCCGAGTCTGCCATGTTCGATCTGAACGGCGCCGTTACTGGCTGGCGCCGCAACCTCGCCCGAACCACCACGCTCCCGCGCACCGCCCTCGACGAGCTGGAAAGCCACTTCCTCGACGACATCGACATTCAGATGGAGGATGGCGTAGAGCCGGAACGCGCCTATCTGGAAGCCATCGCACGCCTCGGCGACCCCAAAGTACTACAACGCGAGTTCGAGAAGAACAGCCAGGGCAAGCGCTGGCTGTTCGCCGGAGCGCGCCTCCGCCTAGCGGGCTACATGCTGTATCAGATGTTGGTACCGAGTGTGCACTGGGGGATTCTGCTCATGGTGAAGTCGATGTCACACGGCGAAGGCAAAGCGACATGGGCCGACAAGTTGGACGCTCTCTGGATCTTCTTGATGGGCACAGGTGAATTCATGGCGCTCGCACTCCTTGCCCTGTTAGGCCTGCTGCTCGCCCTTAGATCTCGCCAGAGAGGCTGGGCGCTGACCTTTGGCGTCTCGTTCCTCTTCTCATTCGTCTTGTTGGCTGAGGCGTGGGATAGCATCGCGGTTGGGTTCAGCCAATCGGGGGACCTACTTGTCCTCCTTGTCATAACCTCGATGGTCCTCTCTGTCTTCACCGTCTACCCACCGAGCCTACCCGATGCGTTGGATCGTCTGCGTCGCGCTTAGCCTGCTGTTGGCTGCAACAGCCGTAGCACAGCACGACTTCGCCGAGGTGGATCGTGCCATTGAGGCTGCCATTGCCGCCGAGCAGATTCCTGGGGCCGTGGTACTAATTGCACAAGACGGCGGCGTACTGCACGAACGCGCCTTCGGCGATGCCCAGCGATTCGACTACGGCAACGTGCCACTCGATCCGCCCGAGCCGATGACGACAGCGCATGTGTTCGACGTGGCCTCGCTCACCAAGGTCATGGCCACGACCTTCGCGATCATGCTGCTGGTCGATGACGGTGCGGTTGATTTGAATGCGCCTGTCCACACGTACCTGCCCTCGTTTCGGGGAGTTGCCAAGGACTCGATCACCGTGCGGCATCTGCTGTCGCACACGTCGGGGCTGATGCCGTGGGAGCCGGTCTACTACCATGCGTCGAATGCGGATGGAGCCTTGGCGCACATCGCGAGCTTGCCGCTGGCGGGCACGGTGGGCCAGCGCGTGCGCTACAGCGACCTCGGCTTTATGTTGCTGGGCTACCTGGTCGAGGCCGTCAGCGGAGAACCGTTGGATGCATTTCTGCGCGAGCAGTTGTACGATCCGCTTGGGCTGGCGCACACCAGCTTCCGACCTGCCGATGGACCGTTTGCCGCTACTTCGCACGGCAACCCGTTCGAACGCCGCATGGTGGCGGATGATACCTTTGGCTACGTCTGCGACGAAGCCCCTGCCGACTTCACGGCGTGGCGCGATTACACGCTGGTGGGCGAGGTGAACGACGGCAACGCGCATCACGGGCACCAGGGCGTGGCCGGGCACGCCGGGTTGTTCAGCACCGCATCGGAGCTACACACGCTGATGACGCTGCTGCTGGGCGACGGTGTCTACCACGGCACGCGGTACATCAGCGCTGAAACCGTGCAGACGTTTCTCTTGGCACAAACAGACATGAGAGCGTTGGGCTGGGCGGTGGATCGCGGCGTCCTCGGAATGGATGGGTTGCCCGAGGGCACAATCAGCCACACGGGCTTCACAGGCACACTGGCCATGGGCTTTCCAGACATGGGGGTAAGCATACTTCTGCTGACCAACCGCCAGAACCTCGGCGTGGGTAGCGATGGGCGATATGCCTCGCTGACGGAATTGCGGCGGCGCGTGGTGCGCGCCGTGCTGGCCGCTACTCGGTGAGGCGGAAGCCGCCGTCGTCGAGCGGAATAGCCGTCAGGCCAAGCGATTGCGCGACGATGGCCACGATCTCCTCTACCGACTGCTCATCGAGGAAGAACGTCCCCGAGATGGCTTCGTCGGCCAGGGTGGCGTCGTACTGGATCCACGCGCCGAGTTCAGCTTGCAGCGTGGAGGCGATGGCCGAGAGGGGCGTGGCGTCGAAGGCGAGGACGCGGGCCCACGCCAGCGTCTGCGACAGCTCGACGGGTGCGGGCGTGGAGGGGAGCGCACCGCGCGCGACGCGGGCTTGCTCACCAGGCGCCAGCGTGACAGGAGACGCGAGATTCGCCTTGGATGCGAGGCTTACCCGGCCCGACGCCAGCGTCACCTCGGTCAGGGCATCGCTCGCGACGACGGCAAATCGGGTACCGAGCACGGTCGCCTGTGCCGTCGCGGTCTCCACCACGAAGCCCTGCTGCGCGGGCACCACGTCGAAGAACGCGCGTCCGTTTAGCACCACGCGGCGGTCGAACGGCGATTCGGCCTCGGCGGGTGTATAGGTGAGCGCTGACTGTTCGGCGAGGCGGATGAGCGTGCCATCGGCCAGCTCGATGCGCTGCGTCTCGCCGACGGCGGTGGCCACCGTGACTTGGTTGCTGTCGCGCTGGATGAGCGTGACCACGAGGGCTGCGAAGGCGAGGATGCTCAAGACAGCGCTCACGCGCCAGCCCCACCGCTTGGCACCTGTCGCCCGGGCGCGTGGCTGGCGGTCGGCGCGAGCGTTGGGCGGGGCAGGCCATGCGGTGTCGAATTCAGCGGCGGCGGCCTCGATGTCTTGAACCACCGCCATCAAGCCCGGGTGCCCGGCGAGTGCTTCCTCCAACGCCGCCCGTCGCTCGGCTACCATCTGCCGCTCGGCAGCCGTCAGCGCGTCGGCGCGGCCGCACCGCTGGAGGGCATAGCAGACCAGATGCGAACGCTCAGGCACGGCGCTGTCGAGGCGGGCGCGAAGCGTTCCCGCGACCTCCACCCACGCGGCCCATGCGGCCGCCAGCCTGGGATCGGCGGCGAGAGCGGCCTGAAACTGTTCTTCCGACAGCGAAGCGCCATCGGCAGGCTGGGTGAGCCAGGTATCAAGGGTGGAGACAGACATGCGGCGAGGATGGGCGGCTGTGCAAGCGCAGCCAACGGGTCGTGGTTTGTAATCGGCATCCTACTAGCCGCCGAGCATGACCAAATAGTAACGCGCCTCATCAGCCAGAAAAGCGCTTTTTTACAGGGCCTACGCTGGACGTGGCAGCCGTGACACCGTCTCAAACGCCAACAGCCCGACCCCTCAGCGAGAGGTCAGGCTGCACCGTTCGGGTGAGCGCGGTAAGAGGAATCGCCTAGATGCTGGGCAAGCCCACCGCGTGCCCGTCGCCTTCGAGGCGGTACAGCTTGGCGCGCGGCGCCTGGCCACGGTTTGCCACATCGGCATCGGAGAGGCGGAAGCGCTCGATGCGTTGCTGCAGCGTGCTCGCGTGGCCGTTCATCACCTCGGCGGTATGGGCCAGGTCGCCCGTCGATTTCGATACTTCGCTCGCCACCGCGGCGAACGTCTCTACGTTGCGAGCAATCTGCGTGCTCGTCACGGCCTGTTCCTGCGAGGCGGAGGCGATCTGGTTGATCATCTCCACCATGCCATCGATACCGCCGATGATTTCTTGGATGGAGTGGGAGGCGTTGTCGGCCAGCGTAATACCGCTACGTACCTCCTCGTTGCCACGCTCCATAGAGGTGACCACCTTGCGCGTGTTCTCCTGAATCCGCGTGATCATCTCGCCGATCTCGCGCGTGGCCTGCGTGGTACGCTCGGCCAGCTTGCGCACCTCGTCGGCCACGACGGCAAAGCCGCGGCCCTGGTCGCCAGCACGCGCCGCTTCGATGGCGGCGTTGAGGGCCAGGAGGTTGGTCTGGTCGGCGATGTCACCGATGACCTGGATAATTTCGCCAATCTGCGAGCTCGCTTTGCCGAGCTCAGTGACCTCGTCCATCGACCCTTGCACGAGCGTGGCGATGCGCTCAATGCCGTCGCGGGTCTTCTGGAACGCCTCGCCACCATGTGCCGCCAGCGTCGATGCCTGGGCAGCGCGCTCGTTGGCCACCTGTGCGTTGCCCGATGCCTGATCGATCGTGACCGACATCTGCTCTACCGCCGAGGCCACCTCGCTGGTTTGCTCGGCCTGCTCGCGGGCACCCGCCGACATCTCTTCAGCCGCCGATGACACGCTGTGCGCAGCCTCCGCGATCTGTTCACCCGAGACTTTGACCTCCTCAATCAACCCTTCCAGGTCCGAGATCATGGTGTTGATCTTGGTCATCAGGTTACCCACAGCATCCTCGCGCGTGGGCTGCAGCCGTTGCGTGAGGTCGCCATCGGTGACGGCAGCGATGACGGTGGCGATCTCGTCGAACTGCGTTTGCAGGTAGCGCTGGTGTTCTTCCGCTTTGGCCTGGAGCGCTTCGGCCGCCTCGGTCTGGCGGATCTGCTCTTTCACGGCGTGTAGGTTGCGCTCGCTCGCATCAACCATCGCGTTGAACGAGGTGGCCAAGGCGCCAATCTCATCTTGCTGATCGATGGAGACGCGGGTCGTGAGGTCACCGGCCTCCACAGACTGGGCGGCTTCCTTCAGCTCTTGCAGAGGCGTGATCACCTTCTGTGCGATCCGGCGCAGAATGAACCACGTCATGGCACTCAGCAGCACCAGTACGAACAGGAGCAGCGCCCACCCTGTGGCCCGTTGTGCTACGATTGTAGCCGTGCTGACGGCCACCACGCTGTACCCCAGAGGCGGCTCATCTACCGCTTCTGCGTCGCGGCGCACCTCGTCTACGGCAATGAGAACGCCGTCGCCGTTCAACTCGCCGTACTGCACGCCGGGCTCAAGCATGACGTCTACGGCTAGGGACGGATCGGTATCTGCGGGGGCAAAACCGGCTTGGGCGAGCAGTTCTCCTTCGGCCGAGAAGAACGCACCGGCCTGAGCCGTCTCACGATCTACCAGCGCCTGCAAGGACTCGGTCAACCCCTCGCCGTCGCCCATCATGAGGCTGAATACCGACTGGGCGCCTATGGTCTCGGCCAGCAGCGAGCCGCGCTCTTCGTATACTTTTTCTGTGTTGCGCTGCGTGTACTGCTGGAAGCTGACAAAGAGCACCAGCGTGGCCACAGCAATCGACCCCAAGAGGAAGGCGAAGCGGCGGCGCAAATTTTGATTATGCGATTGCGGATCAGACATGGTACTACGAACGGCTGATGAGTGGAGTGGCTATGGCCGCGCTTAGTTGGCGGCAGTGGAGCGGCGATGGCTGCGCTTAGTTCGCGGCGAGGTACGTGGCTTCGTCCTGATACTTGGCCGGCACCGTGAGCGACATAGCGTCTATCGACTTCTTGTTGACGACCAGCTTGATGCTGCCTTCCACACGCTCTAGCGCCACCGTCCCCCCTGCATCGACCCAGTCGCTGTTGGGCACCAGCAGCGGCACGAGGGCCTCCGTGGCACTCTTGACGAGGAAGCTCTTGATGACGCCTTGGCTCAAGAGCGCATCGTCTTCTACAACCCAGATCATCTGCACCTTGTGATCGCGCGTCAGTTCGCGGAAGCGCGGCGCCACGTCCTGCATGTCGTCGGCCTCGGTCAAAAACACCTTGATGCCCGTGGATGCCCCCGCACGCTTGATCTTCTCCATAAGCGCATCGCGGCTCTCGCCCGATTTCCAGATGATCCCGACGCGCTCCAGATCGGGCTTGATTTCCTTAGCTACGAAAAGCTGTTGGAGCGGCGTGACATTCCCCTCGGCGACCGACGCCGTGGTGTTGAAGTTGGGTGCAAGTCCTAGAAACGCCAGCATGCTGGGCAGCGCGAAAAGGAGGGTTTTCTTCAGCATAGCTACTACGAAGAGATGGGTGATTGTGATTGCGTGACGCGGACAGTGCCCACACCCGCGTGGAACTGCCTGCGCGGCTTCGTATCGTCGTAGCGTTCGATGGATTAAGGCACGAAAAGCCTTGCGTAGACATGTTCAGATTCATCCTGTCACCTCACGTAGGGTTTTCCCTTACATACACGAAGAAGGGCCTGCCACGTTTTTGCGGCAGACCCTTGGGGAGGGAAGATAAACGTGGAGGCGCGCGCTACCGGCGTGCGAGTTGGGTGGTCTTCATGCGGTAGGCCACGGAAGCCGTCTTGCCTGTCTGCACCAGCTGAGTTACGGTGCCCAGGTCATCGCGGTGGAGCGCGATGGTCTGATCATCCAGCATGTTGCAGGTTATGTGATCGTCCTGGGCGGCGCAGGACGCTTCAAAGGCGGGTGCTGAGCTGCGCGTGATCGTGTTAAGCGCATTGCCATACCACGAGAGGCGCATGTACACGGTACGTTCCTCAAAGTCGAGTTGCACGTAGGTCTGGCGCGCGCCGTCGGCACGGGGGGCGGTACCGATGACGTTGAACTGGCGGGGCGCACCGAGCGCATCGGTATACACGCCAAACAGCCGGGTGATGTCGGCACTCTGTTCCGGGTTGGGCAAGACCTGACGGCGCACGTCATCGCGGCCTTCTATCATCTCCCCCACGAGGCTGGCGGTCAGGTTGTTGAGGCGCCGATGGTGCGCCTGCATCTTGGCGTCAGCGCCCACCAGCCAGTCGATGGCTTCTTGCCCTTCCGCCTGGAGGCGGACGGTGCTGCCTTGAACGGAAGCCTGCAGCTGGCCTTGTGTGGGCACACGGTACGTGCCTTCGAGTGTAGCGAATCCGTCGTAATCGGCCTGGGCATGCACGGTGCCCGCCATAGCGAAGAGGCTGAAGACGGCGGCGCTGAAGAGGGTGTAGAAGCGGTGCTGGTTCATGGCGAGGGTCCTATCTCGGCTGAGGATGCGAAAGTTGACCCCAAGTACGGCGCGTCTGTCGTCACAGATGTAATGCGCGCATCCCGGTTTGTCATGGCACATCCCGGGGTTGTCACGGGATGTCATGCGCCACCGCTAAGCACCTCGCTGGGCCACAGCGATCACACCATGAAGCCAGAGGTGCCACGGTGACAAGTCGAAGATGGCGCTCGTAAAGCAATCGAAGGCGGGCAATGTGGACCACGGCAAACGGACTGCCCTCGCACAAAAGAGAAGCGGCGCACGACCCTTTTTAGATCATGTGCCGCTGAAGCCTGCATATAATGTATCCGGCGGAGGGGGTGGGATTCGAACCCACGGTACCCGCAAAGGCACGCTGGTTTTCAAGACCAGTGCATTCAACCGCTCTGCCACCCCTCCGTTGGTGCTTGGCGCAGACCGCCGATTGAGGTGCCGCATAACGGCGGCGCGGTCCGTTCGTTCGCACACGCCGTACTTTTTCGCAGCTGCCTTATCGCGGCTTCAGGGTGGGATGCGTCCATGCCGTCCGCACGCCGTCGCGCTGGAGTTGACGCTGGAAGTCGCCTTGCACCGCAGCGCGCTCGTACACGGCATGCGGGTCGGTCTGCTGGGCGATACAGAACGCGGCCAACGCCCCAGCCGCCTCGCCGATGTTCCACTCGACCGGATGCAGCCGGTAGCAGCCGTTGGTGATGTGCGTCACGCCGAGGTTCTTGCACGCAGGCAGCAGGTTGCGCATACGCTGCGGCACCAGCGCGCCCAGCGGGATCTGGAACGGCAGGCTCGGAAAATCGATGTAGTTGTCGCCGCGTGTGGACGGATGCAGATCGATGCGGTAGCTGCCGATGCCTACGCTATCCTCGAACACGGTGGCGGCTACCTCACCCTCGGGCAGCCCCGTCTCGGCCATGCGCATGGCGAGGCCGACCTGCGCCTCGGTCACGGTGAAGCGCGCGCGGATGCGGCGGCTCTCGCGGACGTACGGCGCCTTGGCCAAGCCGTGCCGCGTGCCCAGCAGGTCGCCGCGCAGTTGTAGGCCGGGCCATCCCTGTTTGCCGTCGGGGCGCGGCGCCTCGGTCTGCAGCCAGTAGCACAGCGACAGGCCAAGCTGCTGTGCCTGCCGCTCGTACTCGGCGCGCTGCTCGGGGCTCGCACTGATCAGGTCGCCCAGCAAGTAGTCGTTCTGCGGCCAGTTGATGAGCGATACGCCGGGGCGGCCATCGTCGAATAAGCCTGGCGCAATCAGCTGACGGTACGCCCACAGGTTGAAGCGCTCCGTCTGCGCGCCCGGGCGCGGGTCGAAGTCGAGCGTGCGCGGCTCCAGCGTAGCGGGGTTGCTGTACGTGAGGCTGAGCAGCTTACCGGGCCAAGGCGGCGTCAGATCGGGCACGAAGTCGCGCCAGAAGGCGTAGTCAGTGGGGCGATCGATGGTGTGCGTCTCGCCAGGGTGGTAGCTCAATGCGAAGCACCACGTGAGGGCCTGTACGTTGGTAGGATCGGCGACGGGGAGGGCGTGCAGTTCGCCCGTCTCCGCCTGCGCCTCGGCGCCGACGACGAACGCGGTGTCCGTCATCGGCAGCAGATCGCCTAGCTCGGTAGCGTCGAGGACGAACGGGGCGGCGACTTCCATCGTCTCGCTGGTGGGGCGGTGCTGTAGGGTCACGCTGGTCACGCGGTCGCCATCGGTCGTGGCGGCGACGGGGACGGTTTCGCGCCAGATGCGCACCTGCCCGCTGCTCACGTACGGCGCCAGCATGGCTTCGAGTACAGCCAGCGCGGCGTGGGGCTCGTGGCAGATCGCCGAGACGCCGCAGGCGCCGGGGTTCAACGTGTCGGCACGGTAGGCGGCGCCCGTCAGCGGGTAGTGCTGGCGGTAGTAGTCGCGTACGCCCGTGCGGAAGGCTTGGTACGACGCTGTGCCGCCCATCGTCTCGATCCACGGGTTCTCATCCGGTGGCACGGCTTGCGAGGTGAGCTGGCCGCCGATCCAATCGGTCTCCTCGGTCATGATGACGCGGGCGCCCCGTCGCGCGGCCGCAAGGGCTGCAGCTACACCGCCCGTGCCGCCGCCCACGATCAGCACATCCGTTGCGTCCTCACGAAAGCCTGTTGTGAACGGGACGGCGGCCACGGCCAGGGCGGAGGTAGCGATGAACTGGCGGCGATTCATGGGGGTACTGGCGGTGATGAG
>JBCCMF010000174.1:0-9841 GCA_039026435.1 Bacteroidota bacterium
AAAATAATTAACGCCAACCTCTCTCAAAATGCCTGAAATGAGCGTTTAATTCGATATGATGCTTTTTTATTTAACCACCAAAATTAGATTGTCCTAAGTGTAACTTCCTGCGCTTCGCATTCTATTCATAACCAGAAGCGCTTCTATTTTTGCTGTCCGGCCAAGGCAACTTCCCTTACCCAATCCCACACCTGTGAGCATCCTTTGCGCGTGCGTGCCGATGTGGGCAGTACGGGCACCTCCATCCCGTAGGCGCTGAGCATGCGTTCCGTGCGCGCCTTACTCACCTTCGTCTTGTTGTTCGAGCCCTTGTCCACCTTGGTCAACAGGATGAGGTACGGCACAGGATGGCCTTTCATCCAAGTCATCAGTTCTTGGTCGAGGGCCGTAGGGGGGTGGCGGCTATCAATCAAATGACATACGCACGCCAAGGTATTGCGCTCTTGGAGGTACCGCGTGATCAGCCGCGCCCAACGTGCCCGCTGCTTCTTCGACGTCTTGGCATATCCAAAACCCGGCAGATCGACCAGATAGAAGGCCTCGTTGACGGCGTAATAATTGATCTCTTGGGTCTTCCCTGGCGTAGAGCTGGTCCGCGCCAGCGCCTTGCGGCCGACCAACGCGTTGAGCAATGAGCTCTTTCCCACGTTCGACCGCCCCACAAACGCCACCTCGGGCCAGCCCGTATCGGGCATCTGCGACCACTGCGCCGCGCCGCCTACAAAATGCACCTGCCTGATTTTCATTGGGCCTGTTCTATCAACGTAGTCACGGCGGCAGGCACCAGGTGCTTGGGCTGTGCTCCAGGTTGCGTAACCGAGAAGGCGGCGGCGGCACTGGCATAGGCCAGGGCGGCCTTCATGGGTCGCCCTCCGGCATAGCTCGCGGCCAGGGCGCCGTTGAAAACGTCTCCCGCACCCGTCGTATCAACGGCGGCAACGCGATGCGATGCGATGCGATGCAGGCCTTTGCGGGAATACCACGCAGCACCCTTTGCCCCTTGCGTGATGACCATATGAGGCACGCCTAGCTGATCCCGCCACGCAGCGACCTCCTGTGGGCTGGTGGCGTCGCTCATCTGGCGGAACTCGTGTTCGTTGGGCGTCAGGATGTGCACCCGTTCCAGGAGCGACGCAGGTAGCGCTTGTGCTGGCGCGGGGTTCAGCAGTACGTGGCACCCCTCGGCATGAGCCCTGTCGATGGCGGCCGCCACCGTGGCTACGGGCACCTCCAGTTGGAGGAGCACCACATCGGCCTGGGCGAACGCTTGCGGCGCCAGATGGCGGGGCTGGAGGTCGTGGTTGGCGCCCGACGCCACAGCGATGCTGTTTTCACCGCGCGCATCGACCGTGATCAGCGCTACGCCTGTCGCGGCGGTGGGACTGCGGGCTACGTGCGCCGTATCGATGCCGAGATCCTGCCAGCGCTGTACTGTGGCATCACCGAGGGCATCGGTGCCCACGCAGGCGATCATCGTCACGTCGGCCCCTAGGCGAGCGGCGGCCACGGCTTGGTTGGCGCCCTTGCCGCCGGGCATCTGCTGGAAGGTACCTCCCAGCACCGTCTCTCCCGGCCTAGGCAGATGAGGCACGCGCACCACCATATCGGTGTTGGCGCTTCCTACTACTAAAACGCGTCCCATGCGTATGCTCGTCGAAACGGTGAAGGGTCAGCTGGTGCTGCAAGATAGAGGTGCCGCTACACGCACGCCACCGTTGCACTCTCGGGAGGTAGTCGCTAGGTTGGTACGTCCTCACACCGCTGCTGCCTCTACCCAACTATGCCTCTTCTCAGAACGGCCTACCTGCTTGTGCTCATCCTCCTGGTGGTCAGCTGCCGCTCCGCAACGAATGCGCCCGAGCGCCCCACCGTAGCCTTGGTCATGAAGTCTTTGGCCAACGAGTTCTTCGTCACTATGGCCGATGGCGCCCGTAGCCATCAGGCGAGCAACGCCGAGGCGTACGATCTCATCGTGAACGGCATCAAAGACGAAAGTGACCTCAGCCAGCAGGTGGCGCTCGTTGAGCAGATGATGGCACGCGGTGTGGATGCCATCGTCCTTGCCCCGGCCGACTCCCGGGCGCTCGTTCCTGTGGTCAAGCGCGCGCAAGACGCAGGCATCACCGTCATCAACATCGACAACAAGCTGGACGTTGAGACCCTGGCCGATGTCGGCGCGGCGGTACCCTTCGTGGGCCCCGACAACCGGGCAAGCGCTCGGGCCGTCGGTGAGGTGGTGGCCGCACAGCTCACTCAGGGCGATGAGGTGGCCATCATCGGCGGTATCCCCACGGCGTTCAACGCGCAGCAGCGGCAAGCGGGCTTTGAAGACGCCATGCAAGCGGCAGGCATCGACGTCGTCAGCGTGCAGAGTGGAAGCTGGGAGCAGGCCAAGGGCAACCAGGTGGCCGCCGCCTTACTCAGCGAACACCCCAACCTCAAGGCGCTGCTGTGCAGCAATGACAACATGGCGCTGGGTGCCGCGGCCGCCGTGCAGCAGGCAGGCAAGGCCAGTGAGGTGCTCATCGCAGGCTTCGACAACATCAGCGCCATCCAGCGTCTGCTTGAGGAAGGCCAAATCCTGGCCACGGCCGACCAGCACGGTGACCAACTTGCCGTGTACGGCATCGAAGCAGCCTTGCAGATTATGTCGGGCGATGCCGCACCCGCTGATCAGCAGACGCCCGTCGATGTAGTCTTGGCCGAGTAAGTCATGCGCATGCTTGCGATTCTTCGGCCCTATGCTGCACTGCTTGCCGTTTTGGGTGGGCTGGTGATCCTCTTTGGCACGCTGAGTGACTACTTCCTGTCGCCTGTCACCTTGCGCACGCTGGCGGGCCAGATCCCGCCGTTGGTCGTCGTGTCGGTGGGCATGACGTTCGTGCTGATCATAGCGGGCATCGACCTCTCTGTGGGTGCGGTGGTTGGCCTCAGCAGCGCGGTCATGGGGGTGCTCATGGTGCAGGCCGGATGGTCGCTGCCCGTGAGCCTCTTCGCGGCGTTGCTGGCCGGTGCGGCGTGTGGCGCCTTCAATGGCGGCATCAGCGTGCGATGGCGTATCCCGTCCTTCATCGTCACGCTGGGGATGCTGGAGATGGCCCGCGGTGGCGCCTACTTGGTCACGAACTCCCAGACCCAGTACGTTGGTGCCGATGTCCAGGTGCTCAGCACACCGATCGTTGGCCTCCCGTTGGCCTTTTGGATAGCCCTGGCCGTCGTGGCGGTGGCTCAGGTGGTCCTGACGCGCACCGTTTTCGGCCGCCATATGCTGGCAACCGGAGGCAACCGGGAGGCCGCCCGGCTGGCTGGCGTGAGCCCGGGGCGCGTCGAGTTTACGGTGTTCGTGATCGCGGGTGTGCTCAGCGCGCTCGGTGGCGTCTTCCAGATGGGCTACCTCGGCTCGGCCGACCCGAATGCGGGGATCGGGATGGAGCTCGCCGCCATCGCTGCCGTTGTGATCGGTGGCACCAGCCTGATGGGCGGCCAGGGGTCGGTGGTGGCTACGTTCCTGGGCGTCTTGATCATTGCCGTGCTGCAGCTGGGCTTGGCACAGCTGGGCGTGAGCGAGCCGCTAAAGCGGGTGGTGACCGGTGGCGTCATCGTCATCGCGGTCATCGCTGACGTCTACCGCAGGAAAGCCGCCTGACGGGTCTTCTGGGGCAGCCATCGGCTTGCCAAACCCCCGTTGATTTCCGTACTCTTGCGGTGCAACCTCTTCCTTTCGCTCAGCCCTCACGCTGGCAGCCGCTTTCGGCCGATTGGCCCTGTCCCCAATTATGACGTCTTTGCTTCCCTCTGATGAGGTTCTCCGTACCCTCGTTGAACACGCCACCGACATCTTGGCGGTTCACGATGCTGAGGGACGGTACGTATACATCAGTCCGGCTATTGCTCACACGCTGGGGTACGCGCCTGACGAACTGCTGGGGCAGTTGCCCGGCGAGCACATCCATCCAGACGACGTTGCCCGCCTCAACGAAGTCATGGCTACACATTTCAGCGCAGCAGCGCAGCAGCGCCCCGATGTGATCAGCCATGTCCGCTACCGCCGTCGCCACAAAGCCGGCCACCATGTCTGGGTATCTACATCTAACCGAGTCATCCGGGACCAACATGGGCAGGCTCTATTCTCAGTGAGCGCGGTGCGCGATGTGTCGGAGTTGGTTGCCCAAGAGAAGGTGCTGGCTGAAAGTGAAGCACGCTGGCGGTCCCTGGTTGAGCATTTCCCAGACCCTATAGTCCTCAGCACCTTCGGTTCAGAGATCCTCTACATCAACGAGGCGGGCGTACAGTTGCTCGGCGCGCCATCGGCCGAGGCCGTCTATGCGCACAAAACGCTGCATTTCCTGCACCCGTCGCACCATGCCACGGCGGCCGCACGGCTCGCCAGCTTACAGCGTGGTGAGGCTGTAGCGCCCGTACTGTACCAGCTTGTTGGCTTTGTCTCGGAGGCCCGGTATGCCGAGTTCATCTCGGTGCCCACGGTCTACCGAGGCGAACGCGTGATTCAGCACATCGTCCGCGATGTGACCGAGGCGAAGCAAGATCGCACCTCACTC
This sequence comes from Bacteroidota bacterium, assembly GCA_039026435.1. Classification (GTDB taxonomy): domain Bacteria; phylum Bacteroidota; class Rhodothermia; order Rhodothermales; family JBCCMF01; genus JBCCMF01. Next base: position 4,560 of record JBCCMF010000174.1, read on the forward strand.
CACCGGCTGGCGGGGCGCCTTGGAATGCTCAACAGCCTACAACGGCGAATGCTGGAAGGCGAACCCCTGCGGACGGCCATCCGAAGCACGTTGCACGAGCTGTCTCGCCTCGTCCCCTTTGAACGCGCGAGTGTACGGCTTCTAAACCGTACTACGCAGTCCACGCTGCTCTGCAGCGCTTACGATGTGGGCGGCCCCGATATGCCTCGGCCCGACGAACTGTCATTGGCTGAGCTGGACATGTACCTCCCTGACGGCCGCATTCGGACCCGCCCGCTGCACGTCACCCATCTGCGCAGTAACCCCAGGGCACTGCCGTTGCACGAGCGCCTACGGAGCTACGGCGTCGGCTCTTTCGCCACCTTGCCCCTTATTGCCAGAGGCGTAGTCCAAGGCACGTTCAACGTATCGCTCATGCACGAGCAAGGCTTCTCGAACGAGGAGCTAGACATCTTGTATGACCTCTCTGACCTGCTGGCGATTGGCATCAAGCAGCGCGAGCTGGAGCAGAAGCGCAAAGAGTACGAAGCCGAGCTGATCGAGGCCCGCGAGGAGGCGCTGGAGATGAGCCGCCTCAAGTCGACGTTCCTGGCCAACATGAGCCATGAGATTCGCACCCCGCTGACGGCCATCATCGGGTTTGCCGATATCCTGGCTCTGAACGACGGGCAGACCGACAACCGAGAGTTTGCCCGCCTCATCCGGCAGAGCGGCCAGCGCCTGCTCGACACGCTAAACTCGGTGCTCGACTTGGCACAGCTGGAGGGCGACATGGTGCCCATCGACTGGCAATGGATCAACGTGCGGGACGTAGCCGAAGGCGTTGCCGAGATGTTGCGCCCGCGCCTCGTTGACCAGCCTGTCACCTTGCTTGTACGTCCCGAAAGCGACACGCCCGTCCCCGTCTTCAGTGACTTCGGCGCCCTGCAGCGTATTCTCGTCAACCTGGCCAGCAATGCCATTAAGTTCACGGACGAAGGCGAGGTCTGTATCGAGGTGGATGTGACGGATGCCGTCCTGACCCTGACCGTGAGCGACACGGGCATCGGCATACCTCAACACTTCCTTCCCCACCTCTTCGACGAGTTCCGCCAAGCCTCATCGGGCGTCTCACGCGATTATGAGGGCAGCGGGCTCGGGCTCACCATCACCAAGCGGCTTGTGGAATTGCTGAAAGGGCGGATCGGCGTGGAGAGCGTGTTTGGCGAGGGCACACGCTTCACCGTGACCTTACCCTTTGGCCAGTACGTCCCCGAGGACTCCCCCACCGATGTGCTGCGCGAGACCTCGGTATCCTACCGCCCACGCCTGCTCGTGATCGCCCCCGACACGCCCGCGCGCGCGCGCTTGAGCCGGCAGTTGCACGGCAGCTATGAGATCGATGTCATCGCACAGGTTGATGCCGCGCTGACGCTCACCAACAAGCACCTCTACGACTTGGTGCTGCTCGACCCGGACCTCGATGGTGAGGCTGTGTCTGCCGTACGTAGCCAACCGGATTACGCCACGGTCCCCATCATAGCGTGGCCTTCTGCATGCAACGATGACGAACACGGCACGCACCGCCTCGCGGGCTTTGATGGCTGCCTGAGCGCCGATGCGCAACCCACTGACGTGTATGCCGCGCTTGTCCGCGTCCGGCTCTCCGCCACCTGACCAATCGCGCTCATGACCGTGGGTTTGGTGTACGACACCTTCGAGGCCTACCCCTGGCAGCCCGGCGACCCGCCCGATGCCGATGCCGAGTGCGAGCCAGAGGCCACCGTCGTGGCGCTGGAAGACGCCATCCGTCACCTGGGCCATACCCCGCAGCGCATCGGGACGGCCTACGACCTCCTGGCCACACTCGGCACGCTGGCCGTGGACGCCGTGGTCAACATCGCCGAGGCGGCCCACACGCGTAACCGCGAAGGGTACGTGCCTACCCTGCTCGAAATGCGCGGCATCCCGTTCCTGGGCTCCGACGCGCTCACGCTCTCGCTCAGCCTCGACAAGTGCTGGACGAAAGACCTTGCCGTGGCAGCTGGGATTTCCACACCGCCCTACGCCACGTATCAGACTGCCCATGATGTTCGCCCCAGTACGCTTCCCGCCCCATTCCCGCTCTTTGTGAAGCCGCGCTACGAGGGCTCGTCGAAGGGCATCACGCCTGCCAGCCGCGTGGACAGCCTCGATGCCTTGTGCGCGCAGGTCGCGTTTGTCACCCAGACGTACCAGCAGGATGCGCTGGTGGAGGCGTTCGTCTCAGGCGGCGGCGAGTTCACCGTGGGCGTCGTCGGGCACGCCCCGCCCGAGGCCCTGCCCGTGCTCCAACGCGCCGTAGAGCCGACGACGCGCATCGGCCTGCACGCGCTAGAGCACCGAGGACTGGAGGCGCAGGACTACGGCTACCTGCTCGAAGGGCAGATCGACGCCGACCTGGAGGCGCGGCTCCAGCACGACGCGCTGGTCCTCTTCCGCAAGCTGGAGTGCCTCGACTTCGCCCGCCTCGACTTCCGCGTCGATGCCGGGGGGCAGCCGTGGTTTCTGGAGATCAACCCGTTGCCCACCTTCGACCCCGAAGGAACGTTTGCCATTGCCGCAGAGCTGATGGGCCGCTCCTACACCGATTTCCTCGCCGATGTCCTCGGCCGCGGCTTCGACCGCCTCGGGTGTTCTTCCTAGAGGGTTCGTTTGCTTCGTTCGGAAGCCCTTTCGCCACATCGTACCTTGCCGCTCCTCCTCTAACCATCGCGCTGCCATGAGCACCTCCTCGTTCGTACAAGACCTCGGTCAGTTCAAGACCCTCGAACAGTTCATCCTGGAAGATCAGCTCTCGTTTCCGCACGCCTACGGCTCGTTCACCCGGCTGCTCTACAGCATCAGCCTGGGCGCCAAGATCATCAACCACACCATGCGGCGCGCAGGCTTGGCTGACATCGGCGGTGCGACGGGGACGATCAACGTGCAGGGCGAGGTGCAGCAGAAGATGGATCTCGAGGCGCACCAAGAGTTCGTGCGCGCCCTCTATCGCAGCGGCGAGTGTTGCTTGATTGGATCGGAGGAGCACGACGAAGCCATCCCCCTGCGCCCTGACGGCGAAGGCGACGGGCGCTATGTGGTGCTCTTCGACCCGCTCGATGGCTCCACGAACATTGAGGTCAACATCTCGGTGGGGACCATCTTCAGCATCTACCACCTGCCCGAGGGCGTAGAGCCGTCGTTGGAGGCCGCGCTGCGACCAGGCTGCGAGCAGGTGGCGGCGGGCTACGTGGTCTACGGCTCGTCTACCATCCTCGTCTACACCACAGGCAACGGCGTCAATGGCTTCACGCTGGACCCCAGCCTGGGCGAGTTCTTGCTCTCGCACCCGAACATCCAGACGCCCAAAACGGCACGGGTCTACTCGGTGAACGAGGGCAACTACAACGCCTTCGAGCCGGGGCTGCGGCAATACATCAAGTGGTGCCAGCGCGAGGACGATGTGACAGGGCGGCCGTACACCACACGCTACATCGGCTCGTTCGTGGCCGACTTCCACCGCAACCTGATGCACGGCGGCCTCTACATCTACCCCATCACGAACAAGAACCCGAACGGCAAGCTGCGGCTCATGTACGAGGCCAACCCCCTGGCCTTCATCGCCGAGCAGGCGGGCGGCCTCGCTACGGACGGGAAAGGGCGACTCCTCGACCAGATGCCTACATCGCTGCACCAGCGCACGCCGCTCTACATCGGCAGCCCGGAGATGGTGGAGCGCGTGCAGCGCTTCCTCACGGGCCAGGAGGTGTGAACAGTCCCTTCTGCTGTTTATGCCGTGGCTTCTTCAGCGCTACGCTGTGCCCTGAGCGCTTCGATTAAGACATCGAACTCTTCGTGGCAGCACGGGCACGAGTTGAGATGCTCTTCCACGAGCGGCATGGCCTCTTCGGGCTTCTTACCTGCCAGGATCATCTCGGCAAACGCGTCGAGCAGATCGTGGCACTCCTCACAGCTCAGACGCGGAGCATCGGAGGCTTTAGCGGCCTCCACCATCTTCCTGCAATCCTCTTTCTTCAGCTTCATGGTTCGATGTGCATTGTCCGCGCGATGCCGGTTTGACGCCGAGGCGACGGCGTGTCTTACGTGTTTCGGGCTTGTTTCTACAGTTCGTCGAGGATGCCTTCGGGCGAAAGGCCGCGGTCTTCTAAGCCTTTGCGGAGGCGTTTGCGCGCGTCGAAGATGAGCTTGTAGAGTGCGTTGCGGTTACTGCCCAGCCGCTCGGCTACGACTTCGACGGGCATGCCTTGGATGACCACGCCCGTCAGCGCCTGCCGCTGCCGCTCGCTCAGGTCTTCGGCAATCACCTGCTCTACCTGCGCTACAATCATGCTCTGCGCCGTCTGCTCCTCGGGGTTGAGGTCGTGGTCGGAGAGCACGGTGGGCGTGTAATCGCTGCTGCCGTCGTCGCTGCTCGTCAGATCGGAGAGGGCGACGTCTTGCCACCGTTTCCGGCGTAGCTCAGACAGCGCTACACGCACCGCGATCTTCTGCGCCCAGGTGGTGAAGCGGCTCTCGCCCCGGAACGAGTCGAGGTTGTCCAGGATCTTGAGGAGCGCTTCCTGTACGAAGTCCTCTACGAGCGTGTCGATGGTGCTGCCAGGCGCCCGCTGCGCCAGTGCGGCGCGCAGGCCGCGCACCAGCCGCTCGCGCAGCGCTGCCAAGGCGCGATCACGGCGCGGGCCTTTGAGGGCGGCAACCCATTCGTCGTTGGAAAACTGTGCGGGCGATCTAGCAGGAGGCGCAGAAGCAGCCATGCGGGGCGGGACATCGAGGAGGAGCAGTACAGGGCGCCTCCGTAGCTGAGCAGGTAACACCTGAGCTGTTGCCTGCATCAGAGGCGCGGGCGGCGCGTCAGGATCAACCCCGGATGCCGCAGGCGGTTTCGGCTTGCTCGGCGTGCCCTTCCGTCGCTACTATGCGTATCCCCTCCTCTCACTTACTGACGGTACCACCACCATGGACGCTTGGAACACCTTCGTCGAATGGTTCTTGAGCCTCGGCGATCAATACGGCGTAGATCCCATCATCTTTGGCGTGATTTACGTAGGCGCCATCCCGTTCTTCACCATATCGCTCGGCTGGCTGATCCGCAACCTGCGCAAGAAGAAGCCCATCGTACTGCCCACGCTGGCTACGGGCTTCTTCTTCATCTCGGCCTACCTCTACCTGCTGATCGCAGGCCAGAATATCCCGCTGTGGGTCTACGGATTCGTGGCCGCGATGGTGGCCTTTGGCGTGTACTCGACGATGCAGAAGATCCG
>JBCCMF010000175.1:0-9821 GCA_039026435.1 Bacteroidota bacterium
CAGCCCGAAGGCATCGCGTTCATGCCCGACGGCACGCTGTTCATCTCCAATGAAGGCCGCGACGGGCCGCCCACGCTGCTACGCTTCGACGTACAGTCGTGAGCTAAGCCCTGTCGGGCTCAGCAGCTTAGCGCCTTACATCGCGGCGGTTTGTGTCGATACATGAGGCAACGATGGCGAACGATTTTGTCGGTTTGCCCGTATCTACTGTCCTCTACCCATCAGCCCGCGCCTTCGTATCATGAACGGCAGCAGCCTAACAGCGCTCGGGATTTTGCTCCTGGTCGTCACCACGCTTACCATCCAGTCATGGCGCGAGCGGACGCAGACGGCCAACGTGGATGAGGTGCCTGTCTATGAGGCGCCGCGCCCTACGGTCTCCACCGATCGGCCGCAGGACTACGAAGGGATCACCCCCTCGCAACTGCTCCTGCAGGTCACCTTTGACCGGAGCCCCTTGGGCCCGTACGACGAGAACAGGCTGGAGCGCGAGTGGCTGGGCTTTAGCTGGGCCAACGGCGCCGACGAGGGGCGCACTGCCATTGTCAACGACGCCCAGCGCGGGCGCGTGCTGCAAGTGGCGTATCCGTCGGGCTCAGTGGGGCCGAAGTCGGGCGGTGCCCAATGGCACGTGGAGCTGCCGTCCACCCGCAGCGATCTCTATGCCGCGTACTACGTCAAGTTTGAAGACGGCTTTGCCTTTGGGAAAGGCGGCAAACTGCCGGGCCTGAGCGGCGGCGAGGCCAACTCCGGCGGCGACAAACCCGACGGTTCCGACGGATGGAGCGCCCGCATGATGTGGCGCGAAAACGGCACCGCCGGGCAATACCTCTACCACCCCGACCAGAAAAACAACTACGGCGACTTGCTGCGCTACCGCGACGGCAGCCGGGCCTTCCAGTTCGAAGCCGGGCGGTGGTACCGCGTGGAGCACCGCGTCCGTCTCAACACGCCGGGCCAGTCCGATGGGCGCGTACAGGCCTGGGTGAATAGCCAACTCGTGCTTGACCAGCGCGACCTACGCTTCCGCGATACCTTCAGCCTGGGCATCGACAGCTTCTCCTTCAGCACGTTCTTTGGCGGCAGCAGCCGCGACTGGGCCAGCCCCAAGTCGCAGCACATCTTCTTCGACGACTTCATCGTTGCTGCCGAGCCCATCACGCATTAGGCATGGCTCTGCACGGCCGCCAGGGCTGATGATTTGACGCAGCTTATTCTAGCAGCCGGGCACGTAGGGCCTCCAGCGTATTGTCTGAGATCCCCATGACATCGCGGATGAAGTTCTCCACGGACCCATGTTCCTCCTCCAGCTTCGCGAACGTGGCCTCGATGTAGGCTGGATCTGACCGGAAGAGCGGTGCGCGCACTTCGGCAGGCATTCGGGCCAGCATCGCCATTGTGCCACCTGACGCCTCAGCCTCTTCAAACGCGTCGGCGAATGCGGCCTCGTAATCAACGAGCTGCTCAGAAAGCGCATAGTCCGCGACGACCGTCTCGCGGGGAACGCCAAGTGCCGTTAAGAGCAGAGCGGCCCCCGTACCTGCGCGGTCCTTACCTGCAGAGCAATGGAACAGCAGGGGGGTCTCCCCCGCAGCCAGCTGGCGGAACATGACGGCATACTTGTCGGCGTGCTCGTACGCGATCTGATCGTAGAAGCCCAGCATCACTTGGCGCATGACCTCGGCGGTGGTGGCGTTGCCGAACAGGTCAGCCATGCCCTCCTCCTCCTCTGAGCCCTCATCGGAGTAGCCCCACGCGACGATCCGCGGCGCCGAGGCACCACGCCATACAGTTGCTTCATTGGCACGCTCTTCCGAGGAGCGAAAGTCGCATACGACAGCGATGCCGAGATCGCCCAGGTTAGCGTAGTCGTCACTCGTGAGCCCCGATAACACGCCCGAGCGGAACGCTAGGCCCCATCGCGTGCGACGGCCGTCGGCTGTGGCGTAGCCGCCGAGGTCGCGGAAGTTGCGTCCGCCCTCAAGCGGAAGCAGTCGCTCAGCCATTCGGACGGCCTCGCCCTTCCTGCTCCGGATGACGAAGTACGGTCGCCAGACGCCCTTGGGCACGGCCGCCTCGTACTGCCCGCCCGTGAGTCCTTCAGCGAGTTGATCCATCGCATCGAGTTCCGCGTGAGGGTCCGAAGAAACATACACGTCGACGGGGTCATCCCCTACCCAGGTCAGCAAGATGCGGTCATCGCCCAAACGCTCAGCCATGACTTGGGTGATGCTGGACTGGGCGAAGGCTGTCGGAGCCAGCAGGGTGACGGATACGAGCAGGCACAAGACAAGACGCATGGTGGCAACGGTTGAATTGGACAATCGGAACAGAAATAGAATGAGCAAATGCACGAGCGCAGCGCCAAAGAGGGACGAGGCTAGACAATGTCCTAGAAGTCGACGCGGAGGCCAAGCAGGTAGCGGCGCCCAAAGCCCTCGATCTCAACGGGACGGCCCGTGACGGACTGGTAGCGGCGGCCCAGTTCGTCGGTCAGGTTGTTGGCGTCGGCGAAGACCGTGAACTGTGGGGTCACGGCGTAGCGGAGCGAGAGGTCAAGGCGCTCCTCGCCATCCCAGTAGGTGTCGAACTGCGCATCATCGGGGTCGATGGCCTCGAGCCAGGCATCGCGCCACTGGTAGCTGAGGCGGGCCGAGAAGCCGGAGCGCTCGAAGAAGAGGGAGCCGTTGAAGACCGCGTCTGATGTGCCCGGGAAGGCCACTTCGCGGAAGTCGCCCGTTGGGCTGACTGGCGTGGTGAACTCACTCGTGAGGAGCGTGCCGTTGAGTTGCATGCCGAGCCCAGATAGAGCTCCTGGCAGAAAATGCCACTGCTGGAAGTAGTCAAACTCAAGGCCGTACACGCGCCCGTCTTCGCCGTTTCCTGGCGCGCTAAACAGGTAGCCGCTGCGGTCCAGGCCATCGCCATCAAACCTGTTGTCGCCAACGAGGCTCGTCTGCGTGAAGAGCGGGTCGTCAACGAATTTCCCGAACGTGGCTACCGACAGAATGCCCGTGCGCGGCAGGTAGTACTCCAAGCGAGCATCTACGCCCCACGAGCGCTCCGACCGGATGTCCGGGTTACCGCCAGCTACAAACCCGTTCGTGTCGTCGATGCCCGCACCAGGACGGCGGGCATTGAAGTCGGCGCGACTGACGGTGCTCGTGCCCGCGAGGCGGAGCTTGACGTCATCGCTGAAGTCGATGGCCACGTGGATGCTCGGAAAAATGCCGAGTTCGTCGGTATCGGCCTGGACAGGTGCCGAGACGTCGCCGCTGACCTTAAAACCAGCGGTCTCGTACCGGACGTGTTCGACCCGTGCACCGGCGAGGACGCTGCCCCAAGCCGTATCCCACATGTTCATGGCGTAGCCCGCTGTGATGGCCTCTCGCACCTCGAACCGGCTCTCGTCGGGCACGGCTGCGGCAGGATCATACAGGCCAGCAGCCTCTAAGTCAGCAATGCGTCCCATGAGTTCGTCTCCGAGAGCGCCCGTGTCGTAGCGGCGGACGTTGTAGCGGCTACCGAACGGGAAGGCGCCTGCAAGCCCTTCGTCCATCAAGAATGAGGAATAGTTGATGGGCTCGGCCTCGATGGCGGCGAGGAGTGCGCCAACGGGGACGACATCCACGGCGAACTGATAGCCTGTCTTATCGCGAACGTCAAGCTTGGCGCCAACGCTGAGCGTGGATGGGGTGCCTAAGAGCGAGAGCGAGCGGCTGAGGTCGAGCTGGCCGGAGTAGGCTTCGGCCTCCTCATCGCTGTCCACGAGGAAGGCAAGCTCGGCCTCGGGGCTATCCTGCGAGAACCCGTTGAGCATGTTGCCCTCCAGGTCGGTGAGGTCTACGTTGGGCTGGTCGGGGTTCGTGAAGTCGTACCTCGCCCCCAGCCCCGGGAAGGCTTCGATGAGGTAGAAGATCGGGAGATCCAACTCGGCATTGGTCTGGGTGTAGCTCGCCCGGTAATCGGCGGCCCAGCCACCGAACCGGCTTGACCCGCCCGCGATGCTCGTCCATGTGCTGTTCCGGTAGGCGCCGGGCCCGAGGAGTTGCTGCGATTGTATGCCGAGGAGGCTGCCTCGCTCCGGCGTGTTGCCGTTGGCCATGAACCCCTCCGCGTCCTCAAAGTCAAACACATACTGGTTGCGCTGCTCGTCGTCGTTGAACTCAACGAACGTGGAGGTCACGAACAGTTGGTGGTTGGCCGAGGGGCGGAAGTCGAAACGCCCGCTGTAGGCGTTGTTGGTGCGTTCGAGATAGTAGACCCGGAAATCGGCATTGGTTGGGAAGAGCGCACCGCCGGGCCCGGGCTCGTAGTCGCTCTCGATGTTGTCGGTGACCTGATTCCGACCGTAGCGCGTGACCGTTGCCGTCACCCCGAATCGTTCGCCCCAGGTGTTCGAGACCCGAGCGAAGGCGTTGTACTGCAGGTCGCCGCCGAGTTCGAGAAAGCCGGGCGCGGCCTCTGCGGAGAGGTGAAACCCAGGCCTGTCGAATGCTGAAGCGGTAATCACGTTGATCCGGCCCGCCACGGACTCCGCCGGGAGGTCGGGCGTGACCGCTTTCACGACCTCGATGGACTGGATGATCGGCGCTGGGATCTCGTCGAAGCGGACGATGCGGCCTTCCGAACCGATCACGTTGACATCGTCAAAGGCGAGTGTGGTCCAGCGCTGCGGGGCGCCGCGCAGGTTGATGTAGCGCGCCTGACCCTGGTCACGCTGGACCGCCACGCCAGGCACACGCGAAAGGGCCGCAGCGGCGTTCTGATCGGGAAACTTACCCACCAGATCCGATGCAAGCACATTAACAACCGTCGGGGCGGCCCGCATGCGCGATAGGGCGGCCGCCTGCGACCCGGTGATCGGCGAGGCGGATACGACCACGCCATCGAGCGCAGCACCGTCCTGCACGAGCACGACCTCCACCTCGACCGTTTCGCCAGCCGCGACGGCGACTTCGACCTCTTGGGTCACGCGACCGATGAAGCGGACTTCGACGGTGTACGTGCCAGCGGGTACGCCAGCGATCTCAAACCGACCGTTTCGGTCGGCCGCCGTACCGCGAGCGAGGTCAACAATGAATGCTGTGGCGCCAACGAGTGGATAGCCTTCTTCGCTGTCGGTTACAACACCAACAACAGTGCCCGTCTGGGCCTGCGCAATGGGCGCAGCAATGATAAAAAGCGCCAACAGGAGTGCAGCAGCGCGAGAGAGGTGCAAAACCATGAGTTCATGAGGTGGTGGAGTGGGGAGCAACGCCGCTGCGATGTGCCAGCGACGCGACTAAAGTCCTCCACGGCGGTCCCTATTCCTGTCCGGATTCTCGATCCCGGACGACCGGAAGCATGCGGCGCCCTCTACCCGACATGACGGGCAGGTGTGCGGGCGTTTTCTAGGCAGCTGGCACCCACTCCAGAGTGTCCGCTGAGGCCAGTGCGCGGTAGCTCGCTGGGGTTGTGCCCGTGGCGCGCTTGAACGCCTCGTAGAACGATGACTTCGATGCAAACCCGGCTTCCTCACCCACGGCGACGACCGTGAGGTACCCGAACGAAGCGTCCCGCAGGAGTTGCTGTGCCGCTGCCACACGGTACCCGTTGACAAAGTCTGTGAAGCTCTGCCCAAGCATCTCGTTTACGACTTGCGACACGTGACGCGGCAGGGCACCGGCGCGCTCGCCCGCTTTCTCAAGCGTGAGGGCGGAGTCCAGATACGCCTTCTCATCGTCCATCAATGCGAGGAGTTGACGCCGCAGCGTAGCCTTTTGCCGATCGGACAGTCGCGACCGCTCGTACTTGTTCTTGCCATTCCCAGGCTCTTTGGAAGTGCCCTCGATCGACGGCACCGCTGCTACCGGACTGACACGGAGGCTGCTCGCTAGCTCGGGCAGCGGAGCGGCTAGGTGACCATCTCCGCTAGTGACCACGGCCTCCGCTACTCGCTCTTCAAGCAGGAGGCGCGGGCGTAAGGCGGGAAGTCGCGCCAGGATGGCTACCTGAAGCGCTGCGAGCACCGCCGTCACCAGCACGGGCCGGAGCCAGGCGTAGCTATCGGCGGAGAAGATGAACACCGTTGTGAGGTAAATGGCGCCGTACCCCGCCGCGACGACGGTTCCAACCGGCACTGCCCCTCGGCGCTCCGGATCACGCGCCGCTTGTACGAGGTGCCAGGCCATCAACCCCAGATACACCACGCCCATCAACCGCGCCACCTCAATGCCGGGCAGAAACGACCGGATCAGTCCGAGTCCGATGTACTCGTCGAGGAGCACCGCACGTGAAGAGCCCGCCACTAAGACTGGGAGCTGAACGCTGAACTGGACGAGCGCTGGGATGAAGTGGAAGGCATCGACGGCTCGCCATCCATGCTGGGGGTCGAGCCACTCACGCACGGCGAGGTAGACCAGCGGGGCGATCATCATCCCCACGGCTGCAGCCGTCAACGCCACCTCTACGGGCAGCCGCTCAGCATGGCCCGTCACGTGGGCTAAGAGGGCTACCTGCACGTACGCGAGCGCCATGAGTGCCACGCCTAGGGGCCGTCCAGGCAGGCCCATCAAGCGCGTGACGGCGACCCCAAGTGTAGCTGCCAACCACACGCCCAGCCACGTGCCCGCAGCAAGAACACTGAAGGACACCTCTGTCATCATGAGAACCGGATTCATGAACCTGTACCTCGAACAGGCCCATCTTCCGGACTATCGGCTTCCCAATTGTAACCGCAGTTTAATCATAATGTGAACCTTACCCTGCACACCACGATGAACAGCACAACCGTGCCCCACCAGGGTCACGAATCCCACAAGCTAGCCGCAGCCCTTTCTAGGCCACAGGTCGCGTCCGTCATGGGCGCGCAACGTGGTTGGTTTACTCGATGATCAGGCTCTCGCGCGTGTTTGGAGCGGGCACGCCAAGGTCCTTCTCGTTGGCGGCCTGGACGAACGGCACCTGACCGCGCAGCACGCTGTTGCCGTTGAAGAGCTGCCGCTGGTCGATGGGCGCGGGGTTCATCCAGTCCGCTTCGTTGAACTGGCCGCTCTGCCCGTAGCACGCGAGCGCGTTGGCGTAGCACACCTTATGCATGTCGGCGTAGCTGATGCCGCGCTGGAGCATCAGGCGACCGGTCTTCGGTACCGCCATCGGGTCAGACTTGCCCCAGTCCGCCGAGCTGTCGGCGATGATGCGGTCGGAGCCAAACTGCCGCACGATCTCGACCATGCGCTCGTTGCCCATCTTGGTCTGCGGGTATAGCGTGAACGCCGCCCAGAAGCCCCGGTCCAGCACCTCGCGGACGGTCTCCTCGTTGTTATGGTCGATGACGACGCGCTGGGGGTCCAGACCGACGGCATCGCACAGGTCCATGCTGCGCGTAGTGCCGCGTTTCTTGTTGCGGTGCGGCGTGTGAATCATCACCATCATATCCAACTCCTTCGCCAGTTCGAGTTGGAGACGGAAGTACTTCTCCTCGGCATCCGTCATGTCGTCGTACCCAATCTCGCCGATGGCCACAACGCCTTCCTTGCCAAGGAACAGCGGCAGCAGCTCCATCACCTCGTCGGAGAGGCGCTCGTTGTTGGCTTCCTTGGAGTTGAGCCCGATGGTGCAGTAGTGGCGAATGCCGAACTGCGCCGCTCTGAACCGCTCCCACCCTACGAGGCTGCTGAAGTAGTCTTTGAACGCGCCGACGGTGGTGCGCGGCTGGCCCCACCAGAACGACGGCTCGATCACGGCCACCACGCCCGCGTCGCGCATGGCCTCGTAGTCGTCCACCGTGCGCGAGGACATGTGGATGTGCGGGTCGATGAAGCGGAGCGGCTGTTCCATAGCGGCATTGGGGTTTGGGTTGAAGGTTAGGTGCGAGCGAGTGTCTCCCAGGTCAGCGCGCCTTGGGCGATCTGCTGGTGCAGGTCGGCGCGGCGCGCCAGGATGTGCGTGGCGTCGGGGTCGGGGCTGGCGGCAAGTGCAAGCGCGCCTGCCTGCTGCTGGATCGGATCGGCGTGGGTGAGCACGCGCTCCAGGTCGGCGAGCGCTGCGCCTTCGGCGAACGGTCCAACGGGGCGCCACAGCTCGTGCGTCACGGTGCGGCTGGCGGCCCAGCGCTCGTGCGCGTAGTCGGTGAGCATCTGGGCCAGCGTGGCGTTGGCGCACGCATCCAGCCCCACGATGCGGTGCAGCGGGCTGCCGATGAACAGCGCCTTGAGCACCATCTGGTTGAAGGCGTTCTCGCCAAACTGTTCGGCCGGGTACGGATTGCGCAGCGCGACGGCGTCGAACACGGTGGTCATGTTGCTGCGGAGCCCTTCGGTGGCCTGAAACAGGAACGCCTCGGGGTGGGCCAGCAGCGGCAGCATCTGATACAGCGCGACGGCAGCGGCCACATCGGCGGTCTCGTACAGCAACCGGAGCGTATCCACGTAGCCTTCCGTATCATCGGCGGGCACCGAGAGGATCAGCAGCGTACGCGCGATCTGGTCTACGCTCCACGCACGCGGATCCCAGCCTGCCCGGGCCTGCTCGGCGTAGGTGAGCGCAGCGTCGGCCAGCTCCAGATCGGCCTTGCCCACCTGTTTGGGCAGACGGTTGAACGCGACGTATAGCTTGGCCCTGGGGGCGCCACCGGCTACGGCAGCGCAAACGGCCTGCACCGCCTGAAACTGGTCGGGACGCAGGCGCGCTTCCAGCCACGTAGACAGCAGGGACTGGATCGCTTCGGTAGACGCGGTACGGTTCATCGGCACAAACGCTCATCACACTCAAGGCCGCGCCAACGGGCCATGCCCGGCCGTGGTTTCAGCACGTCGTAAAGCACGTTTTGCCCGCCGATGGCGCGCCACGGTACGTCGCACGGCGACGGATCGCACATTTCCCGGAAACGCTTTCACAACTTTCCGCGCTGTGCCGTACTATGGCGCCAGCTCTCCGCCGTAACCTCCTGCGTGCCCTCATGAACCGTCCTGCCCGCCTCATCGACATCGCGGAGCAACTCGGCATCAGCACCAGCACGGTGTCGCGCGCGCTGCGTGGCTATCCCGACATCAGCCCCGACACGAAGGAGGCCGTGGTGGCGTTGGCCGAGAAACTGCGCTACAGGCCCAACCCTATCGCGCAAAACCTGCGCAACCAGGAGTCGCGGATCCTGGGCGTGATGATTCCCGAGATCGTCCACCACTTCTTTTCGAGCGTGATCGGCGGCATCATGGAGGCGGCCGACCAGCACGGCTACACGGTCATGCTGTGCCAGTCGAACGAGAGCGAGGCGCGCGAGAAGCAAGACGCCGCCATGCTGCTACACAGCCGCGTCGATGGCGTCCTCATCTCCCTCTCCGACACCACGCGCACGTTCGAGCACCTCGACGCCTTCCGCACGCGCGGCACGCCCGTGGTGATGTTCGACAAGGTGGCCCAGCAGGTTACGGCCTCGCGGGTGCTCATCGACGACGTGCAAGGCGGGCGGTTGGCCACCGAGCACCTCATCGCGCAGGGCTGCACCCGCATCGCCCACATTCGCGGGCCCCACGGCCCCGTCACCTCCGAGGGGCGCATGGCCGGCTACCGCCAGGCGTTGGGCAGACACGACCTGCCCTTCGACCCAGCCTTGGTGAAGACCTGCACCCGCGTCACCAAGGAGGCGGGCATGGCGCTGATGGCCGAGCTGATGCACCTCTCCCCCCCGCCCGACGGGCTCTTTGCCGTCACTGACCTCGCCGCCATCGGCGCTATGGTCCAGCTCAAGCGCATGGGCTTCGCTATCCCTGGCGACGTCGCCATCATCGGGTTCAGCGACTGGGACATGGCCTCCATCGTCGATCCGCCGCTCAGCTCCG
>JBCCMF010000176.1:0-9789 GCA_039026435.1 Bacteroidota bacterium
CGAGTACCCCAACGGCGCTCGCGTCACCGCCATGTGCCGCCAGATGGAAGGCGCGCACAACCAAGTGAGCAACCGCATCGTGGGCACCCTCGGCGTGGCCGACGTCAACCCAGGCTCGTCGGTGATCCGCGCGCACGATGGCCGCGTGCTGTTCGAGGCGCCCGAGCGCGGCAACAACCCGTACGTGCAAGAGCACACCGACCTCATCGCCAGCATCCGCAGCGGCACGCCCATCGTCGAGGTTGAGGAGACGGCCTACAGCACGCTCGCGGGCATCCTCGGCCGCGAGAGCGCCTACACGGGCCAGGCCTTGACGTGGGATGAGGTGATCAACGCCGAGCAAGACCTGCTCCCGCCCGACTTCAGCAGCGGCACGTTGCCCGAGGTGCCCGTGCCTGTGCCGAACAAAACGAAGCTGGAGCGCTCGCCGTTTCACAGCTAGTCTGCTGGAACCCCTGCGGCCGCGGTCGGTCGGACCGTGCCCTCGACTAGAGAGTCATGTCTGTTCTGTAATGATGCCTGTTGCTTCAGGATTGTCATCCCGAGCGGAGGCCAAAGGCCAGAGTCGAGGGATGACACGAAGAAGCGGTGTGCTGCATCCTCAGCTGTCAGAACTGATATCACGCATCGTCTGAACGACCTATCCCACCCTGCCATGAAACGCCGCCATCTCATCCCGTTGCTCATCGCCACCCTGGCCGTGGGGGTCACCGCTGGCTTCTGGTGGCCGCACGACGACGACTTCTTCACGCTCAAGAAGAATTTCGACATCTTCGGGCAGATGTACGGGGAGCTGGTGACGCAGTACGTGGACCCCATCGATGCCACGCGGCTGATGCGCTCCGGCCTCGACGCCATGCTCGCCGACCTCGACCCGTACACCGTCTACTTCGACGAAGGGCAGGTCACCGATGCCCGCATCCAGGTCGAGTCGTTCCGCCGCAGCCAGTACGGCAGCGTGGGGCTGGGCGTGGAGGTGCAGAACGGCGAGCCTACGGTCGTGGCCCCGCACCGCCGCTCCAGCGGCTTCCGCCAAGGCGTGCGCCCCGGCGATGTGCTGCTGAAGGTGAACGGCCAGGACGTGCGCGACCTCTCGGGCACGCGCATCATGGAACTGCTAGACGGCCCACCCAACACCACCGCCGAGGTCGAGCTGCGCCGCGAGGGCGAGCCGGAGCCGCTGACGTTCGCCATCCCGCGCGTGCTGGTCGATCTGGAGAGCCTGTCGTACGCCGGGTTCGTGGACGATGACACGAGCGCCGGGATGGGTTACATCAAGCTGGACCAGTTCGGCATGCAGTCGCACATCGAGGTGACCAACGCCGTCCGCGAGATGGTGGCGACCGAGTCGCTACAAGGCCTCGTGCTGGACCTGCGCGACAACCTGGGCGGCGTGCTGCAGTCGGCGGTGGTCATCAGCGGGCTGTTCCTGCCGAAGGACTCGGTGATGGTGAGCATGCGCGGGCGCAACCGGTCGGCCAGCCAAGTTTACCGCAACGAGAACACGCCCATCGCCCCCGACGTGCCGCTGGTGGTGCTGGTGAGCGACCTGAGCGCCTCGGCCAGCGAGATCGTAGCGGGCGCGCTGCAAGACTACGACCGCGCCATCGTCCTGGGCGACACCACGTACGGCAAGGGGCTGGTGCAGGTGGTGCGCTCGCTGCCCTACAACACCTCCCTCAAGCTGACCACCGCGCGCTACTACACGCCCACGGGCCGCAGCATCCAGTCCGTCGACTACGGCGAGCAAGACGGCTCCGCCATCGCCGTGGCCGACTCGCTGCGCCGCGCCTTCCGCACCGCGGGCGGCCGCACGGTGTACGACGGCTACGGCATCGAGCCCGATGTGCTCGTCACCGCCTCGGCATCCAGCGAGCTAGAGACCGCCCTCCGCCGCCGCGCCGCATTCTTCTACTACGCCAACCACTACGCTGCCACCCACGATACCGCGCCCGGTGCCATCGACGACGCCATCCTGCGCGACTTCCAGCAGTGGCTGGGCGCCGAGGCGTTCACCTACGAGACCACCGCCCAGCAGCGCCTCGCCCTGCTGGCGGGCGACCTCGAAGCGGCGGGCTACACCGCCGCCTTGCCCGATCTCGACCGCCTCCGCACCGCCATCGACGACGCCAAGACGCGCGACTTCGCCCAGCACGCCGACCGCCTGAAAGCATTGCTGCGTGAGGAGATCATGGCGCGCTACCTCGATCCCGAAGCCTACCTCCAAGACAGCTTCCGCCACGACCCGCAGATGATCCGCGCGCTTGACTTGCTAGCCAACGAGCGAGCGTATCGCAGGGTACTCGACTCTTGAATCGGAAGCGGGATTTTGTAATGCGAGTGAGTGAAGTTTTTGAAATTCAGCTGCCTGTTTCGGCATCGACAGCCTTATCCCGAATCACCGAAAGAGCAACGTGGACATCCAGATGGTGGCCCTCATCACGTCCCCGACTAGTTGGGAAAGTAAGGGGCCAATCCTTTAAGGTGAGCTATAATTCGTGGTATAATTTGGGAGAGGCTGTTATCAACGGCAAACTAGTTGAGCATGGGGAAGGAGCCGTTATCGTTGGGCGAGTCCGTCCAGATGCAATTTCATGGATGATGGCGGGCACAGGCATCTTCATATGTGCTGGTTCGCTCAGCCTCGCATATCAAGGTAGACCTGACTGGATAGCGGCGTTGGGTGGGGGGTTCTTTCTGCTTGCATTTACGCTTGCTTGCTACCTCTTCAAGAAGCCCAGGTCCTTGGCCCTGCTGGAACGGATGGCTTCCGAACCTGATGCAGAGCCCTCCTAACTCTACGTGCTGGCAGGTTTTACCCACAGGGTTGAGATGAACAGATGCGGGAGTCGTCTGTAGAACGGCGGCTCAATTCACCACCCCTTTGGTCTCCGTGTCTAGAACGCTTCTTTCCGCGCTGCTCGTGTGTGCGATGCTGTCCGCCTGCTCGTCTCCCGAATCCGGCAATGCACAAAACGCACAAAACGCATCGTCGGGTGACATGATGATAGGCGATGTGCCCATCCAAACCTTCCCCATCAACGGCGACCTCGCGGCGTCGCACATCCTGATCGCGTACGACGGCGCCCAGGGCGGCAGCCAGGACACGCCGCTGCGCACCAAGGACGAGGCGCTCGCCAAGGCGCAGGATCTGATCCGGCTGATCCAAGAGGACCCGTCGCGCTTCGAAGAGCTGGCCACCGTCAACTCCGACGATCCCGGCTCGGCGGGCAACAACGGTAGCTTGGGCGCCTGGACGCTGGGCCAGATGGTGCCGCCGTTCGAGGGCGCCACGCAAGCGCTGGAGCCCGGCGAGATCACCACGGAGCCCGTTGAGACCGACTTCGGCTACCACATCATCCGCCGTGACCCCGGCGAAGTGCCGCACTTCTTTGCGCAAGCGTTCTTCATCAGCTACACGGGCGCCTTCCGCGCGCCAGAAGACGTGACGCGCACGAAGGAGGAAGCCCTGGCGCTCGCCGCCGACCTCAACGTCACGCCCGCCAACTTTGACGACGTAGCCGCCGAGCACAACGACTTCGGCGACGGCCCGATCGCGCTGCCCATCCTGCAGGAGGGGCAGATGCCGCCGCCTGCGCTCTTCGCCGTCATGGACTCGCTGCAAACGCTCGGCTTCGACGACGTGTCTGGGCCGATTGAGGTCAGCACGGGCATCGCCTTCATCCAGCGCCAGCGCATGGAGCAGCTGGCCGGCAGCCACATCCTGATCATGTATGCCGGGGCGATGCGGGCACCGCAGAACGTCACGCGCACGAAGGAGGAAGCCGAGACCTTTGCCCAAGAACTCATGGCGCAGATCCAAGCCGACCCCTCGCAATTTGAGGCGCTGGCTCAGGAGCACTCCGACGGCCCGAGCGGCCCCCAGGGCGGCGACCTCGGCGAGTGGTTCAAGGGCATGATGGTGCCCGCGTTCGACGCCACCATCGTTGATCTGGCTCCAGGCGAGGTCGCCCCGGCACCCGTCGAGACCGACTTCGGCTACCACATCATCCGCCGCAACGCCACGCCCTAACCTAAAGAGACGGTCTCTAACGGATCATGCGTTTCCCCGATCTGAAGTACCGCCTGACGTTTCGCATCGGCGCCTGGGCGATCGCTGCCGTCCTTGTAGGCGCCGCCACAGGCTGTACGGCTACGGCGCCCCGCACGGCGACCGAGGCGCCCAGCTACACCCGCACCAGCGAGCACTACCGCAGCTACGCCTCGGCGGCGGCGCTGGCGGAGGCCATGCGCCCGGACGCCCTGCCACATCCGCTGATCTCGGCGCACCGTGGCGGCTTCCAGCGCGGCTTCCCGGAGAACGCCATCCCGTCGATGGAGCGCGTGCTGCGGCTGACGCCCGCGCTGCTGGAGATCGACGTGCAGCTCACCGAAGACAGCGTGCTCGTACTCATGCACGACGACACCGTGGACCGCACCACGAACGGCGAGGGCGCCGTTAGCGACTATACGATGGCCGAGCTGCGGCAGCTCCTGCTCGTCGATCCCTACGGCGTGGTCACCCCCTTCCGCGTCCCCAGTTTCAACGAGGTACTCGCATGGAGCGAGGCGCGTGCCCTGCTGACCGTCGATGTGAAGCGCAGCGTGCCACCCGAGGCCGTCGTCGAGGCCATCCGTGCCCAAGAGGCCGAGAACCGCGCCATCGTCATCGTCTACTCAGCCGAAATGTTCGCGCGCTACTACGCGCTAGCGCCCGACCTCAACTACTCGCTCACCATCAGCAGTGAGGAAAGCCTGGACGACCTGCTCGCCTCCGGCGCCGACCTCAGCCGCGTCTCGGCGTGGACGGGCGTGGGCGAGGCCAAGCCCGCGCTGATCGCCCGCCTCAACGCCCTCGGCATCTCCGCCGCGATGGGCACCTTTGGCCTGATCGACGAGCGTGCCACGCGGGCAGGCAGCGAGGTGTACGACGCCTACCTCAGCCAAGGCATCGACATCCTGGCCACGGACACCTTCCCGATTGCCGCGGAGGCCATCAACCGCCACCACTCGACCAACTGATTCCCGTCAGGCACCTTCCAAGGCCGAAGCCAGCTTAGCGCGGATCGCGTCGGGGTTGCCTTTGCCGGGATAGCCGTCCCGTACGTAGGCCGCGAGCGCTTCGGCAGCATCGGGTGCGGTGAGATGGTCTTTGGCGGCTGCAGCAGCGCGGTAGGCTTCGCGGAAGGGCACGCCGTCGCGTACCTGTTCGAGCGCAGCAGCCGTGGCGAAGAGTTCAGGCGTCGTGGCCGCCGTCAGCCGCTCCCGGTCAAAGCCGATGCCCGGCGTCAGGTTGAGCATCGCTTCGAGCAGGTCGTGCGTCACCAGCACGGCGCGCATCACGGCCTCCTTGGTCAGCTGCAGATCGCGGTGGTAGCCGGAGGGCAGGTTGGCGGGCAGCGTCAAGAGCACCTGCATCTCGGCGAGCAGGCGGTGGTAGGTGGCGCGCGCCAGCTCCAGCACGTCGGGGTTCTGCTTCTGCGGCATGATGCTGCTGCCCGTGCAGTACTCGGCGGGCAGCGCCACGAAGCCGAACTCAGCGCTGTTGTACAGCACGAGGTCCGACGCCATGCGGTTGATGGTGGCGGCCACCTGCACGAGCGCGTGCACCACCTCCAGCTCCAACTTGCCGCGCGAGAGCTGCGTCGCCGTGACGTGGTGCTGCACGGCGCGGAAGCCGAGCCGCTCGGCCATCGCCTCGCGCTGCACATCCAGGTACGGCACGCCATACCCCGCCGCGCTGCCCAGCGGCGACACGTTGTTTTGGTGCGATGCGTGTTGGAGCGTGGCGAGATCCGAGGCGAGCAGTTCGGCATAGCCCAGCGCCCACTGGCCGGCCGTGGTGGGCATGGCGCGCTGGTAGTGCGTGTAGCCGGGCATGATGGCATCGTCGTACTGTTCGCCCAAGTTGCAGAGGTGCGCTGCCAGCCGCGCCGTCTTGCGCGTGAGCTGACCGAGGTGATCGCGCAGAAACAGCCGCAGCGCTACCAGCACCTGATCGTTCCGCGAGCGGCCCGTGTGGATCTTCTTGCCCGTGTCACCCAGCCGCTCGGTGAGGTAGCGCTCGATGACGGTGTGGCAGTCCTCGTCCTCCGGCGTCACGCCGATCAGCCCGTTCTCATACTCCCGCAGCAGCTGGTCCAGCGTCGGGTCGATGGCGCTGAGTTCGTCGGGGGTGAGAACACCGATGGCGGCGAGGCCCCAGGCCTGCACGCGGGTGCCCTCCACGTCGTACGGCAGCAGCCAGGTGTCCCACTTGTAGTCGTCGCCCACGGTGAAGCGCGTCACCCAGTCGTGCGCGCGGATGTCTTTCTGCCAGAGCTTCATCGGACCTAGCCAGCCTGTTTGCGGAGATGATACACTAACACCAGTTTCGGTGGCCTCCCATGTAGCACACCGCCCGCTCTTGTCATCCCGAGCGAAGGCCGCAGGCCACAGTCGAGGGATCTCCCACTTTGGGGTGCCGCAATTCGTAGTCGGGGGAGATCCCTCGGCTACGCTCGGGATGACAAATGGGGAGGTTCAGCCGTCTCCCAGAACTGGTTCTCGCTCTGAAAATAGCCCTGGATGATGCGTTTATACAGCGGCACGGCGCGCTCCACATCGGAAACTGCGATATGTTCATGCGGCGTGTGCGACCGCTCGCTGAAGCCCGGCCCAATCTTGACCGTCGGTACGTCGGCCAAGAACATCCAATCAGACGCTGTCGGCGAGCCGAAGGGCTGGGCCTTGGGGATGGCGTTGACACACGCGCGGGCGATGCGGCTCTCCGCCTTGGTGCGGACGGGGATGATCCGCTTGCTGTGGACGTGCACCTCCGACTCCAGTGCGTCGGCGAACAGCGCGATCAGTTCGTCGTGCGTGTACGCGGGCGTGGAGCGGATGTCGAGGTAGAACGCGCAGCGGTCGGGCACGACGTTGCGCGCCGTGCCGCCCTCGATGACGGTGGGCGTGACGGTGGGCTGGCCGAGGAAGCCGTCGGTGCGGTCGAAGCGGAAGTCGGCGATGCGCTGGAGGTCGCGGGCGGCCTTGAGGATGGCGTTGTCGCCCAGGTGGGCGCGGGCGGCGTGGGCCGTCTGGCCGTGCGCCTCCACCCGGAGGATGAGCAGCCCCTTCTGCGCGAGGCACGGCTGCATATCCGTCGGCTCGCCTACGAGCGCGGCGTGGACGGGCGGCAGGTGCGGGCGCAGGTCTTCCAATCCGTTGTAGCCGCGCCCCGTCTCCTCGCACGCCGTGAGCGCTACCATCACCTTACCGGATTCGGGCGGTGCCCAGCCTTCGGCCTTGAGTTGAAACAGCGCAGAGAGCATCGTCGCGCCGCTGGCCTTGGCGTCTACCGTTCCGCGCCCATACAGCTGCCCATCCACCAGCGTGGGCTCAAACGGCGGGGACGGATGATCGGCGGAGGGGGGGACGACGTCGAGGTGCGAGTTGAGCAGCAGCAGGTCGTCGCCGTCGCCCAGCCAGGTGTAGACGTTGTTGTCGCGGCGGCCTACGGACAATCCGGCGCGCCGAGCCTCAGCCTCCACAAAGGCAGCCACCTCGGCCTCCTCATGGCTCAGCGACGGAAACGCCACGAGGGCGCGCAGCAGATCGAGGGCGTCCATCGGCACGCAGCTATTCGAGGGCCGCCTTCAGCTCACGCTCGCGCCGGCGCTCAGAGTAGCCCGCAATCAGGATCGACAGCTCGTACAAACCCATCAGCGGGATGGCTACGAGGATCATCGTGAACGGGTCGGGCGGCGTGAAGAGCGAGCCTAGGATGAGCGTGATGAGTAGCCCAAACTTGCGCCACTTCCGCATCATGGCGGCCGTTACCACGCCCAGCTTCGAGAGGAAATACACCACCACAGGCAGCTCGAACAGCGCGCCCGCGCCCAGCGACCAAAACGTGACCATGCTGGCGTAGCGCGTGATGTCGAACTCGTTGATAATCTCGGGCGACAGCTCGAACCCGGCGAAGAACTTCAGCGCGAACGGCGTGACGATGAAATACCCGAAGGAGATGCCGAGCATGAAAAAGAACGTGGCAAACACCGCCGAGAAGCGTAGCCCCTTGCGCTCGTTGGGGTACAGCCCCGGCTCGATGAACTTCCACAACGCAAACACGAAGAACGGCGAGCCGAGCACAAACCCGGCGGCCATGATCATCCCAAACCACGCGAAAAACTGCCCGGTGACCGAGCGGTTTTGCAGCTCGAACGAGTCGATCTCTAGCCCGAGCAGCCGGAACGTGATGAAGTCAGACTCCTTCGGCCCCATCAACACCGTGTCGATGATGAAGTCGTCGAAGTAGAAGCAGACGCCCGTGGTGAGGACGATACCTACAAGGCCTTTAATGAGGGCCCAGCGGAGTTCTTCGAGGTGTTCGAGGAACGTCATCTCCGCCAAGTCCTCCTGCGCCACGGGCGGAGGCGTGCCAGCGGCGCCGTCGCCCACGAGCCCGGCGGGCTTCTCCTTCGAGGCCGTTCGCGATCCGAAGAGCTTCATGGTGTAAGGCGGCTAGGGTCCAGCGGTTAAGTCGCGTTCCTACTGCGCTTGCGGGGCGAGGTTGCAGCCGCTACAATTCGCACGAGTAGCGCTCAATCTGGCGCTCAAAGTGGACGGGCGTCGCATCCTGTGGCACGCGCACGGCCTGAAACGCCACCGCCGCGGCTTCCACCGTCACGCAATCGACGTTGGGCTCCAGCACGTTGTAGTACGCCACGATGGCCGTGTCCACCTTCTCGATGAAATCGAAGATCACCGTGTGCCCGCCCGACTCTACGGGCAAGCCCACCAGCAGCACCATCGTCTGCTCGAAGTCGACGGGCTCGAAGGGCTGGAGCGGCCGGAACTGCGCCGCGAGCGTGTCCCAGACGGCGGCCTCGCGCACGGCCACCTCGATGGTGTCGGTGACGGTAGCCTGCTGGCCCAGCCCGATGCGCTCGAACGAGACGGGTGCTGAGGCGATGAAATTCTCCAGGTCGGGCTCGTAGCCACGCGGCTCACAGCCCAGCGTGGATAATGCAAGAAGCGCGAAACAAAGCCCCCAAAGCGGGCGATGAAGGCGGCTTTTTTCCACTGCCGACCCGCCCGCCATGCCCGCAGCAGAGGGTTGGCTCACTAGATCCTTGCTCGGGTGCATCACATGCTTCACTTGATTCTCGAATCGTTTCTGCCGCTGGCCGTAGCCATGAACGTTCTCGGCATCTTGCCCATCTTCATCGGCCTCACCGATGGCCTCTCGCGCCACGACCGCCGCAAGCTGACGGTGCAGGCACTCACGACAGCGTTCGCCATCGCGTTTCTCATTCTATTTGCGGGGCAGGTCATCTTCCGCACGCTCGGCATCACGGTCAACGACTTGCGCGTGGGCGGTGGCCTCATCTTGCTCATCCTCAGCATCACCGACCTCATCTTCGGCGAGATGAGGCAGCGCCAACCCAACGGCTCTACCGGGGTTTCGTCGGTGGGGATCGTGCCCATCGGCATTCCGCTGGTGATGGGGCCTGCCGCTATCACTACGATCATCGTATCGCAGCAAAGTTTCGGTTACATCCCCACAAGCATCGCGCTGATCCTGAATCTCGCGCTGGTGATGGTGGTCTTTTTCTTCGGCCCGGCGCTGATGGACAAGCTGGGGCAGAGCACGGTGAAGGCCGTCTCCAAGATCGCCAGCCTGTTCCTCACCGCCATCGCCGTGTCGATGATCCGCTACGGCATCCTGGGGTTCATCGAGGGCGCCTGACCCGCCTCGGCCACCACGTCCGGAAACGAGAGAAGCGCCTGCCTCTGGACGGGTGGGCC
>JBCCMF010000177.1:0-9781 GCA_039026435.1 Bacteroidota bacterium
CATGTCCATCGCCTGGCGGTCGCCGATGATGGTGCCGTCGGCGGGGTTGAGGTAGAGGCTGCGGCCAGTGAACTGCGCGATGTTGCCCAGGTGGCACAGCAGCACGCTCTTCTGGCCTTCCTCGACGGGCGCCGCCAGTGGCTCGGCATCGGTGATGGCGGCGAAGAAGTTGGCCATGTGCGCGTCGGTCATGTTGCCGCCGCCTACGGTGTTGGTCTGGTCGGACTGCTCGCCCTGCATGTTGCGGCGCAGCTCCTTGCCGTCCATGTCGGTGAAGACGTAGCCGTCGCGGTCGATGAGCAGCGTGCCCTTGGTGCCGTGGATGGTGGAGCCGCGCCCGCGGCCGTAGTGGCCCATCGGGTTGCAGCTGCGGCCCTCCCACGTGATGCTCTTGTCGTCGCCGAACTCGAACGACATGACCTGCGTGTCGAAGAACTCCCAGTCGTCCTGGTAGTGGTAGCGGCCGCCGCTGGAAAGGGCACGCGTGGGGTAGTCTACGCCGAGCGCCCAGCGGCACACGTCCACCTCGTGCGTGGCGTTGTTGCAGGACTCGCCGGTGCCGTAGTGGCGGAACCAGTGCCAGTCGTAGTGGATGAAGTTGTCCTGGTACGGCTGGCGCGGCGCCGGGCCCTGCCACAGCTCGTAGTCGATGCCCTCGGGCGGGGCCATCTGCTTGCCGAAGCCGATGGGGCCGCGCTTGTTGGCGTACCAGCACTTGGCGTAGTACACGTCGCCGATGAGCCCTTCGCGGATGGCGCGGATGGCCTCGTGCGTGCGCGGGTCGCTGCGCTGCTGCGTGCCCAGCTGGACCACGCGGTTGTACTTCTTGGCCGCCTCGGCAATGAGCTTGCCCTCGTGCGCGTTCTGGCTGCCCGGCTTCTCCACGTAGACGTGCTTCCCAGCCTGCATCGCCATGATGGCGGCGGGCGCGTGCCAGTGATCCGGCATGGCAATGACCACGGCGTCGATGCTGTCGTCGGCCAGGGCTTCGCGGAAGTCGTTGAGCGCAGTGACGGGCGTGTCTTGAAACTCCTTGAGCGCCTCCACCGCGTTGTTACGCATCTCCACATCCACGTCGCAGACGTAGACGACCTCGCCCCCAGCCACGCGGCCCACGGCGTTCGTCAGCTCTTTCCCCCGCGACCGTACGCCCACCGTGGCCACGCGCACCACGTCGCGCCGTTGCGCCTTCAGGATGGTGGGAAAGCCCGTAGCCAAGCTGGCCCCGGCGACGGCCGCGCCCGAGGTCTTGAGAAACGAACGGCGGTTGAGATCAGGCATGGCACTACGACACAGTTGAGAGGATGGAAAACGCTTCCAGAAGCTAATGCCAACCCAGCAAAGATGCCACGCGCGCGCCACGATTCCAGTAATAGCCTGGCTGCCCTAGATAGCCGTAGCAGACGAACCACGGCCTTGATCCCGCCCCTTGGCCTCTCCGCACTTTCTTCGTGCATGTGTTAGCTTTTTTGTGATCGCTCCCATAACTTTACGTGGCACCCCAACCCCGTTCCTTCTCTCTTCTCCTCATTGATCACATGAAAGCACAGCAGTTTACACACAATGCCGACGTCCGCAGCACCATAAAGGAGCTTCGCGCATGGCAGGCCAAGCATCCAGCGGGTGCTGAAGTGTCCGATATCATCGATGCCGATGGGAATCAATACGTCGATCTGGTTATGGAAGGCGGTGGGGTGCTTGGTATCGGGCTACTCGGCTATACCTATGCGATGGAACAGGTTGGTATTCGCTTCCGCAGCATAGCGGGTACATCTGCGGGGTCTATCGCTGCTCTCCTCTTCGCGGCGTACGATACCGCAGAACGCCCCAAGAGTGCGGCGCTCGCCGTCGAGCTTGCCAAGCAAGACCTGCGTGAATTTGTTGACGGCGATAGCGACGCGCATGACTTCACCGATGCGCTCTTGCGGGGCGCTGGTCTCTTTGGGCTGGGCCTCAAATTTGTCCAAGTGTTGGACAACTTCAGAGAAGACCTTGGCCTTCACCCCGGTGACGCCTTCAAGCAGTGGATTCAAACTATCCTTGAGCAACGAGGGGTTCGAACGTCTGCCGATCTGGAGCATCGCATGGCGCATCGCCCCCGTGGCCTCAAGAGTCGAGATGGCAACGCACAGATTGGTCCGGCTCGCCTCGCTTTGATCACAGCCGAGATTACAACAGAGACCAAGGTTGAATTCCCCGAGATGGCGCCCTTGTTTTGGCCAAATCCGCAGGCTGTCAATCCCGCTGAGTTCGTCCGAGCGTCCATGTCGGTGCCATTCTTTTTTCATCCCTACCGCGTGGCAAACCTCCCCCAAGGAATAGCTGCTCAGAAGCTATGGGATGAGATAGCAAGCTATAATGGGCCTGTTCCTCAGCAGGCGCTCTTCATGGATGGAGGCATCGTCTCAAACTTCCCGATTGACGTCTTTCACGAGATGGAGCGGGTCCCCCTTGCGCCCACGTTTGGCGCCAAACTCGGCACCGATCGCCGCACCCCTCAGCATGTGGAGAACATCCGCGACCTCACGGCGGCGGTGTTCAACACGGCACGCCATGCGCTCGACTACGATTTCATCACACGCAACCCCGACTACAGCCACTTGGTCACCTGCATCGACACCGCGAAACACAACTGGCTCAACTTCTCCATCAAGGACGCAGACAAGGTGGACCTCTTCCGTCGTGGCGTTGATGACGCAGCTAACTTCCTCATGAATTTCGACTGGCAAAATTACAAGCAGATCCGCGCCGATCTCATGCGTGCATTTAACCGCTAGTACAATGCACATTGCCCATCAGGTTAACGTCGATGGGTTCCGCCAGCAGTCGGCCGGGGCAGGCGTGGTCGGCGCCCTTCGGCTTCGGCGAGGTGTTCCTCCGCGGCGACCGCTTCTGGGAAGATGTAGACGGCAACGGTGAGTTCTACGGCACCGTCGGTGCCAGCTACAGCCCGAGCGCGGCTATGGGGCGCGACTGCCGCGACATCCGCATCACGATGTCGTACCTCGTCCGGCGCAACGCCACCGACGACATCGGCCACCTCGTCAAGCTGCAAGGGCAGATCATCTTCTAGGCCTCCTCATACTTCGCCCGGCAGTGGTATCCGCCAGCCATGCGTCACGCCGCGATGTCTACGAGCCGCATTTCGGCATTCTGTTGATCGGCCAGCTCTTCAGCCACTTCGAGATACGCTGTGATCGCCTCCCGGATATTAGCCAGCGCCTCGTCTTCCGTCGCGCCCTGTGACCAGCAGCCCGGTAAACCAGGGCACGAGACGGCATACCCTTCATCGGTTTTGGTCAATGCTACACGGTAGGTCATAACAGCTTCTTGTTTTCTAGCAGCAACGGCATCTAAAGATACGAGGTTCGCAATCACCGCCCGAGAGCCAACACCGAGGGGTGGTTCGGGTTGAGGCGGCGGGCTTCGGCCCAGGCGGCTTGGGCACGGGCGGGCTGGCCCATGACGCGGTAGAGGAAGCCTCGGTTGATCCAGGCCTCCACGACCGAGGGGTCGCGGTCGAGGATAGCGTCGAGGCGCTGGCGGGCGGCGGCGGTGTCCCCCTGCTGGATGTACAGGTTGGCGATGTTGTTGAGCAGCGGCAGGTTGTTGGGCGCGCGCGTTTCGAGCACGCGGTAGACGCGCAGCGCGTCGGCGAGGCGGCCGGCCTGCTGATAGGCTTGGGCGAGGCGGGCTTGGTGCCCCAGGTTGTTGGGCTCCGCCCGCACCAGCGCCTCGGCCTGGGTGATCTCCACCTGTAGCTGCCGCGCCGTCTCGGCCTGCTGAATGAACGCGGCGGCCTCGTCGGCCTGGCCCGTTTGCTGCAGGGCGCGGCCGAGGTTGAGCAGCGCCTCGGGGTCGCCGGGCTGGCGCTGCACCGCCTCGCGCAGCACAGGCACCGCCTCGGCATACTGCTCGGCCATCAGCAACATGGTGCCGTACTTGCTGACGTAGTTGGCGTTGCCGGGCGCGGCTTCGGCGGCACGCTGCGCGAAGGGGACGCCCGCGTCAAACGTCCCCTCGAACCTGTGCAGGTCGGCCATGCTGGAGAGCGCAGGTGCGTAGGCCGGGTCGCGCGCCAAGGCTTCCTCCACGGCATAGCGAGCGCTGTCCATCACGCCCAGCTCGAAGTAGGCCCCGGCCAGGCCGTGCCACACGTACGCCTCCTCGGGGTGACGGTCGGCCTCGCGCTGGTAGAGGCGCCGCGCCTGCTGAAACTGCTGCTGCGCCATCGCGATGTTGCCCAGGTTGTACCACGCGCCTTGCAGGTCGGCGTCTTGCTCCAGCGCCTTGGCGTAGGCGGCCACGGCGGCATCGAACTGCTGGCGCTGCTCGTAGACGCGGCCCTTGAGGAAGTGCGCATCGGGCAGGAGCACAGCTTTCCCGATGGCCTGGTCGGCGAGCTGGAGCGCGCGCGGCGTGTCGCCCGTACGGAAGGCCTGCTGCGCTTGCCCGAGCAGGGCAGCGGCCTCCGGCGGGATGGGCGTTTGCGTGACGGTTGGCGCGTTGGGCTCAGGGTCACTGCACGCGGTGAGCAGTAGGACGAGCACAAGGGCGGCGTTTCGCATCCATCGGATTGTCATGGCGTACCTCCGAAGCCGTCGGGTGTGATGGTGAGGCGTTGGTTGGCCGCCACATCGGCGAAGCGCGCGACGAGGGGTGCGCCCGAGGCTTGCGGCCACGTCACCACGAGCGAGTCGGCCTGCGCGGCGCTGCCAAGGCCGAACGCGGCGGCGGTGGACGACTGCGACAGGTAGCTGCCGCCGCCCCGCATCCATCGGACCTGCCGCTGCTCCCCAACATGGAGATCAACGCGGGCGCCGAGGGCGGTCTGCCCGTTGGCATCGCGCACATCGACGGTGAGGAAGCCGGGGCTGGGCTGGCTGGCGGCGGTGCGGACATCGTTGCGCCACAGGTGCGCCGGACCCTCGTTCTCGGTGATGAGCACGTCGAGGTCGCCGTCGTGGTCGATGTCGCTGTAGGCGGCGCCACGCGAGACGAGGCGGTTGGTCAGCGGCGCGCCGAGGTCAGCGGCGACGTCCACGAACTGGCCACTGCCGTCGTTGAGGAAGAGGTGTGTAGCCTGCCGATAAGTGATGTTGTCTTGCACCTTCTCGATCTCCTGGTGGATGTGGCCGTTCGCGGCGATCAAGTCGAGATCCATATCCAGGTCGAGGTCGGCCAGGAAGAGGCCGAAGGTGAGGGTGCGGAGGCTGGGGCTGCCCATCCTGGAGGCGGCGGCGCGGTCCAAGAAGAGGTCACGGCCCGTGTAGCGGTAAACGCCGATCATCTCATTGACGAAGTTGCCCACCATCATGGTTACGTTGCCCGAGCCGTCCACGTCGCCCACGTCGATGCCCATGCCTGCGCGGGCGCGCCCCCGCTCGTCATAGGCGATGCCGCTGAGCGCGCCGACCTCGGCAAACGTGCCGTCGCCGTTGTTGCGGAACAGCTCGTCTGGGTTGGTGTCGTTGGCCACGAGGAGGTCGGTCCAGCCGTCGTCGTTGTAGTCCACCGGGACGGCGCCGAGGTTCTTGCCCGCGCTGCCGCCGAACCCCGTGGCGTCGCTGGCATCGGTGAACGTGCCGTCGCCGTTGTTGCGGTAGAAGTGGCTGACCGAGGCGGCGTAGCTCTCGGGCGTGCAGTACGCCTTGTTGGTGCCATCCGTGGTGCACCACAGGTCGGTCTCTGGCGTCCAGTCTACGTAGTTGCCCACGTGGAGGTCGGGCGCGCCGTCGCGGTCGGCGTCGAAGAAGACCGCGCTCGTGCTCCAGGCATACGGCCCTGCGGCCCCCGACGTCTCGGAGACATCCGTGAACTGCCCGCCGTCATTGCGGAGCATGATGTTCGGGCCGAGGGCGGTGATATAGAGGTCGAGGTCGCCATCGGCGTCATAGTCGGCCGCGGCAAGGCCTACGGTGTAGCGGCTGAGGCCTGCCACGCCATAGGCTTCGGTGACGTCGGCAAAGGTGCCGTCCTGGTTGTTGCGGTAGAGCCAGACGCCGTTCCACGTGGCGGCCTCGTCCCACAGCCCGCCGCCAAGGAGTATGATGTCGTCCCAGCCGTCGCCGTCGAAGTCGGCGAAGCCACCACCCGAGCCCATTGTCTCGGGGAACCACTTGGCGCCTGCCGCGCCCGTCACATGGGCAAACGTGCCGAGCCCTGCCGCTTCGGTGACCTCGGTGAACGCGAGTGCAGCCACGGCTGGAGCCGCCGCCGTGGGCGCCTCCGCGCTCGGTGTGCCGCCGCACGCCGCCAACAGGAATCCTAGGGTAAGCAGGGCTGTCCTTCGCCCGCCGATCCATCGCATGAGTTGTCCGTCTCCGCCGTAATCCAATCGACACATGGGGTAGGGCGCCAAGGTAGATCGCCCCGGAGGCTTACGCAACGGTAACGGTTGTGCTCCTACACAAAAGCTCCACCATACCGTCACGGGATGGTAATAGGCGCCAGGAATGCGCGCGTCCGAGGCCACGTTTCGCACTCGGTTCCTATCACCAAGCCTGCACGGTTTTGTCCTTCTCGCTACGCCCTTCCGCCGTTCGCTTCTTCGCTTGTTGCGCCCTTGTCCTCCTCTGCGCCGCGCCCCTCTTCGCACAGCGCCCCAGCCAAGCCCAGATGCAGGAGCGGATGCAGCGGTTCATGGTGGCCGAGATCAGCGGGCAGATCATCGACGATGTGCAGGGCCAGCCACTCCCCTCGGCCACGGTCGCGCTCTACCGCATCGGGCGGCAAGGCGGCGGCATGATGGGCGGCTTCGGCGGCGGACGCCCCGGCAGCGGTGGGCAGGCCGAGGCAGCGCCCGACACCTCGCTCGTCTCCGGCGCCATCACCGACCACGATGGCCAGTTCACGTTCGAGGGCCTCTTCCCCGGCACCTACCTGCTCAAGGTGAGCTTCGTCGGCTACGAGCCGATCAGCGTGGAGGCTACGCCGACGCGGCAGGCGCCCCTGGTGGACATGGACCGCATCGTGCTCAGTGCGGATGCGACGTTGCTGGACGAGGTGGAGGTGACGGCCGAGCGCGAGGCGGTGACGTTTGCCATCGACCGGACGATCTACGACACGAAGGACATGCCCGTAGCGGGCGGCGGCACGGCCACGCAGGTGCTCGAGAACATCCCCTCGGTGGAGGTTGACATCGACGGCAACGTGAGCCTGCGCGGCAGCCAGAACGTGGCCATCCTGATCAACGGCCGCCCCGCCCCGATGCGCGGCGACATGCTGACGGCGTTCCTGCAACAGCTCCCGGCCAACCTGATCGACCGCGTGGAGGTCATCCCCAACCCGTCGGCGAAGTACGACCCCGAGGGCATGGCGGGCATCCTCAACATCGAGCTGCGCGAAGACGCCGACCTGGGCGTGGGCGGTAGCATCCAGGCCGGCTTCGGCACGGGCGACAAGTACAACATCGGCGGGAGCCTGAACGCGCAGCGCGGCAAGCTGCGGGTGTTCGCCAACTACGGCTTCCGCTACGAAGACCGCTTCAGCACCGGCGACAACTTCCGCGAGAACTTCTACGGCGCATCCGACCTGATCGACCAGATTGACGACGGCCTCAACAACCGCCTTAACAACCTGCTCAGCGTCACGATGGACTACAACTTCGCCCGCACCGACGTGCTGACGCTCTCGGCGCAAGGGCGGCAGAGCAGCCGTGCCAACGACGTGCTCAACACGACGCTCACGCGCAACACGCTGGAGACGGTGGAGTCGTATGACCGCGTCACCGCTGGCGAGCAGGACAACTGGGGCATGGACTACCGCCTGACGTACTCGCGCACGTTCACGCCCAACGC
Organism: Bacteroidota bacterium; assembly: GCA_039026435.1. Classification (GTDB taxonomy): domain Bacteria; phylum Bacteroidota; class Rhodothermia; order Rhodothermales; family JBCCMF01; genus JBCCMF01. The sequence continues at coordinate 7,800 of JBCCMF010000177.1, forward strand.
CAACGAATGGACGGCCGAGGTGCGCTACAACCAGTCGTGGGCCGATGACCTGGACCGCTTCACGCAGACCTATGAGCCGCTCGATCCCACGTCGAGCTTCATCCGCGACGAGTTGCAGATTAACCGCCAGGACAACAGCGACTACACGCTGGCGGCGCAGTTCGATCTCGTGAAGATGCTCGGCGCCACCAAGGTCGAGGCCGGATACATCAGCGAGTTTGAGGGGCTAGACAACGCCTTCTTCTCGGAGTCGGGTGTGCCCGGCGGCCTGCTTACACCGGATGTTGGGCTCAACAACGAGTTCGACTTCTTGCAGCAGGTCCACGCGGCCTACGGCATCGCGGCGCGCAGCTTCGGCAAGTTCGACACGCAGGTGGGCGTCCGGCTGGAGCAGGCGATGACGACCTTCGACCTGCAGACGACGGGCGAGTCGTTCGACAACGACTACTTCAGCGTCTTCCCCAGCGCCTTCGTCACGTACAAGCTGACCGACACGAAGCAGTTCCGCGCGACGTACAGCCGCCGCATCCAGCGCCCGCGCACGCGGCAGATCAACCCGTTTGCGTCGTTTGTGGACCCGCTCAACCTGCGGATGGGCAACCCGTACCTGCAGCCCGAATACACCAACTCGTACGAGGTCAGCTATCAGCAATTCACGCGGCGCGGCAGCCTACAGATCACGCCGTACTACCGCCGCACGGTAGACGTGCACAGCCGGTTCAAAACGGTGGACCCGCAGACGGATGTCTCGACGATGACCTTCCGCAACTTCGACAGCCGCGACTCCTACGGCATCGAGTCCATCGCCACGATGCGGATGGGCAACTTCAGCGGCTTCCTCAGCCTCAGCGGCTACAAGGTGACGACCGATGGCAGCAACGTGCAGGCCGACTTCTCGAACGACGCCTTCTCGTGGAGCGCGCGCGGCAACCTGACGTGGCGCATGCGGCCCGGCCTGTCGCTGCAGACCTTCTACCTCTACCGCGCCCCGCTCGATGTACCCGCCGGCCGCATCTCGGCGTTCTCCATCCTCAACTTCGGCGTGCGGCAGGACCTCTTCGGCGGCAAGGGCAACCTCAACATGAGCCTGAGCGATCCGTTCGACACGATGGACTTCTCCTTCCAGGTGGGCGACCAGTTCTTCTTCCAGGAAGGCATCCGCAAGCGCGAGAGCCGCGTGCTACGCCTCACGTTCACGTACAACTTCGGCCAGGAAGTGAGCGGCTCCAACCGCCGCAACCGCGACATGGGCGACCGCGACTTCGGTGGCGGCGACGTGGGCATCGACTGATCAGCGAGGAAGCGCGTCCTAGGCCGGCGCTTGTACGTCAATCCAAAACACATCCTCGATCCCTGGGACGGGGCGGACGGGCTTGCCCTCCGCTCCGATGCTCAGGCGCCCCGACAGCAGGCGCTCGGGCTCCCACGTCTCGATGGCAATCTGCCCGGACTCTTCCGTGCTTCCCAGGCCGCCACCGCAGGGACCAATCCAGGCATCAAGCAGCACAGGCAGATCGCCGGGCACATAGCGAAAGGTGACAATAACGGTCCCTACTGGCCCTTCATCGCCCACTGCTTCGAGGGCGGCCAGCTTCCTGCCGTCGTGTCCTTGGATGGTGATCTCGTTGCCGTCGAACGTGGCCTCCCACGTCCAAAACATGTGGTTAGGATTGATAGGATCTCCGTCGTAGGCTACGACTTCGACGACAGGATCGTCTTGGGCCTGGTCACACGCTTGAATGAGAACGGCACACAGCAGGAGAGCGAAGAAGAGACGGGGGTTCATATGCGTTCTGGCGTTTACGAGAGGGGACAGGTGAAACTGTATCCAACGTCAGAAGCAGGCTCGCGTGCTGAAATCTCATGATCTTTTCCGCCCCGTGGTACACCGCACACGCTGTGTATAACCAATCAGATGCTGCATGAGCTGCACGGGCCAGCGTGCCACCGCTGTACGCTTCTCCAATACCCGCCCTTTTGCC
>JBCCMF010000178.1:0-9677 GCA_039026435.1 Bacteroidota bacterium
CGGCCCGACTCGTCGAGCTCGACGGCTTGCACATCCTCGGCCTGCACGAACTGGCGGAAGTATTTGGGATCGGCGGCGGTGAACGAGCTGGTGATGGCTTGGTTGGGATCGCCGACGCGCACCCAGTTGCCCCCCTCCCCCGTCAGCAGGCCAAGCAGCGTCTCTTGGAGCGGCACGCTGTCCTGACTTTCGTCCTCCAACACGACGCGCCACTGGCTGCGCAGCTCGTCGCGGACGTGGGGGTAGGTGTCGAGCACGTCGGCGGCGCGCCAGACCATGTCGTCGAAGTCGAGGAGCCCGGCCCGCTCGGCGGCGGTCACATAGTGCGCGTACACGTAGCAGCCGATGTCAAGAAACGGCGTCAACGAATCGACGCTGCCTTCGATGAGTTCGGCCACGGCGGACGGGGACTGGCGCAGGTTCTTCGCCGTCGCGATGACCGAGCGGCACACCTCGGGCAACAGCCGCTCCAGTTGCTTGTGCGCCGCTGGCGAGGTGCTGACGAGCGCCGCCCAGCGGTCCGGAAACTGCGTGCGCCACTGGGTGAGCGCTTGGTCGATGAAGCGGTTCTTCGTACGTCCGCCCAGCACGCCGAACTCCGGCCCCAAACCCGCGAGGCTCGGGTAGCTGCGCACGATGCCGAACGCCAGGCTGTGCAGCGTCCGCGCCTCCACGCCCCGACCCGACAGCCCGGCCCTGCGCAGCATCTTGCCGATGCGCTGGCGGATGTTCTCGGCGGCGGCGCGCTGGTACGTCACGATCAGCAGATGGCCGCCATCGCGTGTCCATCCCTGCCGCACTAGCTGCGTGGCGAGTACGGCGAGCGTCGTGGTCTTGCCGCTGCCCGGCACCGCGGCTATGCCCATCCGCCCGCCCGTGTAGGCCAGCGCTTGGCGTTGCGCCTCGCGTAGAACCAGATTGCTCATCGGGGCGCCTCCGCGATGGTGTGGAGGGCGTGGAGGAACGGCGTGGGTGCAAGGGTGGCCTGCGGGTCGCGGTGGCTGCACACGTAGACGCCGTCGGTGCAGCGGTCCAGCAGGCTGCGGACGCGGCGTGCCGCTTGATCGTAGCGCCAAGCCCGCTCGTCGCTCGCCTCCCACCCGGCATCGCCCAGCCACGATGCGGAGAGGGTGGCGCGGTTCATAAACGCGGCGTACGGCGTCGGCATCCAGGCGGGCGCCTGCACATCCAGCCAGACCTGTACGGCCACGGCCCGCTCCTCGCGCAAGAAACCGTCGATGGAATAGGCGATGACCTGACCGGATGGCGTACCACGCGTGGCGGGCGCGAGGAAACCGGCGTCGAGCGTGTCGAAGAAGCGCTGGAGACGGTAGCGCTCAGGGACGCCCAGCGCGTCGGCGAGGTCGAGGAAGCGTGCCGCGGCGTCGCGCAAGCTCTGTACGGACGGGCCCGCGTGATACGTATCGGGAAACGCGGCGATGGCTGCGTCCAGCAAGCCTGTCAGCGTCACCTCGCCGCTGCGCGGGCGTAGCCGGTAGAGCAGCGTGTTGTAGTCGGTGTGTTGCCGCTCTGACAGGCGCACCGTGTCTTTCTTCCGCAGCACCGATGTGTCGCGCAGCACGCCGCTCTCGGGCTCGAACAGCAGATCTACCAGCAGGCGGGCGCGCAGAAGATCGAGGTAGGGCACGAGCCGATGCAACGTGAGGGCGAGGTCATCGGGGTGCGGCGGAGCGAACGCGTCAGGCGCAAGCAGAGCGCAGACGGTGCGCACGGCCCGGACATCGGCGGAGGCGGTGAGCCGCTGCTGGCGGCGGGCGAAGGCCATCGGGATCTGCGCACGATCAAACGCATCGGCTAGGAGCACCTGGCTGGCCCCGTCGATATACGGCGCAATCAAGGCGATGTCCTCCGGCACCGTGCCCAGGTTGAGCGCGCTCCTGACCGCGCCTGCGACCGCTCGAAACAGGCGTGGGCGCTTGCGGTCGGTAAGGTGGCCGCGCAGGGCGTGCGTCGCGTCCGGGTGCGGAGTACCGTCGGGATCGGCCATGAGGCGCACGATCTCATCCGCCAAACGGCCACGAGCTGTTGGGTTTGGATCGGCTGATTTTACGTCGGCAACCTGCTTGCGCCACGTCGCTGTGAAGCGCGCATCCACACCCAGGCGAAAGCGCGTACCGCCATGCGGGTCGGCGATGGCGATGCAGGCCGTACCACCATGCATCCATCGCGAGAGCATCTGGAGCGCAACAGGCGGCCACTCGTCCACGCGGTAGGCAAAGACCAAGGCATCGGGAGGAGCCCCCAGCGCCGCCGTACCAGCGAGCGTGGCGAAGTCGATCAGGTTGAACCGTCGGCAGCGGTCGGCGAAGGCAGCGAGCGCTTCCTGGACGGGCGTTTCCTCGGTCCATGATGCGGCGAGCCGCTCGGATGACAGCGTGGCGCTGGCGGCGTGGGCGCGCACATCGAGCAATTCGGCAGCAAGCGAGGCGGGCGCCAGCGCCCATCCGTCGAACTGGCCCGTTTCGCGCATGGGGCGCGCCACGGCATCCATCACCACCTGCGCCTGCTCGAACGAGAGGTAGATGGGCGGCCGCATGGCGTCGAAGCCGTGTTGCGCAGCCCACGATGGCCACCGGCGCTGCAGCTCGGCCCACAGATACGACGTCCACGACGCCACCTGCTCGGCGGCGGGCGCCAGGCCCCGCTGCTCAAGCTCGGCCAGGACCGCCGTGCGCGCGTCGGCGCCGGGCGTGAGCACCACCACCTCGGCGGGGCCACCCCATGCTGCCTCCAGCGGCGTGTACCACATGGCGTGTGCGGCAGAGCCGAAGGAACCGTGGATGAGCATGGACGAGCGGTAGGGCATTGCCCATGCACGCCGATAGCCAGCCTGCAGTTTCGGACGGTCCTGCACGGCGTGGTTGTTAAAAGATGTTAATTGCACGCGCCTAGCGCCGCCTGTTCACATGAAAGCGCAGGCGCCTTGCGTTCTCGCTGCACAGCACATCCGCACACGCTGGCATCCTTACGCGCCGCGCGGCCTCACGAGCGGCGGCCCTGTCCCACCTTTGACCTTCAGACTTCTATGCGACCTCGCTTCTATGCTTCCGTCATCCTCGCGCTGCTTCTTGCCGCGCCCGTCTTCGCCCAGGCCCCCACGTACACGCGCACGCCGGGCGACGTGCTGCGCTACCGCATCGCCACAGACTCAGAGAGCACGACGTTCACGCCTAGTGCCGCCTTTGACCGCATGTTCGAGCGCGATCTGGACCTCGCGTTCACCTTTGAGGAGGCCGACAGCGTCGAGGCCATCGTTGAAGGCTTCGACCTCGAATCGGGCAACCCGGTCGAGCCTGAATCCTACGACCTGGCCGATGCCATTGAGGGCGCCTTCCGGTTTGCCCTGCGCGCCGACAGCATGGGCAGCGTCGTACAGCGGCCCGAGCTGAAGCGCGACCCAGTGATAGGCAGCTCGATAGCCGGTGAGCTGAAACTGTTCTTCCCACCCCTGCCGCAAGAACCGCTCGTCGAAGGCACCACATGGACATGGAGCCGGAGCGTGGCCCACGACAAAGGCGGGACGCACTCGGAGGCCTACACCTACACCGTTGTTGACGAGACCACCATGAACGGCTACACGGTGACGGTTATCGAGATGACGGGCGAGACGACCACTCAAGGCCTGTTCGAAAGCTCCACAGGCAGCGAGGTCGACTTGGATAACAAGGACACCCACAACACGACTTACTACTTTGCCGTGGATGAGGGCCTGCTGGTTGGCTTTGACCGCACAACCGAGACCAAAGCCTACAGCGAGATCGAGGCGATGGGCCGCACCATGACCTCCGACCGCGAGAGCCAGACGACCACCAAGGCGCGGCTCCGATCCCGATGACGCCCTCAGTGTGTACCCGGCGGCAGCGAGGAACGCAGGCTCGCTGCCGCCCGTATGGCGCGGCGTCATTGATTACGCGCTGCACCACCTTCAGTTGACTGCGTTCACCCTTACCCCTCTTGGTATTTCTGCGGCCCTGCCCGCCTACGGTCGCCACTTCTCGGCCCTGACGCTGGAGCACCCGCGCAGCGGCCACACGCTGTTGTTTGATTGCGGCGAGGGCACCCAGTTCCAACTGGCCCAAACGTCCGTAAAGCCGAGCCGCCTGCAGGCCTGCTTCATCACGCACCTCCACGGCGACCACGTCTTCGGCATCCCTGGCCTGCTCAACTCGCTGGCGCTGACCCAACCCGACCGCTCGCGGATGCTGATCGTCGGGCCCACGGGCTTGCGCGCATTCATCGACAGCCTACCCGGCAAGGGGCGCTGGCCGTACGACCTCAACATCGTGGAGCTTGTGCCTGACACACCGCATGCGGTCGTTGCCGAGACGCCAGACTACCGCGTGGAGGCGAGGCCCATTGACCACACGGTGCCCTGCTTCGGCTACCGCTTCACCGAGACCGACCGCCCCGGCACCCTCGACGCCGACAAAGCCCGAGCGCTCGGCGTGCCGCATGGTCCGGCCCTTGGCCAGCTGAAAAACGGCGAGGCGATCACAACGGCCGAGGGCCGTGTGGTGCGTCCCGAAGAGGTCGTCGGCCCAGTGCAGCGCGGCAAGGCGTTTGCCTACGTCACCGACACGCGCCCGTGCGAGAACGGCGTTGCCTTGGCTGACGGCGCTGCCGTGGTCTACCACGAAGCCACGTACCGCGATGTCCATGAACACCTCGCCCAGGAGCGCGGCCACAGCACTGCCGCCCAAGCCGCCCGGGTAGCCGACGAAGCAGGTGCAGATCGCCTCCTGCTCGGTCATTTCAGCGCGCGCTATCCTCACGCGGAACTCATGCATCTTCGCGCCGAAGCGGTCCGTAAGCACCAAAATACCACAACCGCAGAGGAGCTACAGCCTATCCACCCGTGATGGCGCCCGTTCTCCGCTCGCGTTTGCCTCCCCTAACCCACCAACTGGACCTTCTGTATGAAACACATTCTTTCGCTGTGCGCGCTCGTCGCCATCTTTGTCACCACCGCCTCGGCACAAGCCGTCTACGACCGCACGCCCGGCAAGTCGCTGCAATACAGCATCACGAGTGAAGTCGCTACGACCGCCGTCGCACCGCAAGGCGAACAGGTCATTGACGTAGAGGGCGATGGCCTTATCACCGTCACATTTGCTGAAGCCGACACGGTGCGAGCGATGTACGACAAATACGACCTCGCCGTAGACATGGCAGGCAACGAGGAGGCCATGGACCTCCTGACGATGATGACTGGCGATTTCACCATGACGATGAGCGATAACGGCACCGTTGAGGTGCTGACTACCCCGACGTTGTCCGCCCCTATGAACCTACCGGGCGGCAACATTGCACAGCAGTTCGACAGCTTCTTCCTTGAGCTTCCCGAGGACGACCTCACCGAAGGAACGACCTGGACGACCACGAAAGAGACCATGATGCAGGAAGGTGTCACCTCAACTGTGGAAACCACCTACACGGTGCAAGGCACCACCACCAAAGCGGGTATGGACGTGCTCGTCATCAATGTCGACGCCACCACTGAGGTCGATGGCGAAACGGAGCAGCAAGGCATGGCAGTCATCATCAACCTCAAAGGCACGCTGACGGGCGAATACTACTACGCTGTAGAGGAAGGCATCATGGTGGGCTCTGAGATTAGTCAAGATGTCAGTGGCGGCCAAGACATGGAAGGCGGCGGCCAGAGCGTGGCCATCGATATTGACATCACGGGGACGAACACCACGATGCTGGTTACGGAGTAACGCTGCCGCGCTTGCGCACAACTGCTTCTGATGGCTTTACCACAGCCGCTCCCTTCGCGCCGCCCCCTGCCCGACCAACGGGCCGCAGGGGGCGGCCTTTTTGGATTAGAACACCGAGCCCATAAAGGAATTGAAGGTCCTTCCACACGTTCGGGACCAGTCACCTTGCCTGTCCCCTTACCCACCAACTCGACTCTATCTATGAAACGCATTCTTTCGCTGTGCACGCTGGCCGTACTTGTCGCCTTGCCTGCATTTGCACAAACCGCATACATGCGCACACCGGGCGAAACGCTCCGCTACAAGGAAACGACCGAGCAAGAGCAGTCGATCGTGTCGCCACAGTTCGAGCAAGACGCCAAGAGTACAAGCGAGGGCATCTTCACCGTCACCTTTGCTGAGGCGGATACCGTCCGTGCCGCCTTCGAGTCGCTCGACGTGCAATCCGACACCCCGATGGGCAAGCAAGACGTCAACATGATGGACATGATGACAGGCGGCTACCTCTTCACGATGCAAGACGACGGCTCCGTCGAGACCATCGAGACGCCCACGGTGACCGAAGGTGCGCCGGGTGGCAACATCGCAGGTCAGTTCAACAACTTCTTCCTCAAGCTACCCGATGAGCCCCTGGCGATGGGCACCACCTGGACGACCACGCGCGAGACCGAGGCGCAACCGGGCGTGACCAGTACCGTCGAATCGACGTATACCGTCACGGGCGAAGAAGAGCGCGCAGGCATGGACGTCTTCGTGATCTCGCTAGAGGGCACCAACGTGATCGACGGCGAGACGAGCCAAATGGGCCAGACGGCGATTGTCAGCCTGAAGGGCACGCAACAAGGCACCTACTACTTCTCCAAAGACGGCATCATGGTCGGCGCCGAGGTGACGACCGCCGTCAAGGGCGGCATCGACGTGGAGGCCAACGGCGAGCAGATGATGATCGACCAGACCTCGGACAGCGTCACACGCATCGAGCTCCTCACCGACTAACCTAGTCGCACTTCTTGGCCCGCCCCTCCTCCCCTGACTTAACCAAGGACCGCCCCGGTCTAGACGGCACGCTGCTCAAGCGCATTGTGCGCTACCTGATGCCGTACAAGGGATGGGTGGTGCTGGCGCTTACGCTTACCCTGACGGCGGCCTTCCTTGGGCCGCTACGCCCACGCCTCGTCCAGATCGCCATCGACAACCACATCGTGGTCGGCGATCTGGAGGGGCTGCTGCGTATTATCCTCTTCCTGGTGCTGGTGTTGGTGGGCGAGGGCGTGCTCACCTTCGTCAACAGCTACCTGACGCAGTGGATTGGCCAGAACGCCATCTACGACCTGCGCACCAAGCTCTACCGCCACCTCCAGAAGCAGCCGCTCCGCCGCTTCGACACGACGCCGCTCGGCCGCCTCATCACCCGCGTCACCTCCGACATCGAATCGCTGAGCGACGTGCTCTCGGCGGGCGTGATCGTCATCCTGGGCAACCTGGCGCGCCTCGTCTTCATCGCCTACTTCATGTTCACGCTGAACTGGTGGCTGGCGCTGGTGACGCTGGGCGTGATGCCGCTGATGGTGGGCATGACGTTCTGGTTCCGCAACCGCGTGCGCGAGCAGTACCGCGAGACGCGCACGCAGGTGGCCCGCCTCAACGCGTTCCTGCAAGAGCACGTGACGGGCATGAAGATCGTCCAGGTCTTCCGCCGTGAAGCCGAGGAGATGCGCCGCTACGACGGCATCAACGACGACCACCGCCAGGCGCAGATCAAGACGATTTTCTACTACTCGATCTTCTGGCCATCGGTGGAGATCATCGGCTCCATCGCGATGGGGCTCGTGATCTGGGTGGGCGGCGTGCGGGCGATGGACGGCGCACTCACGCTGGGCGTGCTGATCGCCTTCATCCAGTACACGCGGCAGTTCTTCGAGCCCATCCGCAACCTCTCGGACCAGTACAACACGCTGCAGAGCGCGATGGCGGGCGCCGAGCGCATCTTCAACGCGCTGGACCGCGACGAGGCGCTCCCGCAGCCCGAGGCGCCCACGCCGCTGCCGTCGGCCGAGGGGCGCATCGTGTTCGAGAACGTGTGGTTCAGCTACGACCCCGACGTGGAGACCACTGACGACCCCAACTGGATCCTGCGCGACGTCTCGTTCACGGTAGAGCCCGGGCAGTCTACGGCCATCGTAGGCGCCACGGGGGCGGGCAAGAGCACCATCATCAACCTGCTGCTGCGCTTCTACGACATCCAGCGCGGCCGCATCACGCTCGACGGCGTGGACATCACGGCACTCGACCTCCAGACGCTCCGCCAGCACATCGGGCTCGTCCTGCAGGACGTCTTCCTCTTCTCGGGCACGGTGGAGCGCAACATCTCGCTGGGCGACCCCAACATCAGCCTAGAGCAGGTGCGCGACGCCGCCCGCCTCATCGGCGCCGACACGTTCATCGAGCGCCTGCCGAAGGGCTACCAGCAAGACGTTCGCGAGCGCGGCGCCTCGCTGTCGCACGGGCAGCGGCAACTGCTGTCGTTCGTGCGCGCCGTCGTCTTCGACACCGCCATCCTCGTGCTCGACGAGGCCACGTCCAGCGTCGATACCGAGACGGAAGCGCTCATCCAGAACGCGCTGGAGCGGCTGATGCACGGCCGCACGTCCATCGTCATCGCCCATCGCCTCTCCACGATCCAATACGCCGACCAGATCCTGGTCATGCACAAGGGACAGCTTCGCGAACGCGGGACGCACCAGGAACTCCTCGGGCTGGGCGGGCTCTACCGGCGCCTGTACGAGCTGCAATACAAGGAGCAGGAACGCTCGGCCGCCTGAGATAGGGCGCAGCGCACGAGGTCACTCGTCGTCTTCCGTCGTCTGCTCGGCGGGTGCTTCAGAAGCGGAGGCCTTCTCTTTGTGCGCCGCGACTTTTGTCGAAAGGAAGAAGCTCAACGCGGCAATCACGACCGCGACGGCCACACCGTAGTTGAGCAGGTTTTCCTCGCCGTCCCACGTCACAGCGCGGCCCATGAACGAGATGCCCATGACCACGATGGCGGCTTTGATGAGGACGCCCTTGAGCTCGTCAAAGTCCGTCACGCGGAGCCACAGCGGCATGTTGGGCAGGGCGCCCACGAACAGCTCGTAGATGCCCACCGAGGCGATGAGCACGCTGAAGCCCAGCAGGAAGAGGTCCACCACGGTCATCGTGTTGTAGATGACGCGGTACTCGGAGGCGTTGAACGCCAGAATTTTGGCGACCACCTGCCCGCCTTCCACGGCCGCGTATACCATGACGACGAGCGAGAGCAAGAAGAGGCCCAGCGAAACCAGAAGGCCTACGCCTCGGATGAGATAATGCAGTAGATTCATCTATCGCTAGTCGTAGTCGTACACGCGGACACCTTGAGCGCGTAGGATAGGCGATGAGATGCCGCGATGTGGCGTTGGCGAGCGCGCGGACTCAGAATGTCACATTCGCACAGCCCAAATGCACCGCCGATAGCTACTACGCCGCTCGGTCGCTAGACGCGATGGGGGGCTCGAGCTCTACCGTCGTTCCGAGGGGGATCAGCCCGCGGCAGGCGTCGGCGGCGAACCCCGCTCCAGCTTCGGAGTACAGGTTGAACACATGGCTGACGCCCGCTTCCTTCAGCATGTCGATCTCGTCGTCGTACTTCACTAGTGCGCTGATGCGGCCCGTGTAGCCATTGTTCTTCAGCATGGTCGCCGCCGCCGCATTCTCAACACTTTGCGGCATGGTGAGCAGAATCAGGCGGAGCTTACCGTGCTCTAGGTGCAGGCGCGACCCGAAGTCGGTATCGGTGGCACTGGCCTGTATCACGTGGCGCCCGGCCTGTAGGTGCCGCTCCACCACCTCCGGGGCGATGTCTATGCCCAGCACGTTCTCGGCACTTCGCGTGTGTAGGGTATCATAGGCCTGTGTACC
>JBCCMF010000179.1:0-9646 GCA_039026435.1 Bacteroidota bacterium
AAACTCAAAGCGCGCCCTATACCGCTGCTGCCGCGCTTCGTTGCCGCACAGCGACCACGGCGGCAAGAGCTTCACCAGTTTCTCAACACGCATGGCGGCAGCCACAGGGGAACAGCACAGGAAGCGCAACGCCGATGAGGTTGGCCAAGCGGTCGAGGTTAAACGGAGCGCGATCCTGGCGATAATGCTTGTGCTCAGCACCTCGCTGAGAGGTAGGGCGCACTGGCCTGAAGGCCGCGTCCCGCCGCTGTAAGGGCAACGGAAACACGGGGAACCATACCCGATATCGGGTTTTGACGCAGCCTCGCTTCAACCAACGCATCGGATCATGGCGCAGAAGGCCTCGAAGAATCGCAAGAAGAAGCGCGCCCGCGGCGGCGCACAGCCCACGCTGAACACGGGCATGATTGGGGCGCTGGTGGGCGTGGCGGTCGTCGGCATTGCGCTGGCCAGCTACGCGCTCCAGACGACCATCGCCATCGAGGCGGGGGGCCTGGAGAACCCCAGCTCGTGCTCCATCAACGAGTGGGTCAACTGCGACGCAGCCCTCGCCTCCAGCTACGCCTACTTGCTCGGCGTGCCCGTAGCCGGGTGGGGCCTGCTGTTCTACGTGTTTGCTATCGGCGCGGGGCTATACGCCTTGCTCGGCACCAACAAGGAGCGCGGTGCGGGTGCCGTCGCCGCCGTCTTTGTGCTGAGCATTGGCGGCGTGCTGTTCTCGCTGGTCAAAGCGTACCAGCTGGTTGACCTCGGCGTGCTCTGCCCGGTGTGCCTCGGGATGTACGGCGTCAACATTGGGCTACTGATTGCGGCCTACAAGAGCTTCGGCAAGGGCTTCGGCGACATGGGCGGGTTCATCGGCAAGTACGTCTCCAGCTTCACGGGCAAGCCCGCAGGCCTCAGCTTCGACCCGCAGCCGCTACGCTTCGGCGTGATCGCGCTCGTCTTCTTTGTGCTCGGCGGCGGGCTGATGAACCGCTACGAAGCCAACGCCAAGGCCGACGCGGGCGTCTCGCAGATCGACCTGGACCGCGCGCTGCAGCTGCACTTCCGCCAGGAAGCCAAGGAGATGATCATCCCCGAGAGCGCGGCCCTCTGGGGCAACCCCGACGCCAAAGTCAAGATCGTGGAGTTCAGCGACTTCGAGTGCCCGGCCTGCCAGCGCGCCGCCTCGCACATCCGCCCGATCCTGTACGAGTACCGCGACGACATCGCGTTCTACTACGCGCACTACCCGCTGGACCACGCCATCAACGACTCCATCGCACGGCCTATGCACATAAACGCTGGCCTGGCTGCCATCGCGACCGAGTGCGCACAGGACCGCGGCGAGTTCTGGGCCTTCCACGACAACTTCTTCGAGAACCAGCGCCGCCTCAGCCGCGCCTTGTTCATCGAGACGGCCGAAAACCTCGGCATGGACCGGGCCGAGTTTGAGGCGTGCCTCGCCGACCCCGCCATGCGCAACCGCGTGCGCGACGAGATTGCCGCGGGCAACGCGATGGGCATCTTCCAGACGCCGACGCTCATGATCGAGGGACGCGACGTAGACCTGTGGAACAACAGCGCCGTCATACGCGGCATCCTCGATCAGGAGCTGGCGAGCAACTAGCAGTCACCTACAAACGCATCGAACTTCGACGTCAGCGCCGAGGCGAGCGGGAGCCATCCTGAACGCTTCGGCGCTGTTTTTTTGCGCCGTCTCAGGCTGACGCAGAATCTCAAAAGGGGATGGTCCGCCGACCTGCTGCACGGCGAAAACGGCTTTTCCGAGGCCGAACAGCCTGATTTCGGAGCAACATTAAAAGCGGCATGCCGTTTGTTTGGGAGCCTCCCGACGAGTTTCAACCCCACTACAGTAACGGCTCTCATGGAAACACCAACAGTTGCTTTCGCACCCAAGATCCTGTCGGGCATCGACACGGTCGACCAATACTGGGGCGGCATGTACCGCGGCGGGTCGTACCTGCTCTACGGGCGTGCCTCCAGCGGCCGCGGCCTGCTGACGCTGCTGCACGCGCAGATGGGCGTCATCTTGGAAGAGACGAGCGTGTTCATCTCGGTGCGGCGGCCCAAGGACCTCATGATCGAGGCCGCCTCCATCGGGTTTAACCTCTGGCAGGCGCACGAAGCGGGGCTCGTCAAGCTCCTCCGGATCCCGCCCATGCTCAATGAGCAACAGGTGGGCGACGACGGCCTCGAGAAAGCCATCCAGGATCTCGTCAAGATCATCAGCGAGCACCAGCCCAACCGGCTGGTCATCGACGACTTCACGCCGTTCATCAAGTTTCGGTCGTTCGAGCGGATGAAGAAGGCCTTCATCTACATGCTGGAGCAGATCGACTCGCTCGACACGACCATCACGCTGGTCATGGCCGAGCCGAACAGCACCCAGGCCCAGCGCATCGTAGGCTTCATGCAGAAGCAGGTGACGGGATCGATCCACATTGAGCCGATGGACGATGCCAACCCGAACTCGACGGTGCGCCGCATCACGCTGGTGCCCAACATTGGGCACATCCGCCACAAAGAAATTGAGAACTGGGACCTAGCCAACCTGGTGGTGCCGGAAGACGCGTCGCTCGGCGCGCCCGAGCCGTTGGTAGCCCGTCCCGTGATCCAGCGCCCCGCCTTCACCGAGGAGCCGCCGCGCACGTTTGACGCCGCACCCGTAGACGAGGCGCCGCAGGAGCCCATCGCCCTGCCCGAAGCTACGCTGCCGCCTGCGCCTGAGCCTGCGCCCGCCATCGACTTTGAGCTGCCGGACTTCGGCGACGAAGAGGACGAGATGAGCTTCTTCGAGAACATCTGGAACGAGGACGAGGAGGACGCGACCGAGCAGGCCCCTGCCGAAACCGTTGCCGAGGCGCCTGTCGAATTGCCGCCTGCACCCGTCAGCATCTTTGAGGACGAGGACACGCAGGACGACGAAGACATGCCGCCGCCAGCGCCCGAGCCTAGCACAGCCTTCACGAGCCGCGCCATTCCGCTGGGCCGTAAAGCCCGCGAGGCCGATGTCGTGCCGCCGCCTGCGCCTGAGCCTATGCCTGCCGTGGCCTTCACGCCGCCGCCCGCTATGCCTGCCGCACCGGCGCCCGAGCCGATGCCTGCGCCCACGGTACCAGCCGTACACCCGGCCACGCTCCGCGCTGACACGTCGGCGCCGCAGCCTGTGCCCACGCCGAACCCGGCGGGCCTCAACCGCTTGCAGCATACCGACCGCGACGCGTTCCGCGCCCGCCTCCAGCAGCATTTCCATCGCCGGGACGTGGCCGACACGCCGTTCCTGCTCGTGGCTATGCGCATGGACCGCAGCGAAGGCCGCACCGCACGTCCGTTCGACTTTGAATTCATTCTTGACTTGGTCAACGACTCGCTTCGGGCCCAGGACGACTTGCTGGTCGACCTGGAGCGCGAACGCCTGATCGTCCTGCTCGCCGACAGCAAGCCCGACGAAGCCCAGCGCTTCTTCGCCCGTCTGAAGGCCCGCCTCCGCGAAGAGGCGCCCACGCAGGCTGACCATCTGCTCCACTCGGTCTCGGCGATTGTCGTGCCCGATGGACGCCCCTTCCAAAACGCCGAGGAGTTTCTAACCTACGCCCTCGACGAAGACTAACCCCGACCGCTCGCTGCGCCCCAGATTCCACACCGCCAGGTGACCGTCCACACGTCACCACTGCCCACGGAGCGCAAAAGGCCTTACGAAACCTGGACCTGTCATGGTACTGCTACGCTACCTGACCTTGGGTGTGCTGTGTCTATGCGTCACGCTCACCGTCACCACGCCCGCTTGGGCGCAAGAGCTGCCGACCGCTGCTGAGCGGGCGGAGGAGGCTATTGCGGCTGGCGAGTTTGACCGCGCCCTGGCCGCCCTGCAAAGCGCTATGGGCCCCAACTCGACGAACACCGAGTTGCTGCTCCTGCGCGCCCAAGCCTACGAGGGGCAAGACGACCTTGCCAGCGCCCGCGCGGACTATGAACGCGTGCTCGCCATCGACGGCAGCAATGACGAAGCTCGCAATGGGCTCAACCGCGTCTCGCAAGGGACGAGCAGGCAAAACCAAGGTCGCCTGGATGTGCTGCGGCAACGCCTCCAGAACAACCCGGATGACCTGAAGCTGCGCCTCCAGTTCGCCGATGCCTTGTTCGACGCCGAGCAGTTCCGCCAGGCTGCGCAGCAGTACGGCATCTACCTAGAAGACGTGCAAGGCGCCCCAGACATCATCCAGCGCTACCTCGTGGCCATCGCGCAATACGAAGGCGACGACGACCTGGGCGAGCGCATCGCCCTCGAATACCTCAGCTACTACCGCACCGACGACGACCTGTGGATGCGCCTTGGCTACTTCCGCGTGTGGCAAGCCAAGTATGACGACGCCATCGACGCGTTCGAGCAGGCCCTGCTCCTCAATCCGAACAACCGCGACGCCCAGCGCGGCCTCGCCATCGCACAGGACCCCGCCACGCTGGAAGGCGGCGGCCAGGCGTTCCCCATCGACGTGCTCACCGCTGAGCTGCGCGAAGACCCCTCGCTGGACGACAAGCGCTGGGAGCTGATCGAGCTGCTCATCGGCGCCGGGCGCTTCTTTGAGGCCCAGCAGAACCTGGAGTTCTTCCAGTCGCGCTACGGCGACGAGACGCGCTGGCAACAGCTGTACAACCTGACCGTGGCCGAGCTGGCCCGCCGGGCAGGCCCCGGCCCTGCTGGCCCCGTGGGCGACATCGTAGACCGCCTTCAAGCCGACCTGCGCAACCGTCCCGCACAGGATGAGAAACGCTTCCGCCTCTCCCGCGAGCTCGTCAGCCGCAGCCGCTTCTTCGAGGCGTATGAGACGCTGACCGAGTACGAGCCGTTTGTGGAACGCTTCGGCGACGACGACCGCTGGCTGCGCGCCATCGTTGAGATCGACGACGGGCTGATCCGCGTTACGGGCGAGAGCCCCATCTTCATCGTGGACCGGCTCACGTACCGCCTCCGCTTCGACCCCGGCAACATCAGCACGCGCTATGCGCTCGTGGATGCGCTGCTCGACTTCGACCGCGTCCAGGAAGCCTTCGATGTTATCGTGGTGGCCGAGGCGCAGGCGGGCAACACGCCGGAATACATCAACCGCCTCCAGATCATCAACGCCGAGCGGCAGCGCATCGCGGCGGCGCGCATCGTGGAGCTGGAGAACCAGCTTGCCCGCAACCCGGACAGCAGCATCACGCTCCGCGAGCTGATCGCCAACTACCTCGTGGTGGGGCGCTCACGCGAGGTCCTGAGCCTCTACCAACGCTACCTCAGCGCCGCCGAGGGCGACGACACGCTCCGCCTCCAGTACGCGCAAGCCCTCCGCCAAAACGGCTTCTTCGTCGATGCGCTGAACCAGATCCAGATGCTGATCCAGCGCAACCCGAACGACAACGAGTTCAAGCGCCAGTACGCCATCACCGCCATCTCGTCGGGCCAGATCAGCCCGCTCGCACAGGAATACCTGGATGAGGTGCTGGAGCGCAACCCGAACGATCCCGAGGTCATCATCGAGCTGGCGGCCCTCCGCCTGAGCCAAGGCGACGTCTCGGAAGCCGACCGCCTGCTGCGCAACGCCTACCTCACGGGCGACGCCCGCTACCGCGACCGGCTGGAGACGCTCTCACAGCTCATCGAACGCGAGTTCATCCGCGCCGAGGAAGACGAGCACACCGCCGTCCTTAACGAGGCGCAGCGCCTCGCACGGCTGGGCCAGTACCGCCAGTCCATCGAGTTTTACGAGCGCTACTTCAACCTGAAGGGCGGTCGCCGCACACGCACCGAGCTGCGCCAGGTGGCCGATATCTACTCGGCCGCTCGCGACTTCCGCACGTCGCTCGCCATCTACGACGAGTTGCAGCAGCAATTCTACGAGTACGAGATCGAGAAGGAGATCGCCAAGAACCAGTACTACCGCGCCGACTACGCCGGGGCCATCCTGACGCTGGAAGGCATGCTCCAGGAAAACAACAGCGACTACGAAGCGTGGCTGCTGCTGGGCGACTCGAACCGCGAGCTGGAGCGCTACACACAGGCGATGCTGGCCTACGAGACCGCCGAGGAGATCGCCGTCGATTCGCGGCTGGCGCGCGAGCGGATGGTCCAGCTGGGCAGCTTGCTCAACGTGAGCAGCGGCGGCAACGACTACGCCAGCGTGGTGGCGCCCGTGGCTTCGGCTACGGTGGCCCGCGGCGGCGGCACCAACTACGAGCGCTACATGCAGGGCACGCTGGCGCAGATCACCATCCCGGCACCCGTCGTGCTCTCGGCGGGGATCCGCTCGCACTTTATGTCGGGCACGCGCCGGCTGATTGCCAACTCGGAGACGACCCGTGGCCGCCTGAACCAAGTGTTCGCGGGCGCCTGGATCGACCTGACGCCGCCGGTGTCCTTCGAGGTGCAGTCGGTGCGGGCGCCGTACACGAACCGCATCACGCTGGAAGGCGGGATCTTTGACTACGAAGGCGGCCGCACGGCGCCCTACGGCGAGGCGCGCTACTGGCGCCAAGAGCGCGGCTTGTACACCGCCTCGGTAGGCCTGCGCTCCACCGAGGGCTCGGTCGAGCTGTGGTCGCCCGCAGGCGGCGAGTTCCAGCTGCGCCTCAACCAGTTCGACGTGCGCGGCAGCACCGCCGCCGTCCTGCCCGACTCGCTCCTGCGGCTCAGCGGCGTGGTGGCGTTCAACTTCGTCAGCGACGACTTTGGGCTCAACAGCGCGGGCGGCAGCAATTTTGGCACCAACGTCATCCTGGATGCCTCCTACCGCGTGGTGCCCTACACCTACCTGGGCCTCAACTACTACCAGCTCGCCTACCGCGACCGCACGGACATCTACTTCTCGCCACGCGACTACCAGAGCTACGAGCTCTTCCTCGAGTACGAGCGTGAGGCGCTGCGCAAATGGTACGTGCGCCTGCGCGGGGCCGTGGGCGTCGTGGCGCGCAGCGGCGGGTTTATCAGCCGCCGCATCGAGGCCGACTGGATCTACCGCTTCAACGACAGCTTCTCGTTCAACCTCAACGGCAGCGTCGGCCAGTCGTCGCGCCAGCTGGGGCAGCAGGTCGCCTTCGACGAGTACAACACCTTCATCCTGTCCGGTCAGCTTTACTGGACCCTTTGATCCGCCGATTTTAAACTAGCTAGCTAGACAGGCACCGTTTCTGGGCTTTCATCATGGCGAACCAACCGACTCCGTATACCGACCCCAACGCCTCGACGGCGATTGTGCTGCGCCCGCAGGCGCCGCAGGGCAGCACCGTGCCTGCGCCCATCCGCCAGGATGTAGTGCGCGTGCCGTTCATGCCTGTGAAGGCGCCCGAGGAAGAGATCTACCGCGTAGACTCGAAGCGCAAGATCGTGCGCCGCATCGTGGTGTACGGGCTGCTCTCGCTGTTCCTGTTCGCCACCATCTACATCTTCATCGAGAAGCCGTACCCGTTCTCCGAGTGGGGCATTGTGGAGGCCGTCTCGCTAAGCTGGAGCGGGCTGCTGGTGTACTCGTCTATCGTGGCGCTGGTGCTCTTCCTGTGTATCCTGCTCTTCCGCTACTTCGCGCTGCTCAACCTGGCCTACGTCAACACCGCCAAGCACGCGGGCGACACGGCCGAGGGCAAGAACTTCACGCCGCCCATCTCCATCATCGTGCCCGCCTACAACGAAGGCATCCTGCTGCGCGAGACGGTCATGTCGCTGCTGCAACAGGACTACCCACAGTTCGAAATCGTGATTGTGGACGATGGCTCGAAGGACGACACGCGCGCCATTGCCAACGAACTCATCGGCCAGTACAGCCACATCTCGGTGAAGCTGGTGGAGAAGGAGAACGGCGGCAAGTCCACGGCGCTGAATGCGGGCATCCAGGTATGTGCCAACGACTTCGTGCTCTGCGTGGATGGCGACTCGCAGCTCTCGCCCAACACGCTGCGCAGCTGCATCCACCACTTCCTGGATGAGCGCGTAGGCGCCGTGGCCGGCAACGTGAAGGTGATGAACCGCAACAACCTGTGGACCACGCTGCAGGCGCTCGAATACGTGGAAGGCCTCAACATGGCCCGCGCCGCGCAGAGCTCGCTGAAGCTGGTGAACATCATCCCCGGCCCGCTCGGCATGTTCCGCAAACAAGCCATCGTGGAGGCCGGCTGGTACGACTCAGACACGTACGCCGAAGACTGCGACATCACGCTCAAGCTCATTAGCGACGGCTGGAAGGTGGAGTATGAGCCCGATGCGATCTCGTTCACCGAGGCGCCCAACACGCTCGTCACGCTGCTGAAGCAGCGCTACCGCTGGACGCGCGGCATCCTGCAAGCCATCCGCAAGCACAAGGGGCTGTTCCGCGCCAAGGACGGCAACCTGGGCGGCGCCGTGGTGATGTACCTGATGGCCTTCGAGTCGCTCGTGTGGCCCATCATGAACATCTTCGCCAACCTCTACTTTGTCATCATCGCCGGGGTGTTTGGGCTCAGCTCGTACCTCGTCTTCTGGTGGCTCAGCCTCACCATCCTCGACCTCGTGGCCGCCTTCTACTGCGTGGCCGTGGAGAAAGAGGAAGTGCGGCTCATCTTCTACTCGATCTTCTACCGCCTCTTCTTCATCCTCATCATCGACGTCTGTAAGACCTTTGCCACCATCGAGGAATTCCTCGGTATCGGCATGACCTGGGGCAAGCTCCAGCGGCTGGGTAAGACGGCATGATGGGGCGGTACGTCCGTTTCGAGCATTGCATACCGTCTTTTGGTGTCATCCCGAGCGTAAGTCGAGGGATCTCCCACCTTGATATCATGCAAAACGTAATCGGGGAAGATTTATCTGCGGTGTGCTTCGCGCTCTCGGCTCCGCCCAGGATGACAAGCTGAGACGCACAAGTATCTCCTAGAGGTGACCTGAGACCCACCAGAACACGTAACTGTATCAAAACACATAAAATCGAGCAATACCTGCTGTTTTCGTCGTAATTGACTACTATGGCACAATGCTTGAAGAAGCACTCCCTGAACTGTCACTCCCAGTGGATTATCCACGCAGCGCACTGAACCCATGGAAATCGTCCCGATTCTCTCGACCATCATCCTGATTGGTACGATCATCACTTTCGTCCTCGCGATCTTTGCCTACATCATCTACAAGCGCCGCGAGCGCAGTGGTGCAGGTGGAGGGGGCGTTGCTCCGCAGCCGCAGCCGCATGTGCTGGTGACGCCGCAGACGCAGCAGCTGCCGCAGGCCCAGCCCGCCGCCAACTACCTGCCGCCTGCGCAGGGCCAGACGGTGACGCTGCAGGACAGCTACAGCCAGCAGTACGGCATGCCGCAATACGCGCAGCCGTCGGTCTCGGTGAACGTGGAGCAGGGGCAGCAAGAGCCGCCCGTACAGGTGAACGTGCAGGGCCCGCCCGCACGCGCCTTGCCGCCTGCACAGCAGCAGGGGCAGACGTTCTGGCAAGATCAGCAGCCCGCCTACGCGCCGCAGCCCACCTACCAGGACTACCAGGAGCAACCGTTCCAGCGCCAGCCGTTGCCCGCTACGTCGCAGCCGCAAGGCCGCACGCCGCAGGCACGTGCCAACGACGAGGACGAGAAGAACGACGCCTGGCTCTGACGCTTTCCTCATAGCCCGGGTGCACCCCACAGCCTTGCG
>JBCCMF010000180.1:0-9643 GCA_039026435.1 Bacteroidota bacterium
GTACAGCGATTGCGCCAAACCATTGAGGCTGTATGCCACGTACGGATGCTCCGGCCCCATCTGCTTGATGTCGAGGTCGAGCACGCGGCGCAGGAGCGGCTCCGACTCCTCGTAGCGCCCCTCGATGGTGAGCACAGAGGCCAGGTTGTAGAGCGCCGTCGTGACTTCGGGATGGTCGTCGCCGTGAAGACGTTCGTTCATGGCCAGCCCGTCGCGATAGTGCGCCTCGGCCTCGGCGTAGGCACCCCGGCGGCGATACAGTAAGCCCAGTGCGCCCAGGCTGGAGGCCAGCTCCTCAGTGTCCTCCTCCGACAGTGCCCGATACATGGCGATGGCCTCCACGTAGAGACTTTCCGCCTCGGCCAGTGCCCCCTGGTCGGTTCGATTGATGGCGAGGTTGTGCATCATCTTGGCCGTCTCGATGTGCAGCGCCGGATGCACGACCCGGTTGATGGCTAGCGCCTCGCGGTGCGCCACCTCCGCCTCGTCGTATTTCGACTGCGCCCAGTACGTCAGCCCCAGATTTCCGAGCGTTTCGGAGACGCTGGCATGCACATCTCCGTGGAGGGCGCGGCGTTGCTCCAGCGCCGCCTTGGTCTGCTCCACCGCGGCCTCGTACTCACCCAAGTGGTAGTACACATCGCCGATGGTGTGCCGCATCGTCGCCTGGACGGCGGGCTGGTCGGCCAGGTCGTTCTCGATGCGCGTCTCGCCCTCGGCCAGCAGCTCGCGGGCGGTCACCTCGGCGCCTTTCGAGTTGTTCGGATCGGCGGCCTCGAACAGGCCCAGCACGAAATCGGTCACCGCCGTGGCCTTCTCCGCTTCGGCCTGGGCGCGGTCGCGCTCGCGGACGGTGGCAGCTTGCTGCAGAGCGAGCGCGACCATAAAGCCCACCACCGTCAGCATCAACACGGCGGCAAGGCTCACGCCGATGCGGTTGCGCTGCACGAACTTGCGCACGCGGTAGCCCACGCGGTCCGGCTGCGCGGAGACGGGCAGGCCGTCGAGATAGCGCTCTAGGTCCTCGGCGAACCCGCTCACGGTGGCGTAGCGACGGTCGGCCTCTTTGCGAAGCGCCTTGAGCACCACCCGATCGAGGTCGCCCCGAAGCTGGCGCCGCAGCGCGTCGGGCGTGGTGCCACGGGCCGCGCTGATGGTGTCGGGCGTGCGCATCGCGGTGGTGCCGCCCTCCGTCACCGTCAGCGCCTCACCGACGATGGTGCTGAGGTGCGTCGGCTCTTCCTCCAGGATGACGCGGGCGATCTCGTGCTGCAGGCGAGCCTCCAGCTTGTACGGGCGGTGCCCCGTGAGCAGTTCGTACAGCAGCACGCCCAGCGCGTACACGTCGCTCGTGGTGGTCACCGCCTCGCCCTTGATCTGCTCCGGCGCGGCGTACTCGGGCGTCATCAGTCGCAGGCCCGTGCGCGTGACGGCGGCAGTCAGCCCCAGCGCCTCGTCGTCCTCCACCAGCTTGGCGATGCCGAAGTCCAGCAGCTTCACGGTGCCGTCGGGCGTGACGAGGATGTTGCTCGGCTTCAGGTCGCGGTGGACGACGAGGTTCTGGTGCGCGTACTGGACGGCGCCGCACACCTTCTGGAAGAGCGCCAGCCGCTGCCGCGTGGTGAGCCGCTGGTCGTCGGCGTACTGCGTGATAGGGGTGCCTTCCACATACTCCATCACCAGATACGGCACGCCCTGCTCGGTCACGCCGCCGTCGTAGAGGCGCGCAATGTGTTCGTGCTGCAAGCGCGCCAAGATCTGCCGCTCTTGCCGGAAGCGCTGCACCACATCGGGCGTGAGCAGCCCCGTCCGCACGATCTTGACGGCCACCTGCTGGGCGAACTGCTCGTCGTCGCGCTCGGCCAGAAAGACGGTGCCCATGCCGCCGTGGCCCAACTCGCGCACCAGCCGGTACGGCCCCAGGCGCTGCCCAATCATCGCATCCAGGCCGACAGGAAAGGCGGCAAGTTCGTCGGAGAGCGTGCCGATGAGCGTCTGTGCCGAGCCGTCGAGCGCCGGATGCACATCGGGCACGGCACCGAGCAACTGGAGCACTTCGTCGCGGATGACGGTGTCAGGCACGGCGTCTTGGAGGAAGGCCGAGCGCTGGTCGGCGGGCTGGTCGAGCGCCTGGGCAAAGAGCGCATCGACGCGGTCGAAGAAGGCAGTGCTGGCGCGGTCCCAGCGAGGCGATGGATCGGGCATGGCGGGTAGGTACGCAGGCGATTGTGGCAGCAGGCGATGTACGCGTTAGGGCTGCTCCAGGAAGCGCGACAGGTAGACCTTCGCGCGCGTCCAGTCGCTCTCCACCGTGCGTTTCGAGACGCCCAGCGCGTCGGCGGTCTCGGGCACGGTGAGGCCGGCAAAGAACCGGCACTCCACCACCTGCCCCATCCGCTCGTTGCGCGCCATCAGCCGCTCCAGCGCCGCATCCATCGACAGCAACAGCTCCGGCTGCTCAGCGCTGACGGCGTGGTGCTCGTCTAGCGTCAGCCGATGCTCGCCGCCGCCGCGTTTCTGGGCGCTGCGCCGCCGGGCGTAATCGACCAGCACAAAGCGCATACATCTAGCCGCTAAAGCGAAAAAGCGCGCCCGATCCCGCAGATCGAGTTGCGTTTGGTCGATGAGCCGCAAATACACCTCGTGCACGAGCGCCGACGTGTTGAGCGTGTGGTTGCTCCGCTCGGCGCGCAGCTTGGACCGCGCCAGGCGTTGGAGCTCATCGTATACGACGCCAAACAGCGCATTTACGGCCTCGGGCGAGCCGCCCCGCGTGTCGATAAGCAAGGCGGTGGGGTGGGCGGTGTCCATGGTTTACGGGTGAGGTTGAGCGCGCTCTTAACATAGCGGTTCAGCGGCGACTCTGCCAGAGGAGGCAGACACGGCGTTGGAGAGCATCATGCCTAAGCAGGCAGATGCTACTTCGGTAGCTTGGACGTTCATTTTGTAGCGACAAAACGAACCAAAAACGCTGTCGATCTCGAAACGCGCAGCGGATGGCCCACGCACAGATCCGCACCTAGCGAGCCGAGAGGTTGGAAGTGCCTTGTTGCACTATGCTTTTGCTCGCTAGCTGAACGCGTCCATCCGCTCTTCCCGGCGCGCTCCTGGCCACGTGATCGACGTAGGTGATTCGCATTCGCTCGGGAAACTACCGGCATGCGAACTGTCGCCCCTCGACAGGCTGAAAGATATTCCGCGACACGTCTGCGGGGTATGGCGGCGGACTGCGATTTAGAGGATGGCCACCTGCTTCATCCCCAGACTCGCTGCCGTTATGCGTGCCTTCTTATCCCCCGCCCTCGCCGTCCTGTTTGTGCTTACCGCCGCATGGCTCGCGCCGGATACTGCGTATGCCCAGAGCGCAGGCGCTAGCCTGCTCCTTGATGGGACCGACGACTACATGACCGTCACCTCGAACACGACCCTCGATGTGACGACGACCTACACGCTAGAAGCGTGGGTGTACCCCACGGGGACGCTCGACCCCAACAACGAAGCCACGAGTGCGCACATCCTGAGCCGCTGGGGCATCGGCGGCGTAGGCAATGCGGCGTACATGCTTGGGCTGCTCGGCAACGGCAAGGTGCGCGCTGCCAATCACGACGGTACGACTACGGCCGGGGTCAACTCGACCGTAGCGCTGACGGCAGGACAGTGGAACCACATCGCCTCTACCTTTGCCAACGGCACGCTCACCATCTACATCAACGGCGTACAGCAAGGCCAAGCCACGGGCATCGTTCCCCCGCAGGTGTCCACCGATTATGACTTCAACATCGGCCGCGAGAGCAACGGCGGGAAGTATTTCCAAGGGCGCGTCGATGAAGCACGGGTCTGGAATGGAGCCCTCACCCAAGCCGAGATCCAGGCCAACCAGAACCGTCGCCTTGGTGACGGCGAGCGTGCTGGCGCCCTGGTAGGCTACTGGCCGTTTGACGCGGGCACGACGACGACCGTTGACCTCGCAGGCAACGACAATACGGGCACCTTGACCAATGGGGCCTCTATCGATGCCGCAGTTGGCGCAGCATACACACCGGGTACGCCCAGCACTGTGGCGGGCAACGCGCTTACCCTGAACGGCACCGACGAGTACGTCGCGCTCGGTTCGTTTTCTCTGCCCGAGTCTTTTACGTTCGAGATGTGGGTCAACCCAGCGTCCACAGACGACGGTCAGGCCTTCTTTGGCAAACACGCGACATCCGGGACGAATCAGTTTCTGGCAGGCTACTACAACGGCGCGTTCACGGTCAACATCAGAGGCGAGGAGCATGTAGCCGGCACCAAGATCACCGGTTGGCATCACCTTGCCGTTGTTGTACACAAAACGAGTGCGACCGCCTCGGACGTGACGGTGTACCGCAATGGTACCGAACTCTGGCAAGCATCCATAGACGATGTCCTTGGCGCTGCCGATGGCCTACCGTGGTTGGTGGGCATGGACTATGACGGTGGCCCCGCTGCTAGCGACCATTTGAACGGCCAAATCGATGAGGTTCGGGTCTGGCGATCGGCACGTGCCATCGGGGAAATCCGCCAAACGATGCAGCACCCCCTGACTGGCACCGAAGCTGACTTGGTAGGCTATTGGCCGTTCAACGATGCCACGCCGGGCGCCACCGCCAGCGAACCCATCGCCGGGCTGAAGGCCGACTTGGTCAATATGGACGCCAGCAACTGGACCGCCTCCATGATTCCGTTTGGGCTGGGCACCACCATTGTCGCCACGCCTGCCTCCGGAAACCCTGCAGCGCAAGCCTTCGGCACAACGGGCGTCACTATCGATTTCTCGGCCAACGCTGCAGCAGAAGCCATCGGTGTAACCCGTCTTGATGTTGCCGCCATCAACCCGCCCGGTCTTACGGAAGGCGGCTTCCTTCCGGTCTCGACGTCTTGGACCATGCAGCGCCACGGCAGCGGTGCGTTCACCGCCGACCTCACCTTCAACATTGGGACGACGCCCATCTCGGCTTCGGGCTATCGCCTGTACCGCCGCCCCTTGGGCAGCACCACGACGGGCGACTGGATAGACCTCGGCGCATCGTCGCAGATTGATGCCAACAACCAAACCGTCAGCTTCACGGGCGTGCAAGCCGTCGGGCAGTTCGTCATCTCCTCGATCCCACCCGCGCTCGTAGCTACCGCCCCCGCCGACGATGCCAGTGGGGTACCCGCGTATCCCGTGTATCAACTCACGTTCGACCGCACCATGACGAAGGGCACGGGCGGCGTAGTGGTCAAGACGTCGGGCGGGATGGAAGTCGAGCGGATTGACGTGGCGTCTTCCGCCGTGACCATCAACAATGCTACGGTTACAGTCATTCCTGCTACGCCCCTCAACTTCTCCACCGACTATGCCATCGAGATTGACAATGGCGCACTCGTAGGGGCCGGAGGGCTCGGCTGGGAAGGCATCGCTGACTTGACGACGTGGAGCTTTTCTACCGTCGCGCCGCCCGCGGCAGGCCGCGGCAACGCGCTCGCCTTTAACGGCAGCACCGACTACATCACGGCAAACACTATCCCCGCCGCTCTGGCCAATGCCGACGGCATCACCGTGGAAACATGGTTTAAGCCCGCAGCAACAGCCTCAGGTAACGATGCCCTTATGGCCTTCAACACCGCATCGGGCGGCAACCACCACCTGCTGTTCTTCGATGCCACCAACGGCGTGCTGACCCATACGCACACAGGTAACAGCGACGTGGACGGCACCACCACGATGATCGCCAATCAGTGGTACCATGTGGCGCTCGCCATCGACGCCCAGAACGGCACCACAGTCTACCTCAACGGCCAACCGAAAATCCGCCGCCCCGACGCCACGACACGGCCTGCCGCCACCGATCAGTTCTCCATCGGCCAGGAGTACGACGCCTCCTCGCCAACGAACCACTTCGAGGGCGAGATGGACGAGGTGCGGGTATGGCAAACCGCACGCCGTCAGGATGAGATTCTTGCCACCATGCACGGCGTACTCTCGGGGCGGGAAACGAACTTGGTTGCCTACTGGCAACTCGATACGGTCACCAGTTCGGTCTTTGACCCGGCGAGTGGTCATACCGGCACGGTGGCAGGCTCGCCGTCCTCCGTCGCCTCTACGCGTCCGTTTGGCATCACGGCCAGCGCCACCGAGCAGCCTGGCACGCTGGCATTCCCTGGCACCGGCCTCTCGCTCAACATGCTGCTCGCGGGCAGCGGCACGCTCTACGCCACGCTCGTGGAAGACGCCGTAGCCAATGTGGCAGGCAGCACGGGTGCGCTCCAGGACCGCTACTGGATGCTGCACCGCGCCGGGAGCGGCCCGCTCAACACCGTGGCGACCTTCACGCTACCCGCCAACACCGTGAGCGCATCGGATGTGGCCGCTCCCAGCCAATTTCGGCTCTACTACACGACAGGTTTTGATGGCACGTGGACGGAGATCGCCCGCGCAAGCAGCGCCTCGTCCGCGAACCAAACGCTCGTATTTGAAGGCGTCCGCCAGAACGGGCGCTACGCCATCGTGCGCCAAGCCGTCTTGGGCGAGAACGTGCTGGCCGCCTCCGACGGGCTGGAAGACCGCGTGGACGTGACGTGGACCGGCGATGACCTCGACGATGCCGCTGCGCTGCTCACCCTGAAGCGCGCACCCACGACGCTTGTGTTTGACGGCGAGGATGATGAGGTCACGGTGGGCGACGTGGAGGCTACCGACGCGCTCACCACCTTCACCATCGAGGGCTGGATGAATATAGCCGACTTTGACGCCACCAGCGGCAATGACTTCGTGACGCCCATCGCCAAAGGCGCTTGGAACGGCAGCGACGGCTGGACGCTCTTGGTCGGTCGGAACAACGCTGCTGGCGCCTTCAACGTCTACCTCAACGGCAACGGATCCGCAGACCTGAGCGCGCCCTTCACCCTGACCCCTGGCGCGTGGACCCACTTCGCCGTCACCCGCGATGCCAACGACCGGCTGCGCGTCTACATCGACGGCACATTGGCGGGCGAGGCCACCGTCAGCGAAGCCATGCTCAACACCACCAGCCCGTTGCGTCTGGGCGGAGGCGACCACACCACGTACGACTTCGACGGGCAGCTCGACGAGATGCGCATCTGGAGCGTGGCCCGCTCGGAGCAGCAGCTTCGCTCGGCCATGCCCAAGCCGCTCCCCAGCGACGACCGCACGGGCCTCGTCGCCTACTGGCCGTTCGATGGCAGCGGCGCCACGGTTACCGATGAGACGGGCACGGCCAATGGCACCTTGGTGGGTGCCACGCGCCCCACGCCGACTACGCTGGCCGTGATGGCTGCCGAGGCGACCAGCTATACCGACACGACCGTGGATCCACAGCGGACGTACCGGTACTGCCTGGAACTGTCCGACAACGCAGGCACGGTCATCAACGATGCCTGCGACCTAGGACGCCGCCCGATCACGTCTCCCATCGCCGTGGAAGCCACGAACGCAGCTCACCTCGACAAGGTGGTGTTCACGTGGAACGACCGCTCGGCGGTAGAGAGCGGCTACCACGTCTTCCGCCAGCGCTTTGGTACAGATCAGCTGCCCATCGCCGACGAGCGCGTGTGGCTGACGGAAGGCGCACCGCTCGCCGCCAACACGGAGCGCTACGAAGACACGAGCGCGGTGGCTGGTCCGAACTACCAGTACTGCGTGGTGCCGTTCGTCGATAGCGCGGCGGGGCCGGTCTTTGGCGAAGCACGGTGCGCCTTTGGCTCGCGCGCTCAAGTGCTGCCACCCCTCGATGTGGCCGCCTCCGACGGGCAGTTTGGTGACGGCACCCGCATCACTTGGACCTCGGCGAGTAACACCGACACGTACGAGATCACGCGCGACGGCACGCTGATCGCATCGCCAGCCGCCGTGGCCGAGGGCGAAACAGGCAGCTACACCGATACCGGTGCTACCTCTGGCACCACGCACACCTATGCCGTACGCGCCGTAGGCAGCAGCAGCTCGGTCTACGTCTCCGACGAAGGCGGGGTAGGCATCTTGCCTGCACCCGGCGACCTGACGGCGACCAACGGTACGTTCGACGACCGCGTCGTCATCTCGTGGACCGCCCCCTTCGCCGATCCCGACGCGTACCAGCCCGCCTATGCGGAGGACACGCGCCAGTTCAAGGTCTACCGCAAGACCGCCCCCGAGGCCACGAGCGCCGACACGCTCCAGACCGCTGGCGCGGGCGAGACGTCCTTCATCGACCAGACGGGCGACGGCGGCGTGACGTACACGTACTGCGTACACACCGTCAGCACCGCCAGCGGCAGCGCGGTCGCCTCTGCGCCACTGTGTACGACGGGGCTTCGCCGCTCCGTCTTGGCCGTGGACAGCGTGACGGCCACCGACGGCACCCTGGAGGACCGCACGACGATTACGTGGACGGCCTCGGCCACCACGGTCAACCTGTTCAAGATCTACCGCGACGACACGCTCATCAAAACCGTCGTGGACTCTACGCGGAGCTACGACGACCCCGGCACCGCCTCAGATGTAGAGCACACGTACTGCGTCTCCGCCGTCACCGCCGATGGCAGCGAGTCCGAGTACGGCATCGGTATCGACGGCACCTGCGATACGGGCACGCGCAGCCTGAGCAGCCCCACTGACGTCGCGGCCTCTGACGATGCCCAGGAAGCCTCGGTGATCATCACCTGGGTGGACAACTCAGTCGTGGAAGTGGGCTACCGCGTGTACCGCCGCTTGGCCAGCGAGGCCGCCAGCGCCAACGTGCTCATCGGCACCACCGCCACCAGCCGCAGCACCTTCACCGACGAGGCCGGCGTGCCGGGCAGCACCTACCTCTACAGCATCGCTCCGTTCGACGTGCAGGGCGAAGGCACCGCCGTCAGCGACGAAGGCCAGCGCACGCTGCTCGCCCCCACCGACGTCACCGCCAGAGACGGCACCTCGGAGACCCGCATCACGCTCACCTGGACCGATAACTCAGTCGCCGAAGACGGCTACCGCATCCAGCGGCGCCTCACGAGCGCCCCCGCCGACCCGTTCGTCACCATAGGCGAGACCGCAGCGCGCACCGCCAGCTACACCGACGACTCCAGCCTGGCACCGGGGCAGTCATACACGTACCAGGTGATGGCCTACGACGCACACGGCACGTCCGCCCCAGTAGAGGTGGCGGGCACCACGGTGCTGCTGCCGCCCAGCTCGTTCAACGCCTCCACCACCTACGACGACCGCGTGGAGCTGGTCTGGGTGGATGCCTCCGACCACAACACGAGCTACGCCCTCTACCGCAAGCTGCCGCTGGCGGCGGATAGCACACTCCTCAAGAATGACTTCGCCGCCAACGCGACCAACTACACGGATGACACCGCTGTAGCCGGTGAGACCTACGTCTACACCCTCGTCTCCGTAGCGGGTGCCTTGACGTCCACACCCGTCACGGCGCAAGGCGAACGCTATCGCGATACGCCGATCACCATCGTGCCGGGCGATGTGGTGGACTTGGAGAACCCGTTTGAAACACCAAGTCCTCGCACCGATGGACGTATGGGCAGTGGTCTTGCCATCGAGGGGGACTATGCCTTTGCTGGTGCCGGAGGCTGCAATACCGATAACCAAAGTGAGGCCGCTGATGCCGGAGAAGGCTATATCTTCCGCCGCAACCTCACA
>JBCCMF010000181.1:0-9638 GCA_039026435.1 Bacteroidota bacterium
GAAGATGGCGACGCGGCCACCGAGCGGTCCGAGGTCAAGATTGCGTACGACCGCGACTACCTCTACTTCGCGTTCAAGTTTTTTGACCAGAACCCGGAGCTGATCCGCGCCAAGAACCTGGAGCGCGGTCGTTGCGGCCGCCGCGCTCCAGGTTCTTGGCGCGGATCAGCTCCGGGTTCTGGTCAAAAAACTTGAACGCGAAGTAGAGGTAGTCGCGGTCGTACGCAATCTTGACCTCGGACCGCTCGGTGGCCGCGTCGCCATCTTCTGGCCAGACCTGAATGAATTCCGTGAGCGGTTCGATCCGTTGCCAAGCGGCATCATCTAGGTGGCCGTCTATGCGCGGCGCGTCCTCCACGAAGACCGCAGTGACCTCGGGCGAAGCGGGAGACGATTGAGCAAAACTAAGCGCAGGGCTTAGGAAAACGGCGAAAACGAGAAGGCGTCGTACCAAAGTCGGCATAGAGGCAAGAGGAGAACAGGTAACGAGATGGTCACAATCATGAAGATACGTACCACAGGACTGGGTTATTGTGGCACCCCCGTTGAACTGTGCAGGCGCTTTGTCCTTGCTGCTCGATCCCAAAAACGCTACTCGTCGTCGAGCCAGTAAGATGGAGGTAAAGAGGCGGGCACGATGCGGATGATCTCTACAGAATTATCTCGGACTCTGTAGAGCACTACGTGCGGCTTTACGACGAAGCTGCGTAGACCAGGCCGAAGGGCGTGCTGATCTTTGCCCATCAACGGGAAAGAGGCCAGAGAGGCAAACACCTCGTTAAAGCGAGCGATAAGCTGTTCAGCGCGCTTGGGACTTGATGTTGCGCGGTTCTCCCAGATGTGATAGAGGTCAAGCCGCGCAGAGGGCGAGAGGATTGGAGAAGCCATGCCTCAGAGGGCTGCTGTTTGTTGCTCCGCCAGGCGTGCCTGCATCTCAGCCTTGAATCCCTCCGCATCCCAGGGCTTACCCTCGGCTGCATCCAATTCGGCAAGGCCTTGGTCAACAAGGTTGCCGAGCTCAGAGAGCCGTGCGCTGTCGGCCTCGAAGCGCTGGAGTGCATGGTTGAGCACATCATCAGTCGAGGTGTAGGCACCAGAGGCGACATGCTTGCAAACGATGGCTTCGAGCGCAGGCGGAAGGGTGATGGGCATAGGATGCAACCAACTGGCTTAATGTGATGATGCCGTTCATTCGACCTTGGATTGTAGCGCCAAGTTCCGAGCAGAAAGAGCCTGAAACCTCCGCCCGAGCCGTCCCGTTCGCCACGCCCTTTCACTACACTGCATTTCGCTTATTCGCCACGCGTTACGGTTTACGTGGGTTGGTCACCGGAGAACCGCCGTGGTTCGTGTCGCCGTGCTTTTGGGTATGCTGTGTTGCTGTGTGCCGTGGGCGCACGCGCAGAGCCTCAGCACCCACCGCGACACGCTGGACGTCCGCGCCGAGCAGCCGTTTCTGCTGCGCTCGTTCATTGCCACCCCCACGTTTGCCTTGACCGCCGATGATGTAGCAGTCGATACCTCGGCGTACCGCCTCGATGCGCGCTACGGACGCCTCTGGGTGACGTTGCCACTCGACTCGGTGCAAGCGCTCGTGGCCACGTACCGCACGCTGAACGTGGGCCTCCGCGACGTGTACCGCCGCCGCACGCTCGTCGTGGCGGACACCGCAACGGGAACCACCACCATTGCGCTGGAGGTACCGACGGCCGAGGCTACGCCGTTCGATCCGTTCGCAGGCAGCACGCTCCAGCGCAGCGGCTCCATCTCGCGCGGCGTACTCACGGGCAACAGCCGCGACGTGACCATCGAGTCCGGCCTCAACCTGTCTTTAGCTGGCGCCATCGCGCCCGGCATCGACGTGCAGGCGGCGCTGACGGATGCCAACACGCCGATCCTGCCCGAGGGCAACACGCAGCGCCTCAGCGACTTCGACCGCGTCTTCATTGAGGTGCAGACCGCCCGCGCCACCGCGCAACTCGGCGACTTCGACCTTGCTTTCCGCAGCAGCCAGTTCGCGCAGTTCAGCCGCAAGCTGCAAGGCGTGACCGTGTTCAACGCGTTCCAACCAGGGCAGGCGCAGCGCTTCGCCGGGCGCGGGCAGGTGGCGGGCGCGACCACACGCGGCATCTTTCGTTCGCAGCCCGTCGTGGCACAGGAAGGTGTGCAGGGGCCGTACCGACTGGAGGGCGCCAACGGCGAGCAGTTCATCCTCGTCATCCCCGGCTCCGAGGTCGTCTACCTCGACGGCGAACGGCTCACTCGGGGCGAGTCAAACGATTACGTCATCGACTACACCACCGCCGAGGTCACGTTCACGCCGCGACGACTCATTACCGCCGAGCGACGCCTGCTCATCGAGTTTCAGTACACGACCAACCAGTTCACGCGCACGCTGCTCGCGGCCGAGTCGGAGGCGTTCGTCGGGCTGCGCGCCGATGGCAGCAGCCGGTTTCGGCTCGGGGCCACCATCCTCCGCGAGGCCGACAGCCAGCAGTTCAACGAAGAACTCGGCTTCTCCTCCGCGGACTCCGCCCTGGTCGCCAACGCGGGCGACGACGACGCCCTCGCCAGCGGCGCCATCGCCGTGCCGTTCGACCCCGAGTCCGACTTCACGCAATACCTCCGCGAGACGCGCGACTTCGACGGCGACGGCGTGACGGATACGTTCTTCGTGGCCGTGCAAGCCGAGCCTGCCAAGGACGAGACGGTCTTCCGCGTGCGCTTCACCCGCGTGGGCACAGGGCGCGGCAGCTACATCCGGCAGGGGCGCGCGCTTAACGGCATCGTGTACGAATACGTAGGACCCGGTCGGGGCGAGTACATCGACAAGCGGCTCTTGGCCAAGCCGCGCCGCCAGCGCCTGATCGACTTCAACGGACATGCCGAGGTCGTGCGCGGCGTGGAGGTGTTCGGCGAGTGGAGCGAGTCGCTGAACGACGAGAACAGCCTCTCCGAAGTGGGCGCCGCTGACGACATCGGGCACGCCTACCTGGGCGGCGTGCGCCTGCGACCGCGCACGCTCGTTGTGCAAGGGCGCGAGTGGGGGCGGCTAGAGGGGCAGATCCGAAGGCAGGTGACGGGCGCACAGTTCAGTCCGTTCAATCGCACGCGGCCCATCGAGTTTGCGCGACGCTGGAACGTGCAGGCGCAGCCCGTAGCCACGGGCACGACGATCTTAGGCGATGAAGTGGTGGACGAGGCCGAGATCCGGTGGAGCCAAGGGGCGTCATCGGCGCAAGCCGAGTACGGGCGCATTGCATTGGGCGAGGCGTTCACGGGCAACCGTGCTGCCATTCAGGCGGCTATCCGGTCGCGTATCGGGTCGGAATTGCGACTCAACGTCGAGGATGCGCGGAGCCAGAACCAGGCGACGCTGGAGGACGGGCGATGGCTGCGCAGCTTGGTCCGTGTGGCGCAGCCCGTCCGGCAAGGGCGCCTGACGCCGAGCTTCGAGTGGGAGGTCGAGGACCGCCGCCAACGCGTCATCGGCACCGACAGCCTGGCGCGCACCTCGCTGGCGTTTGCTGAGTACCGCCCGGGCGTACAGTGGCAGAACGCGCCGCTGGTCAGCGAGACCGAGGCCACCGTGCGGCTCGGCGGCTCGGTGGAGTACCGCACCGAAGACGTAGCGAACGCGGGGCGGCTTGGCCGCGCAGGGGAGGCCTGGACGGTGCAGTCCTCGTTTGACCTGCGCCCGTCCGCGGCGTTTGCCACCAACGGCGACGTCGGCTATCGGCGGACGCGGTTTGGCGAGATGTTTCGGGTGCCGGGCGAGCGCGAGAATGCCGAGTCGGTCGTGATCCAGTGGAAGGCCACGGCGCGCCCGCTCAACCGCGCCATCGACCTGCGGTGGACCTACGAGGCGCTCACCGAAAAGACGCCGACGCTCCAGGAGATCTACATCCGCACGGGACCCGAGCTGGGCGAATACGTGTGGGAAGACGCCAACGGCGACGGCGTGATTCAGGTGGACGAGTTCGTGCCCGAGCGCACGCCGAACGAGGGGAACTACGTGCAGAGCTTCGTCCCGTCCGACTCGCTCACGTCCATCATCAGCGTGCAGGCCTCGATGAACCTGCGCATCGACCCGAGCCGTCTCATCCGCAGCCCACAGACGCGCTTCGAGCGGTTTATCGCGGGCACCGAGTCGCGCACGTCGATCAGCGTGCTCGAAAAGAGCGAGCAGCCCGACCTCAAGCAGATCTACCTGCTCAACCTCAGCGAATTCCGGAGCGCCGTGTTCACGCAGAACGGCCGCTTGCGCGTGACCGAGCAGCTGACGCTGTTCCGCCGCAATCCGAAGTGGGGCGCGTCCGTGCGGTACACCCTGCTGCGCAGCCTCCGCAAGCTGGCGACGGGCCAGGAGGCGCGCAACCAGGACCTCGTGGGCGGCGAGGTCGAGCGGAAGTTCGGGCAGACGGTGGCGGTACAGCTGGCGCTGGAGCGCGAGACGCAGGCCGCTACGAGCGCCTTCGAGTCGCGCACCTATGCCATCGAAAGCGTCGGCGCCGTGCCGTCGGTGCGCGTCAACTTCACGAGCACGGCCAACGCCCGCCTCAGCGCCGACTTCGCCCGCAAAACCGACAGCCGGGGCGACCGCAGTGCGACCGTCGTGCGTGTGCCGCTCGATCTGAGTTATGCCCGCGCCCGCCGCTTCTTCACCACCGTGCGTGCCGAGGTGGCGCGCGTCAACCTGAACGGCGAGGCGTCGGGGCTGGCGCAGTTTGAGCTGACCGAGGGGCGCGGCCCCGGTACGTCGTTCCTGTGGCTGCTCAACGTCGATTACCAACTCAGCCGCTACCTCACCGCCAAGCTCACCTATGACGGCCGCGCACCCGCCACGGGGCGCGTCATCCACACCGTGCGCATGCAACTCTCGGCGCGGTTCTGACGGCGCTGCGGAGGCACGCAAAGAAAATGTGCCCGAGCTTACGTAGGTTGCCCCCAGCTTGGGTATCACAGGTGCGTTACAAGCGAGGGCGTTGAGAGACACGCCGCTGTCGCCTTGGCAGCAGATGCGCGTTGCACTGCGCGGCTCTTCTCCTTGCGTTGCCCGCCATGCCAATCGGCTATGGATGTATCCTTCAACTAGATGACAACGATTATCTATGAAAAGTCGCCACCCCCTCCTCCTGGCTGCTCTGCTGTGCCTTGCCCTCAGCGCGTGTGACCCTGGCGTTATCGTAGAAGATGAAGAGCAAGAGCTGGACATGGCAGCGCTGCTAAACGGTATGGAGAGCGTCGATGAAGCGCTGGAGGTGAATCCCAGCGGCCTGGCGCCGCTCACGGCACGCGTCTCGTTCCAGACGGTCGGCCCCACCCAGGTGACGGTGACGGTCTTGGGGGCCGAGCCGCTGGTCCATACCTACGACAACCAGACGACCGACCACACGGTGCCCATACTTGGGCTGTACGCTGGCGTGGAGAATGAGGTCGTGATCCGCGTCACCGACCCCGCCCGCAACGTGTTTGGCGTCGATACCGTGCGTGTGGTGACGCCCGCCCTGCCCGACGCGATGCCCACGGTCGATATTGTAGAGGCCTCGTCGTCATCCATCGAGCCCGGGTGGACGCTCGCCAGCTTCAGCATCGGCAACCAGGGCATCTTTGAGTCGGTGCCGTTTGTGTTTGATACCAACGGCGACATCCGGTGGTACCTCGATCTGACGGCGCTAGGCGGGACGGTTTTCCTCATCCGCGAGCTCGCCAACACCAACCTCATGGTCGCCTACGGCCGCACCGTATACGAATACGACAGGCTGGGCCAAGAGGTCAACCAGTGGGGGTATGAGGGCTACTGGTACCATCACGATGTGGTCGAGAAGCCGGATGGCAACTTGCTGGTGGCCGTCAACAAGAGCGACCTGGACACGGTGGAAGACCACGTGATCGAGCTGGACCGGGCCACGGGCGCCATCGTGCAAGAGTGGGACATGCGCCCGATACTCGACATGGACCGCTTCGACCTGCTTGAAAACGAAGTGGACTGGTTCCACATGAACGCCATATGGTACGACGAGCGCGACGACACGCTCATCCTCTCTGGCCGCAACCAGGGCCTCGTGAAGGTGAACCGCAACAACGAGCTGGTCTGGATCCTGGCGCCGCACCAGGGCTGGGGCGCTGCGGGTCTGAACGGCGAAGGACACGACACCCGCGACTTCCTGCTCACCGCTGTTGATGCCAGCGGAACGCTCTATCCGGACGACGTGCAGCAAGGCACGCGTGCCGATTCGGGTTTTGATTGGGTCTGGGGCCAGCATGCCCCGATGATCCTGCCCAATGGCAACCTGTTCGTCTTCGACAACGGAACGAATCGGCATTTTGGCGCAGCGGCCAGCCCGTGGAGTCGCGGCGTGGAATACCGCATCGATGAGGCCGCAGGCACCGTGCAGCAGGTCTGGGCCTATGGCGAAGCACGCGGCAGTGCCTACTTCTCGCCCATCATCAGCGACGTCGATGTGCTGCCGCAGACGGGCAACAGGCTCATCACGCCCGGCTTCATACAAGACGGCGGGACGTCGTACGCGCACGTCACGGAAGTTACCTATCCCGAGGCGCAGGTCGTTTTTGATGCGCGCATCAACTTCACCAACCTGAACAACACCGGCCAGGGATGGGGACAGGTGGACATCGTCTATCGGTCCGAGCGGATGCACCTCTACCCTGAGCATGCCAGCAGCGAGACGACCCGGTCCAGCCTCTGAGGCCCACGCTTTTCGCTGGCCCCCTGTACTCCCCATCGGCTACGGCCTATCTTGCCGCGTCTTTCTGAAGCCACCACCATGCTATGGCGAACGACGCGATTCTCGTCCCCGAGACGCCCGCAGGCAAGGCCGCCCGCGACCTGACGACCGACCTCTACCGCGCCCTCGTGCTGCCGCGCTGCATCGAGGAGAAGATGCTGAAGCTGATCCGGCAAGGGCGCCTCTCCAAGTGGTTCAGCGGCTACGGGCAGGAGGCCGTGGCTGTGGGCTGCGCCTGGGGGCTCCGGCACGACGATTACCTGCTGCCGATGCACCGCAACGTAGGCCTTTGGACGACACGGGGCGTCCCGCTGGACCGGCTGTTCTGCCAGCTGATGGGCAAGCAGGGCGGCTACACGCACGGCCGCGACCGCACCTTCCACTTCGGCACGCTGGAGCACCGCATCATCGGCATGATCTCGCACCTCGCCGCCATGCTCCCGGTGGCCGACGGGCTCGGGCTCGCCAGCCAGCTCCAGGGCGACGACTTCGTGGCGCTGGCCTTGGTGGGCGAAGGCGCCACGCGTGAGGGGGACTTCCACGAAGCCCTCAACCTGGCCGCCGTCTGGAGGCTGCCCGTCATCTTCGTGATCGAGAACAACGGCTACGGCCTCAGCACGCCCACCGCCGATGCGCTCCCCGTAGAACGGCTGGCCGATGCCGCCAAGGGCTACGGGATGCCAGGCAAGGTGGTGGATGGGAACGATGTGATGGCCGTCATCCGCCACGTGCAGGACGCCGCCGCACGCGCCCGCGAGGGCAGTGGGCCGACGCTGTTGGAGATGAAGACCTTCCGCATGCGCGGCCACGAGGAGGCGTCGGGGACGAAGTACGTGCCGCAAGAACTGATGGACAAGTGGGCGAAGAAGGATCCGGTCAAGCGCCTCCGCAAGCGCCTGCTCAAGAAGAAGGTGGCCACCAAAGACGAGCTCGATGCCATCGACGAGGCGCTCAAAACCGAGGTGGAGCGATGGGCCGAGTTCGCGCTCGCGCAGCCCGTCGTGGAGAGCACGCGGGCCACCGAGCGCGCCGCCGTGTTTGCACCTGCCGCCGAGCTGGCCGAGCCACCGAGCGCTGCCACCACCGAACGCCGCTTCATCGACGCCGTCACCGATGCGCTACGCGAAGCCATGACCGCCGATGAACGCATCGTGATCATGGGCCAGGACATCGCCGAGTACGGCGGCGTGTTCAAGGTGACGCAGGGCTTCCTGGAGCAGTTCGGCGCCGCCCGCGTGCGCAACACGCCGATCATCGAGAGCGGCGCCCTCGGCGCGGCCTTGGGGCTGGCGCTGGAGGGCTTCAAGCCCGTCGTCGAGATCCAGTACGCCGACTTCATCACCTGCGGCTTCAACCAGATCGTCAACAACCTCGCCACGACGCACTACCGCTGGGGCGAGCCCATCAACGTCACTATCCGCGCGCCGTTTGGCGGGGGGATCGGCGCGGGGCCGTTCCACTCGCAGTCGGTGGAGGCGTGGTTCTGCCACACGCCGGGGCTGAAGGTCGTCGTCCCCAGCACCCCCGCTGACGCCAAGGGTTTGCTGCTGGCCGCGCTCGACGATCCCAATCCCGTGCTTTTCTTCGAGCACAAAGCGCTGTACCGCTCCATCAAAGATCAGGTGCCGAACAACGCGTATCGCATTCCGCTGGGCAAAGCGCGCATCGCCCGCGAAGGCACAGATCTGACCATCGTGACGTACGGCGTGGGCGTACACTGGGCGCTCGACGAGGCGGCGTTCTGGGCGGAGCAGGGCAGCGAGATTGAAGTCATCGATCTGCGGACGCTGGTGCCGTGGGACGAGGAAGCCGTGCTAGCGTCCATCGCAAAGACCAACCGCGTGCTCGTCTTGCACGAGGCGCAACACACGGCCGGATTTGGCGCCGAACTCGCCGCGCAGATCGCGCAAGTCGGGTTCAAGCACCTCGACGCACCGCCGACGCGCGTCGCCTCCGAGGACTGGCCGATTCCGTTCTCAGCCAACCTGGAACGCGACCTCTACTCGGCCAAAGCGAAGCTACGCCCTGCCATTGCCTCGGTGTTGCTGTTCTAGCGCCACCGCAGAGTGCACGGCTCAGGGCGCGAGGCGTCCGGGCTCGCGGTGCCCGCTGCCCTCTACGCCCGTCAAGCTGTCGCTGAGGTCGGCGCGCATGCTGTCGGCGAGGATGCTCAGGCGGGCGATAACGTCGGGGTGTTGGTCGGCGACGTCGGTGGTCTCGAACGGGTCGTCGGCGAGGTTGTAGAGCGCGGTGGCGGTGTTGAGGTGGGTATACTTGCCGGGCATGCCGGCGAGACCGTCGTCCTGGCCTTGCATCGTGCGGTAGCGGTGCGGAAAGTATAGCTTCCACGGCCCGCTACGAACCGCGTGCAGCGCGTTGACGTGGTAGTAGAAGAAGTAGGTGTCCTGCGGCGGCGCATCGCTCGTGCCCGTGAGCAGGGGCCACATCGAACGGCCGTCGATGGGACGCTCCGGCAGTGGGGCGCCGAGCAGTTCCGCCATCGCGGGCATCACGTCGATGGTCATAGCGGGCGTGTCCACGGTGCGCCCAGCAGGAATGACGCCGGGCCAGCGGGCGATGAGCGGCACGCGCACGCCGCCTTCCCAGGTGGTGCCCTTGCCCTCGCGCAAGCCGCCCGTCACGCCCGAGTGGTTGCCGTAGCTCAGCCAGGGGCCGTTGTCTGAGGTGAAGAGCACGAGCGTGTTATCATCTAGCCCGAGTCGTTCGATGGTCTCCAACACCTGCCCCGCCGACCAGTCGATCTCGGCGATCACATCGCCGTAGAGCCCGGCGCCGCTGGCCTCGGCGCGCTCCTCCGCCACAAACAGCGGTACGTGCGGCATCGGATGGGCGAGGTAGACGAAGAACGGCTGCTCCTGCGCCGCTTGC
>JBCCMF010000182.1:0-9611 GCA_039026435.1 Bacteroidota bacterium
CACGTCGGCGATGGGCTGGCTCGTGCGCACGCCCGCGAGGCGGCCCACCTGCCGGGCTACGTCGGCTGTGGCCGCGCCGCGCAGGGCGTCGAGGGCTTCCTGTGCGATCTCCCCCATGCCCAGGGTTGCCGAGCGTCGTTCCGCCACACGGCCATCCACCACGATCGGCTCAATGGTGACGGCTTCTGGCGCCAGCGCCATGTCTACACGCCGCGGCGTGCCGGGCTCAAGGGTGATCTCCTGCGCCGCCATCCGGTAGCCGATGTACGAGGCGCGAAGGCGATGCCGCCCCGACAGCACGCGGGCAAACCGGAAGCTCCCCGCCGCATCGGCCGTGGTGCCCGCGCCCGCATCGGCGAGCAGCACGTTGGCGAAGGGCAGCGGAGCGCCCGTCTCGGCATCCACCACCCGCCCCGTGAGGTCGGCGTATTGCGGTGCGATCTCGGCCGCTTCGATGATGACGTACGCGCCAGACGACGAGCGCACAGCGTCGAGGCCCGTCCCGCGCAGCACACACCGCAGCAGTACATCCACAGGCTGATCTTGGCGCACGCACGACGCCCGTCGATTCGCCACGAGGCCGCTGCTGAACAGGATGTCGATCTGTGCGATACGGACGATCTCGTCCAGCGCGTCGCGGAGGGGTACGTCGCGTGCTACGAGCGTATAGACGGGCTGGACCTGCGCATAGGCCGAGGGCGCGGCGGCCAGCAGCAGTACGGCAACCCAGACGCTCAATCGCGACGTCTCACGTATGCAGCCCACTCTCATGGCATCCGCTAGCGCGCCTCTACGGTGTAGCCCTGGCTCGACGGGCGGAAGGTACAGTCTTGGCTGAGGCACAGGTCGCGCAAGACGCCCTCCAGTGTGGCGCCCCGTTGGTAGATGAGCGTCACCGTGTCGTCCAGCACAAGCCCCTCGGCTGCCGTGATGCGCATCGCAAAGGTGCGCTGCAAGGCGTTTAGCACTTCGGCCACCGTAGCATCGATCATCACAAACCCGCCCGCGCGCCATGCGGTGGCCAGCGCCACGTCGGCGAGCGCCGCTTGCTGCTCGGCGGCGTCTGCGGTGACTACGGCCGAGGCGCCGGGACGATTGAGCACCACAGCGTCCGAGGGGCTTACCGACGCCGTGACCTGCACCTCGCCCTCGGCCAAGACGACCTCGGTGGCGCCACCTACTTCGCGGACGTTGAACTGGGTGCCCAGCACCTCGATCTGCGCCGTGGAGGTCTGCACGTGGAAGGGCTGCTCAGGATGGTGCGTGACGCTGAAGTAGCCTTCGCCCGCCAGTTGCACCGTGCGCGTGCTGGCCGCGACGCCGGGCAGCGACTGGAAGCCGCGCGCATACGTCAGCTGACTGCCGCTGTTGAGGTGCGCCACCGAGCCGTCGGGGAGTGTGACCTCGGCGGTCTCGCCCATCGGCATGGTGACGACGACGGGCTGCACGAACCACGCGAGGCCGAGAAGTAGCACGCCCATCGTGAGGCCTGCCGTGGCCAGTGTCCACCGCCCTCTGCGCTGGCGTGATTGGGGACGTGCGGCACGGTCGGCGAAGGCGCGCTGCGGCTGGCCAGCAGGCAGAGCGTTCAGCTGTGCGTTGAGGTCGGCCCAGGCGGTGTCGTCGCTCGGGAAGGCGGCCGTTGCGGTGGGGTCTTCGAGGGCCGCCCAGAGCGTCTCCAGCGCGCTGGCATGCGGCTGGGCGGCCACGTGGTCGCGGAGCGTCTCGGGAAGGCCCGGCGTGGAGTTGGCAGAAGATGTGTGCATACGGCGTCAGGAATACGCGGCGGCAAAGTGCTCGGCCCGCTGGTGCAGCGCATCGAGGGCACGGATGATATGGTTGTTGACGGTGCGTGGCGAGATGCCCATCAGCTCGCCCACCTCGCGGTGGCTCAGGTAGTGGAAGCGGCTCAGCGTGAGCGCCTCGCGCTGTCTGTCGGGCAGGGCCGTGATCCACTGCTTCAGGTGGCGCTTCATCAGGTCGGCATCGTGGGCGTCCTCCGCGCTCGTGTCCGTCATCACAGGCAGGGTGGCGCCGAGCTCGGCCTCCTTGCGAGCGTGGGTCCGGCTGTCGCGCAGGTGGCGCAGGGCGCGGTTGCGGGCCATCCGGTAGAGGTACGGCTTCAGCGACTGGCTGGGGTCGAGGCCCTCGCGCAGGCCCCACAGCATCACGAACACGTCCTGCACCAAGTCATGCGCCAGCTCTCGGTCGTGCACGATGGCGCACACGTAGCGGAGCAGCGGCGTGCGGGCCATGCGAAACAGCGCTTCGAACGCCGAGCGGTCGGAGTCTCTGAGGCGGGCGCAAAGCGGTTGGAGGGTGGCGGCGTCAAGCATGATCCATGCGTCTTCAGGGCTAAAGTACGCGAGGCCGTGCCGATGACCACCGGGCAACGAAGAAAAATTGCGTGAGGCGCGCTGATGCTCAAGCCGTGGAGATGGGCGCGAGGTCGGGGGAGACGAACCGCTGCCGCGCTGCATCCGAGAAGAGCGTTGCCGCAGTATAGTGGGTGAGCAAGGCCTTGGAGTCTCGTAGCGCCGAGGAAGCCTCGAGAAAGGCGTCTGCCGACGAAGCCTCGCCGCAGCGCTGCATGAACAGCGCCACCGCTTCGGTCCAGGCGCGCGTCAGCGTCTCGTGGTAGTGGTCTGCGTCCACACCGTGATGCTGCAAGAAGCCTTGGATAGCCTCTCGAATAGCGGCATACGCGGTATCCACCGTCCCGTGTTGTACCAGGAAGGTGTACGCCAGCCGCAGATGCTGTCGGTGG
Source organism: Bacteroidota bacterium (assembly GCA_039026435.1). Classification (GTDB taxonomy): domain Bacteria; phylum Bacteroidota; class Rhodothermia; order Rhodothermales; family JBCCMF01; genus JBCCMF01. The sequence goes on from JBCCMF010000182.1 coordinate 2,768, forward strand.
GTGAAGTTGCTGGGTAGGATGGACCCCCGCTCGAAGTCCTGCTGAAACGCACGGTCAGCATCGGAGAGGTGAAAGTGGTCGGTCGTGAACATCACAAGGTTGTCGGAAAGGACAGCGGGTGATCCAACGATAAGGTGTAGAGGGCGTTTCCGAGGTCCATCACAAAGTTTAGCCCGGTCAGTGGTTATCCCTTCGCTCAGGGGTGTATTGATGCCTATCGTAGCTGCCTCAGACGCCGTATCTTCACGGCCACTTGCTCAAACCCGACCGAACCGCCCTATCGCGCTGCTGTTTGCTACTCCTGCGTCGTTCTGACGCCTGCTTTTCGATTGAACGGGTTGGTGTATGCGTTTTTGGCTGATGCCTGGAGCCGCCTTGGTGCTCCTTTTCTTCACGGCTGCGTGCGACAGCGCGCCCGGCGCAGGTGAGCTCAATGTGGTGCAGGCGCCCGTCGTCTCGGACCTCGCGTTCTCGCCGTCGATTGTGCGGCTGGACCAACTGCCTGCCGATCAGGTGACGGATGGTGTAGCGCAGGTGACGCTCAATATCGAGGCGGATGTGGTAGCCACGGCGGGCGTGGAGGCGATGAACTACGTGGTGCAATCGCCGCTAGCCGGGGAGCAGGCCATCGCCGAAGGGACGTTGACGCGCGCCTCGGGCATCTACAGCGGGTCTGTCGTCGTCCCGCTGCCCGTAGCCGCGCCGGGGCTGTACACGCTACTGGTGTATGCCACCGATGCGCGAGGGCAGCTCAGCAACGAGCTGCGCGGCTCCATCCAGGTGCTCAGTCAGGGCGGCGGCGCGCCCGTCATCGAGGCGGTAGAGGCCAGTCCAAACCCGCTCACGCCCCCCGCCACGCTTGTGCTGACGGCTGTCGTCTCGGACCCCGACGGGCCGACCAACATCTCGCGCGTGGAGGTGACCACGCCGAACGCGTCCGTAGCTCAGCTCTTCGACGATGGCGTCAGCCGAGGCGATCCTGTGGCTGGCGACGGGCGCTTCACGGCTACGTTCAACGTGCCGTCGGCGTCGCCGGGCGTGCAGACGTTCTCGTTCCAAGCCTTTGACCGCGCCGGCTTGGCCAGCGAGGTCGTCACGCTCGACGTGACCATCCAGTGAGCCGATCTATGCGTATCCCGATGACTGCTTCTCTCATGCGACTTTTCGTGCTGCGACTTTTCGTGCTGCGACTTTTCGTGCTGCGACTTTTCGTGCTGCGACTTTTCATGGTGTGCGCCTGCCTTGGCCTGGTAGGATCGCTGCGCGCGCAAGACGTGCCCACGGCGTTCAAGACGGGCTTCGTCGAGTCCGGGTCGATCCTCCGCAACAGCATCACCAACCTGCACGTGCAGGGCGACTCGCTGTGGATCGGGCCATTTCTGAACGTGACCCCCAACGAAGGCGGCACGTGGCTCGTGGCCGAGGCCGACTCGCTGCGCGGCTCGCGCAACCGCATCTTCTCGATCGACATCGAGGGCGACGTCATCTGGGCAGGCCTCGGCTTCACCAGCACCACCGACGGCAACAGCGTGGCGGCGGCAGGCGGCTTCCTCGTCTCCACCGATGGGGGGCAGACGTTCAACTACCGCTTTCCGCAGCTCGACGCCCCTGGCGACACCGAGATCGAGTACGGCATCAACACGCTCAACGCGCTCGACGTGATCGTGCCCGAACAGAGCCCGCCCTACGACATCGACTACGACCCCGTGACCGAGACGGTTTGGGTAGCCGGATGGGCCAGCGGCGTCCGTAGATCCACCGATGGCGGCATCTCATGGGAGCGCGTGGTCTTGCCCACCGACAACCTCGACGCCGTCTCGCCCGATCAGCAGTACGAGTTCACCGTGGAGCCGCAGCGTGGCGGTATGGGCTCGTTCAACCACATGGGCTTCGCGATCCTCGTCGATGAGCTGGGCACGATCTGGGCAGGCACGCCCAACGGCATCAACCGCTCCACCGACGGCGGCTTGGCGTGGCGGAAGTTCAAGTTCGACGGTACGCCCAATGGCCTCACAGGCAGCTGGGTGATCGCCGTGGAGGAAGAGCCTGTGGAGGGCCGCAACCCCATCTGGATGGCCACCTGGAACGCGGGCGAGGCCGGGGAGGATGGCCGCTTCGGCGTCACCGTCACGCGCGACGGCGGCCAGACCTTCGACCAAGTGCTCATCGGCGTGCGCGCCTACGACTTCGCCTTCGCCCCGGACGGCACTGTGTACGTCGCGGCCGAGCAGGGCCTCTACATCACCCGCGACCAGGGGCGCAGCTGGACGAGTGTCACCAACTTCAACAGCCCCACCAGCCAGCGCGTGCTGCCTGGCCGCGTCGAGGTCTTCGCCGTCGCCGTCACCAGCGAAGCCGTGTGGGCCGGCACCTCCGATGGGCTCGTGCGCAGCACCAACGGCGGCCGCACGTGGCAGGCGTTTCGCGTCGAGGTGCCGCTGAACCCCGACGAGCCATCCGACGCCGTCCCGGCTACCGAGACGTTCGCCTATCCGAACCCGTTCTCGCCGGCCGCCAACGGCTTCACGCGGCTGCGATACGAACTGGAGCGCCCCTCGTCGGTGCGCATCCGCGTGTTCGACTTCGGGATGAACCTAGTCCGCACGCTGCCTAGCGAGTCGCACGCCGAAGGCGTGCACGAGACGCTGTGGGACGGCACCAGCGACCAAGGGACGCGCCTGCCCAACGCCACCTACTTCTATCAGATCAGCACCGACGCAGGCACGAGTTGGGGCAAAATCCTGCTCATCGAATGATCGCCCGAACCACGCTCCCACCCACTCAACCGCTTCGCCCTATGCGATCGCTCTCGTTTTCACTGCTCGTCGTGCTCTTGCTGGTTCCGATGGCCGCACGGGCGCAGGCGCCTGCGGCCTTCGCTCGCCTCGGCTTCGGCGCGCGCGGCATTGCGATGGGCAACGCGCAGGTCGCCGACGGCTCGGGCTTTGCCAGCCCGTACTACAACCCGTCGCTGGCGCCGCTGACGGTGCAGCAGAACCTGGAGGGCACCGTGGGCCTGCTGACGCTGGACCGTGAGCTGCAATTCCTGCAGCTGGCGGCACCGCTGAGGCCGCGTGCTGGGGTTGCGGCCGGGCTCATCCGTGCGGGCGTCTCCAACATCGACGGGCGCGATGCCAGCGGCTTCCATACGCAAGACTACAGCACGGAGGAGTATATGGCGTTTCTGGCCTTCGGCCTGCGCGTGAGCGAGCGCGTGAGCTGGGGGCTGAGCATGCAGCTCTTCCGCGCCGACCTCTTCGACGACCTCACGCCCGTCAACTCCATCGGCCTCGACGTGGGCCTCTCGGTGCAGGTGAGCGACGCCCTGCGCCTCGGCTTCGTGGCCGATGACCTGCTGGCGCGCTACTCGTGGGACACCTCCGGCCTCTACGGCAACGACGGCAAGACCACCTCCGACCGCTTTGCAACGCGGCTGCGGCTGGGCGCGTCGTACACGATGCTGAACGAACAGCTTCGGATCGTGGGTGAGGTGGAGTCGAGCGTGGCCAACACCGAGGTCGTCAACCAGCGGGGCGAACTGCTGGGCAACACGCTGGTGGAGCGCGATGAGAGCGAGCGGCTGCTCCTGCAAGACACCTACCTGCGCGTGGGCGCCGAATACCTACTGGCGTCAGCCTTCGCTGTGCGCGGCGGCTTCGACCGCCTCGGCGGCCCCGAGAGCGGCGGCACGGCTCCGTCGGCCGGGTTTATGGTGGAGCAAAACCTGGGTAACCTGATGCTCCGTGTAGACTACGCCTTCACCCTGGAGCCTTATGCCGTCAGCGCGATGCACCTGCTCACCTTGAAGGTCTTCCTGTAGACGATGCCGCGTCGGCGCGTTCTTGCGTGGACGCGTTTCTTCGCCTCCCTTCGCGCTGTAGATTCCCACGCGCCCACGTTCTATCGCGCTCACGCGCTTACGCTCATGAAATCCATCCTTGTTGTTGCCCTCGCGTTTTGCTGTGTCCCTGCGGCGTGGGCGCAGAGCGGGCTGGCGTTCCTGCGCCTCGGTCCCAACGCGGAGGCGCAAGCGATGGGCGATGCGCAGGTGGCCGTCAGCAAAGGCGCGTTCAGCAGCTACTGGAACCCGGCAGGCCTGGCCCATGATACCGGCAACCAGGCTGGCGTGGCGCATCATATCTGGATCGGCGACACGCGCACGTACAACGTATTCGGCCGCTTTGCGGCGGGCAAGAACGCGGGCTGGGGCCTCTTCGCCCACGCCACGGGCGTCACCGACCTGCAGGCGCGCACACGCCCCGGCGAGCCCGACGGCTTCTTCGACGTGCAGTTCGTGAGTACGGGCGTGGCGTACGGGCGGGCGTTTGGGCCGCTGCGGCTGGGGGCCAGCGTCAAGTACCTCAGCGAGCGCATCTTCGCCGAGTCGGCCAACGGCTACGCGTTTGACTTCGGGGCGCAGCTCACCACGCTAGGCGGCAGCCTGTCGCTGGGCGGCGCCGTGCAGCACCTCGGGGCGATGGATGACCTCAACGTAGTCGCCACACCGCTGCCGCGCACGGCACGGGCGGGCATCGCGTTCAAGCCGTTTCAGATCCTAGGCGAGCAAGATGGCGTTGCGCTCCTCAACGTCGTGCTGATTGCCGAAGTCTCGCACCTCTTCCCCGAAGAAGGCGGCGACCTCACGCAGCTCCACCTGGGCACGGCGGTGGAGGTGCTCGACCTCGTCACCGTACGCGCGGGCTACCTCACCGATGACAACGTGCGCAGCGTGACGCTGGGCGGCGGCGTGGTCACGCAGGGCCTGCGCTTCGACTACGCACTCCTGCCGTTCGCCAACGGCTTCGGCGGCCCCGGCCACATCCTGACGCTGGGCTACGGCTGGTAAAAACCTGCCTTCCGTCGGCGGCATATCGCCGACCCGTGAAGCAAGCCGAGCCGAACGATGTGCTTGCCGCACCGGGATCAGAGCGCGAAGGCCCACAAGCCGCTGTCAGCGCTCCGTTTCACCAGTGCCGAGGGTAAACGGGACGGTCACCTTCATGCGCGTCACCACCGATTCGCCCTCATATTTGCCTGCTGAGAAGCGCTGCATCGAGACCACGCGGATGGCTTCCTCGTCGAAGCCGTAGCCCTTCTCTTCTAGCACGATGGGATCGATGACACGGCCGCGTTTGTCCACCAAGAACTCCACGGTGACCTCGGCCTCCGAGCCCTCCTCGGCGGCATCGGCGGGGTACTTGATGAGCCGCAGCAGCATGCGCCGTCCCCCAATGAGTTGGGGTTTCACCTGCACCTCGGTCTCGTCGTACCACGTCCGCTCATCGATGGGCGGGAGGTCGGCAGCGATTCTGGCGGTGGAGTCAGCAGATGTCTCGGGTGCTTCGGCGGCCGTGAGGTCGGCAGCGGGGGGCGCCTGGGTACTGGCGGCAGTGGCCAGCTCTTGGGCAGCTAGATGGGAAGCCAGCGAGTCGAACGGGATGCCCAACGAGTCGGCCAAGGCGATGCGCTGGAGGCTGTCTGCGCGCGCGGCGTCGAGGGCTGCTAAGGAGTCGGCCAGGGCTTTGCGGTCGGCCAGGATCTCATTGAGCACGTCGTTGCGCCGCTTGGCCAGCTTCGCCGCTTCGGAGTCGCCAAATAAACCCTGGATACGCTCATAGAGGGTAGCCAGAAAGAGCGGCTCGGCTTCGGTAGGGACGGCTTGGAGGCTATCCGTGGCCACGGCCATCGAGTCGGCGGCATTGAGCGTGACGCTGCCAAGCGTGGCGAGCGAGTCGCTGGCTGCAGCATCCGGAGTGGCGGTTCCGTCGTCAGGTAGCACATCCACCGCGTCATCCACAAGGGGACCGTCGTCAAAGCCGTCGTTTCGTGTCACCTCGACTTCCGTCGGGTCATCATCGATCTCGTCCTCCACGGTACGCTGTGGCGGCACGACGTCAACGCTGTCGTCAAGCTCTCGCTCCTCAGCCTGACGCCCTGGCGGCACCGCGTCGATATCATCGATGATGACATCGTCCAATTCGGCCTCGCCGCTGGTGCCGTTGGCTGCTGGCGGGACGAGCGCGTCGATGCCTTCGTCCACCTCGCCCGTGCGGTCATCCCCGTCCTCGCCACCGTCTGGTGGGCGGGGTGCTGCGGCCTCTGGCGCCTCGGCCTCGCCGGAAGCCGGGACCCGTTCAGCGGTAGGCTCTGGCTCTGGCTCTGGCACGACAGGCATGGCGATGCCACTGGCCAGCAGCAGGGAGTCGGGGAGGTCCACAGGCAATTCCGCGAAGAGGTCGAGGCTGTCGCGGGTGGCCCACTCGGTGTACACCGAGGCGGCAGCCAGCATGGCCCGGGGCGCCGTCTCGGTGGTTGCGTAGTGCGCCGACACGGCGAGCATGTCGTTCAGGGCCTGCCGGTATTGCGCGCGTTGCCACAGCGTGTAGGCCGACGCGTAGGCGCCTTCCGCCAGCGTCGTGGAGTCGGGTGCTACCTCGGGGCTGGGGATGCCGAGTTGGTCGCGCACGCGCTCGGCGAAGTCGGAGGTGGGGTACTGCGCGAGCACGCGCTGGTAGATCTGGTCGGCGGCCAGCGTGTCGCCGAGGGAGCGTTGGACCTCGGCCAGCGCGTAGTAGGAGCGCTGCGCCACCTCCTGCTCGGGCGTCTCCTCAATCACCATGCGGTACCACACCGAGGCCGAGTCAGGACGGTTGACGAGGAAGAAGAGCACGTTGCCCATCGCATAGCGCGCCAGCGCCCGCTCGGTCTCCATCGTGGCTTGGCTGAGCGAGTCGCGTGGCACATCGGAGACGTCCAGCGGCGGCAGCATATCGGTGGCCGTCAGGGTGTTTGCCAGCGTCAGGGCCTCCAGGTCGCCGCTCTCCTCGGCCTCGGCCAAGATGAG
>JBCCMF010000183.1:0-9569 GCA_039026435.1 Bacteroidota bacterium
GCATCCTCGTGATGGTCTCTGCGGAGTTCGCCATCCTCGTGGCCATCGCCGTGGCCATTGCCAGCCCCGTGGCCTACTTTGCGTTGCAACGTTGGCTTGATGACTTCGCGTACCAAGCACCCCTGGGCATCGGCCTGTTCGCGCTTGCTGGCGTGGTGACGCTCACCGTGGCGCTACTGGCCGTAAGCTATCAAGCCTTGCGCGCGGCGCGCCTCAACCCCGTCAAGGCACTGCGGCACGAGTGAGCTAGACGAGCAGTGCCAGCCGATGCGAGGGGCGGGTGACGGCAACGTAGGTGAGCGCTTGGCGCTCGTTGCTGCGGCACGCCATGAGGTCGCGGTGGTCTACGTAGGTCGTGTGGAAGGTGCTGCCCTGGCTCTTGTGGACGGTCATGGCGTAGCACGGCTCCACGTCGGCGAAGGCTTCGGCCAGCTTGTAGTAGCGGCTCCAGGTGCCCTTGGTCTTGGCCTCCTCGCGGTACTCCTTGAGGCGCTCGCGGTAGTCTTGCACGGCGTCCTCGTGCAGCACGGGGACCTCCACCTCACGGCCGTCAGCGGTGATGATGTCGAGGAGCCAGGCGGCAATGCGCCGTCCGCCAGCGCGATGTAGGCGATCCTCGTAGGCATCCACCACGACCACCTCTTCGCTGTTGTTGAGGAGCGGGATTTTCATCTTAGGCGTGAAGTACGTGGTGCGCGCCATCAGCTTGTCGCCGGGGACGAAGCGCGGCGCCTCATCGCCATGTACAGCGGTGCGGATGGCATCGTTGTAGGCATGCACGGTGCGGTTGCGGTAGCAGAGCACGCGGGCGTCATCGCCGCGCTTGAACGCTTCGATGGCACTGTCGAGGAAGCCTTGCGCGTTGCGCGTCACGCCGACGCCCTTGCCGTTCTGGAAGCGCGACATCAGGTACGGCTCGCCCTCGCGAACCTTCGTGGCCATGTCCAGGATCGGGTTGTCGCGCGCCTGGCGGACGACCTCAGTCAGCATCGGCCCCGGCTGCTCCAGCGCGGGCGACGGCGCCTCGCCCACGGGCGGCAGCTGCGCCGGATCGCCCACGAACAGCCACTGGATGCGGTTATCCAGCCACCCGACCGTCTTGGTGATGTGCTCCCACAACAATGCTCCCGCCATCGACGACTCGTCGAGCAAGATCACGCCCTCATCCGGCAGGTCGCCCAGCTTGTCCTTGTCCTGCACCAGCTCGTAGCCGCCCTTGCCGTCGCGCTCCAGCTTCAGCCCGAGCAGGCTGTGGATGGTGACGGCGGGACGCTTCAGCTTCTGCCCGAGCACCTGTGCCGCCTTGTGCGTGGGCGCGCAGGCGTAGACCGGTCCCTTGAGCTGATCCGCGATCTTGGCCAACAGCGTCGTCTTCCCCGTCCCCGCAAAGCCCGTCAGCTTCATCATCGGCAGCTTGTCCTTCAGCAGCCCCGTTTTGATGTCCTTGAGTGCCTCGGTCTGGCAATCGGTGAGCTTCATGTAGGCGGCAAGGCAAGGATCTATTGGGCAGGTAGATGAACGACGACGCCCGAGTTGCGATCCGCCCCAAAGCAAAGACGCCGCCTCCAAAGAAGCAGCGTCTTGCTTAGTCTATGAGGCCGAACGCGCTCAGTCCTGATCTAGAACGACAACGTCTACATTCACCTCCACGCGCTGCAAGGAGGGCACGGCCTTGGCGGACCTGAGGAATGTGCGCGATGGTTTAGCATGGTTGAAGCCGTTGTAGGTCTTGACGGCCCCCTTCTCCCATGAGATCATGAATATCTGCTGATCGCCCTTGTCTTCTTCGGGCTCTTCGAACTGGATCTGATAGATGCCTGGCTGCAGCGTGATCGTTTGTGGCTCGCCGACACGCATGCCGAGTAAGTCGTACGTCTGGACGGTCAAGGTCTGTTCAGCGAAGAGTCGCAGGAGCTTATCGATCTCCTCATGAAAGACCATGATGTTCTCCACGTCTTGAGCGACGGTTGTGTAGGTCGGCTGCGTCTGTGCTGCTGCTCCCGATGCAATGGCCGCTGCTCCCGTGAGCATGGAAACGGCGATCACGGCGACGAGCGCGGAGCGGCGCACGGTGGCGCGTGAGACAGGCAGAATGTGCTGCTTCATGGCATGAATCCGCTGTGTGAGAAGGGCCGAGGAACGCGCCTGCGCCATACACACGACAGGCATGGCACGCGGTGTGCCGACGGCAAGCTGGCAGACCAGCGCGGCGTAGTCTTGGGCAGCAAGGTCGGGCGATTGCAGCACCTCGGCATCGCACAGGATCTCTCGGCTCCGGTCGATCTGATCGCTGATTGTACGCACGACGGGATGCCAGACGAAAGCGGAGCGGACGGCCTGCTGCACGAGCCCACTGGCGTAATCGCCCCGCCAGATGTGGGTGTACTCGTGCGTCAGCGCTGCCCGCAGCGTCTTGGCGTCGTCGATGAGCACGCTGGGCACCACCACGACGGGCCGCCGCCAGCCGAAGGTCATGGGCGTGGTTGCCTCGTCGGAGATGACGTAGGTGACAGGCTTGGGCAAGTGGGCGGCGCGCTCCCAGGCTGGGACCTCGGGGTTGAGATGTTCGGGCTCGGCGGGGCGCAATGTGCGGCGCCAGCGCTGTAGCCGGAGCCATCGCCACCCGGTGAGCGCCGCACCCGCAGCCATCGATAACCAGATGGCCATCGTGGCCAGTTGGCCCACGTTGCGCCACGTCAGCCCTACCGCCCCAATGGCTTCGCCGATGTCGCGGACCAGCGGCTGTCCTGGATAGATCGGCAACCCCATCGGGATCACGGCAATGCTCAGCCGCAGCGGGTGCGCAAGCGGCACAACATGCAGCACCATCGCCACACCGATCATCAGCGGCAAGGCGAGCAGGAGCGTCCACGCGAAGCGGTGCTGCGTATGGGGATGGAGGCGGTGCCGGAAGCGGTCGATGCTCCATGCGCCAAGCGCCGCGGCGAGGCTCCACAGCACAAGTGGCATCCAGATGAGATTGGGATCAATCGGCATCGTCGGCACCTCGTTCGTCAGTGTCTAACGCATCGAGCACGGCGCGCAGTTGCTGGCGCTCCGCCTCAGTCATGGGACGGCGGCGCACGAGGGCCTGCACGAGGTCGAGCGGCGCGCCGCCGAAGGCACGGTCCAGCAAACCCTCCACCAGATCCGACTTCACGGTGTTAGCCTCGCGGGCCGCCGAGTACACGTAGGTGACGCCCTCCTTGCGATACGTCAGGTAGCCCTTCTCGCACAGGTTCTTGAGCACCGTCATCACCGTGGTATACGCTACTTTGCGGCGCGCTTGGATGCGGGCTTGGACCTCGGCCACGGTGGCTTCTTTCAGGTCCCACACCTCGTTGAGCACTTCCATCTCGGTCTGGCCGAGAGGATTGAGTGGTTTTCGCATACGCTGTTCTTTGGATTGATACGCGTGTTATGCAGCGGACAACGGCCCTTGCAGTTGCTGAAGGGTGTCATACTGATCACAGATTTGCTACGGGGTGCGCGTCACGCGCCATTTGGTGACCGACGCAAACTCATCTCCTCCAGAAACCGTTGTGTAGAGCACACGCTCAGAGCCCGCTCTGGTCAGCCGGTGTCCCTCAGGAAGATCAATGGATGCCCTGACGGCCAGCGAGGCGTCCAAGACGTCCAACCGATTCCACGACGTACCTCGTACCTGGACCAGCAGATGGCCGGGGCCTGCGGTCGTTATCTTCCCCACCGAGGTCTCCAGCGTCCCGCCCATGATGACGCCGCCCGATGCCTGCGCTTGCGTGGGCGCTTGGAACGCGGCGTCTTCGATGGCCACATGCGACTGCTTCTCGCCCTGCCGATCAAAGACCTCGATGCGGTACGGGTACGCAAAGGCATACAGCAGGCGCCCTCCATCGACCGCGATTCTTCCCGGCGTGCCCGTTTGCTCGACGGCCTGCGTGCTTTCCAGCGGCTGGCCCCAGGCGCCCAACACGTCTCCGTCAACGCTGTACTGCCTGACCAGCGACGTCTTGCCTCTTAGATCGTACGTCGTCGCCCAGATGCCCTCTTGGGTCGGCACGAACTCGGCTACGCGATGCTTCACCTTGATGTGGCGCTCAAACGCGTGGTCGGGGCCAAAGACCGAGATGCGGCGCAGCCCCGTGTCTAGCGCATAGAGCTTTCCTTCGTAGACGGCCAGAGCGCCTACGGCCACAAACTCGCCCGGCCCCTCCCCGGCGCTCCCGATCTGGCTGAGGCAGGCGCCATCGGCTGACACATGCAGGACCCGGCTGTTGCCGCCATCGCTGACGTAGATCGTACCGTCGGCGGCTTGTGCCACGTCGCGGACCTTGTCGAGTGGCACGCCGAAGCAGTCGCCCTGCTCGCCACCGAGCGTCCACTCCTCGGTAAGCTGGTAGTTCGCGTTTGCGCTTTGGGATGTCTCCCCATGCATCAGCAGCATGATCAGCATAGACAAAGCCGTCAGAATCGTCGTTGGCATAGCTCCCTGAGTCCGTGTGGTTTTGTGTCAGCGCAACCTGAACACGATTGATTGATCAACATTCTAAAATCATAATACTATACTTTTAGTATTATGCCAACTGATGCCCTTACATCAGTTCTGGGAGATGATTGTGCGATCAAGGTTGTCATCCCGAGCAGAGGCCACAGGCCGGAGCCGAGGGATCTCCCCCGATCTCGTTTTGCACAACTTCAAAGTGGGAGATCCCTCGGCTCCGCTCGGGATGACAAGATTAGACGGTGTGGTGCACTTTAAATTGCCAGAGCTGGTATCAGTAATTGGATTCAGGGACAAAAAAAAGCCCCTGCGTCGGCGTGACACAGGGGCTTGAGAATTGACAAGAAGCAGGCGCTAGTAGTTGCCTGCCATGTGGTAGGTCTCGGCGAGGTCGCGCGCTTCGTCCCAGAACCGCTGGGCCGACTCTAGCTCGTCATCCACGCTGTTGAAGATGGGGATGGAGGCTTCCTGGCCGTAGAGACGGCCCGCCATGTAGGCGGTTAGGTAGGTCTCGATGAGGGCCCGGTTCTCGGTGACCTGCGCCATTGGGAAGATGTTTTCTTCGGCGTTGACCATCGCGTCGTCGGTGGTGACGGTGATTTCATCTTCCTCGGCCGCGTACGCCCAGAAGCCGTTCCACATGTCGTCGCTGATGGCGTAGGCGGTGGCGAAGTCGTCTTTGCGGTCGCCCCAGCGGTCGCGCAAGCCTTGCTCGTCTTTGTCGAAGAACTCGCGGACGTAGCGGATGTAGGTCGCACGGCGGTTTAGCGCGCGCATGACGGGCGCCACGGTCGTGTCGAGCGGCAGGAAGAAGTCGGGCAGGATGCCACCGCCGCCGTAGACGGTGCGGCCGTGCGAGGTCTCGTACTGGAGCGAGTCGGGGATGCTCTCCTTGTACTCATCCAGGCTGAAGTACGTGCTCTGCAGCGACTCGAACTTCTCCTTGTAGTAGTCCTCCTTGTCGCCGTCTTCGTACGGCGTCTGGATGAGGCGGCCCGAGGGCGTGTAGTAGCGCGAGATGGTCATCTGGAGCACGCTACCGTCGCTGAGCGAGAACGGCTTCTGCACGAGCCCCTTGCCAAACGTGCGGCGCCCCACGATGAGCGCGCGGTCGTGGTCTTGCAGCGCGCCCGACACGATCTCGCTGGCCGAGGCCGACGAGCCGTTCACCATCACGATGACGGGCATGTTCTTGAGCATGCCGCGCTCGTTCGAGACCACGCGGTCGTTGTACTCGGCGATGCGGCTGCGCGTGGACACGATCACCTTGCCGCCATCCACCATCTCGTTGACCATCGCCAGGGCCGACTGCATGACGCCGCCGCCATTGTTGCGCAGGTCGATCATCAGCTGCTCCATGCCGTCGGCGCGGAGGCGTTGCACGGCCTCGACGAACTCCTCGTGCGTCTTGGCGGAGAAGCGTTCGATGTGGATGTAGCCCGTCTCGTCATCGAGCATGTACGCGCTGTCGATGCTGACGAGGCGGATCTTGTCGCGGCGGATGCTGATGTCGATGGGTTCGTCTTCGCCCAGGCGCTGCATCGTCACGAGCACATCGGTGCCCACGGGGCCTTTGAGGTATTTCTGCAGGTTGGTCTCGCCCACGACCTCGGTGCCATCCACAGAGATGATGCGGTCGCCTGCGAGCACGCCCGCCTCTTCGCTGGGTCCGCCCGAGATGGTAGAGACGACGCGGGCCGTGTCGTTCATGATCTGGAACCAGATGCCGATGCCGCCGAACTCGCCGCGGTACTCGTCCTGCACCTCCTTCATGTCCTCGGCGTCGATGTAGATCGAGTGCGGGTCGAGTTGCTTGAGCATGCCCTCGATGCTGTACTCGGCCACCCGGCCCGTGTCCACATCATCCACGTACTGCTTGCTGATGAGGTAGAAGGCCTCCTGGATCTTCATGCCGTTCTGGCGCACGTCGTCGCTGGAGTTGGCCAGGTCGATCTGCATGCCAAGGATCACCCCCACCGCCAGGATGAGTACGGCGGGGACGAGGTATATCTTTCTGATTTGCATCGGGTCTTCGAGAGTCGGTAGGAGAAAGTGCGGCGCGCTACCGCTTGGTGGGTGTTAACAGAGTCTTTACAGGTCCGGCTGGCATCGGATCCCGCAAACCGGAAGCATGGCAGCGGGATTTGCCCGTTTGTAACGCGTTGACCACCGGAGTTATGACAACATGGTCGGGATTTTTATTTGTTTCCGACTTGGATATTTGAATGATTGACATTACGTTCTTGCCATTACTTCTCATATCGGATACTAATATCCACGCTCGCCATGACGCGCCCTCCTCGCCTGGCCACCTGGCTGCTGAGCCACTTCCGCCCCCGCGGCGACCTCGACCTCCTCCTCGGCGACCTCGAAGAAGAATACGCCGACATCCTGGAGCGCAGCGGACGCACCGAAGCACGACGCTGGTACTGGCGCCAGACCCTGCGCTCGCTCCCCAACCTCACCTACGACCTCGGCAACTGGAATCTTCGCATGTTCAAGACCTACCTGATCATCGCCCTGCGCCACCTCAAGCGGCATCTCGGCTACAGCGCCATCAACATTTTGGGCCTAGCGGTGGGCTTGGCCGCATGCCTGCTGATCGGGTTGTTCGTGGCGCAAAAACTCGCCTACGACCGCTTCCACCCCGACGCCGACCGCATCTACCGCGTGTATCTCGACGATGGCAAAGGACCGAAGAGCCCGCAGCTTCCGCTAGGCCTAGCCCATGCGCTTGAGACGCAGATTCCTGCTGCCGAGCATGTGACCGAGGTGAAGGTGACGGCGAAGGGATTATTCGAGTATGACGGCGAGCGCTTTTTCGCCCCTCAACTGCGCACAGACTCTAGTTTTCTCGATGTCTTTAGCGGCTTCCAGATGCTTCGGGGCAACGTGGCTGAGGCGCTGACAGCACCAAACCAACTGGTGGTCACCGAGCGCTTCGCCGAGCGACTCTTCGGCGCAGCGGAGGCGGTGGGCAAGATCGTTCGTGTTGACGGGAAGGCGGATTATGAGGTGGTGGGCGTACTTGCTAATCCCCCCGTGGTGAGCCACCTCGACTTCGACGCCGTTCTATCTCTCTCGGACGGCGAGTGGTCGGCGCGGAGCATGGATGTGATGTGGATGGCCAAGGATCGCGCCATGTACATCAAAGCTGCACCAGGAACAACGGCAGACGCCCTCCAGCGTCAGGTCACCGCCTTCGAAACGGCTGCGGAGAAACCCACGTGGATGCAGGACAGCCTCGCCACGGTGTACACGCAGCCGTTGACGCGCGTCCATCTGCACAGCGCAGACTTTTCGGACTACATCGGCCCGCAGAGCGACGTGCGTCATCTCTACCTGTTCGGCGCAGTCGGGCTGCTGATCTTGGCAATGGCATGCACCAACTACATCAACCTGGCCACGGCACGCGGTACGGAGCGGAGGCGAGTGGTGGGCGTGCGCAAGGCTATCGGAGCGCGCCGTGGGCAGCTCGTCCAGCAGTTCTTGAGCGAGTCTATGCTGGTGGTAGGCCTCGCATTGGCTCTGGCCGTGAGCCTGATTTACGCGAGCGCGCCGTGGATCAACCAGATGACCGATGCGCAGCTCTCGCTCGCCTTCGGGGTGGACTCGCTCGTGGTGTTAGGCATCACGCTGGCGGTGGGCGCTCTCGTTGCTTTGGGGGCGGGCAGCTATCCGGCGTTCTACCTCTCCAGCTTCCGGCCTTCGTCGGTCTTCCAGAAACGCGCCGTGCTCACACAGCGCCGGATGCTGAACCCGATGCTCATGGTCTTTCAGTTTGTGGTAGCCTTCGTCTTGGTCACTGGCGTATGGCTCATCCGGGCACAGCTTGACTACATCAACAGTCGTGACCTTGGGTTCAATCCGCAGCATGTCGTGCAGATCGAATCTCGCGCTCTCGGTGAGCGATTTCCCACATTCGCTGAGCAGGTACGCGCCTCTCCTGCGATCCAGGCCATCGCTCAAGGAGCACCGCTTGGCGTATCCAAGGAAAGCCTCACTCTGAGAGTCAACCAAAAGACGCCCGACGCCGCAGAACTCATCGGGTTCTCTGTAGGACATGAGTATGCCGAGGTGATGCGCCCGCGTCTTCTAGCCGGGCGTTGGTTCGACTTCAATCGACCGACAGACTCGACTGAGGCCGTTGTGGTGACCGCAAAGTCACTTCTTACCCTCCAGCTTGAGGGCGATCCGCTTGGCCAATCCTTTGACACAGGAATGCATGGAGAGCGCACGATCATCGGCGTGTTGGAAGACGTGCACAACGCCTCGTTCCATGCACCTGTGCAAGCAGCTTTCTTCACTCTGCCCGAGGATAACCGAGCACCTGGTATACTCGTGCGGCTACTACCCAGTCAAGTAGATGCAGGCTTGGCCCACTTAGAGGCCGTGTGGGCCTCCTTCGTGCCTGAGCGCCCACTCAGCTATACCTTCGTATACGATGACATCACGGGCCAATATCAAGCCGACCAACGGCTGATGCGCCTCTTCAGCCTGTTTGGCGGACTGGCCTTGCTCATCGCCTGCATGGGCGTGGTGGGTCTGGCGGCCTTCAGCACGGCGCAGCGCACTAAAGAGATCGGCATCCGCAAGGTGATGGGCGCCAGTTCGCTGGGACTGCTCAGCCTGCTTTCGCGGCGGTATTCGGTGCTGCTGCTCGTGGGCTCGGTGGTAGCGCTGCCGCTGGCGCTCTGGGCGGCGCAGCAGTGGCTCCAGCGCTTCGCTTACCACGTCGAGCTCAGCCCGTGGCTCTTCGCGGGCACACTGCTGACGGTCGGGGGGTTGGTGATGCTTGCCGTAGGCGCGCAGGTCTGGCGTGCCACGCAGCTCAACCCCGCCGACGCCCTCCGCCACGAGTAGCAGCTCCAACAACCTGCGTCATGCCCTACTCGTCCCGCCCGCCACGCCTTGCCACCTGGCTGCTGAGCCACTTCCGCCCCCGCGGCGACCTCGACCTCCTCCTCGGCGACCTCCACGAGGAGTTCGACGACATCCTGCACCGCTCCGGGCGCACCGAAGCGCGGCGCTGGTACTGGCGCCAGACCCTGCGCTCGCTCCCCAACCTCACCTACGACCTCGGCAA
>JBCCMF010000184.1:0-9535 GCA_039026435.1 Bacteroidota bacterium
GTCTACAGCCTGCCTATCACGTCGGTGCAGGATCGCGCCGCTACGCCTCTCCCCCCACGCCGCCAAACTGGATGGCCTGGCCCGGTTGAACACGCTGGCTGATCTCGCCGAACGAGCGCTCGTACTTGTTCACGTTGTCGGCCAGCGCTTGCAAGATGCGCTTGGCATGCTGCGGGGTGACGATGATCCGGCTCTTGACGTGCGCCTTGGGTAGACCGGGCATCACTCGGATAAAGTCCAAGATGAACTCCTCGGGCGAATGGGCAATCATCACCAGGTTGGCGTATACCCCCTCAGCGATATCTGCTGAAAGCTCGATGTTGAGTTGATTTTCGTTCTGTTCGTCCATGATATCGTTGGGTTAGGTTCGTCCAGCCCGCACAGGCGGCACTAGCATGCAAATCGGGGGGGTTAATTGCGCGAGCGTCCGGCCTTTGCCAGCGCACGGATCAGGTCACTGCGGGTGAGGATGGCAAACCCATCCCCGCCCTCGGCCTCCACGAGCACCGCTCCAGGCCCTTCGTCGAGGTACGCCGTCAGCATGTCGAGGTGGAGGCCGCGCGGCACGATAGCCAGGGGTTCGCCCATGACAACATCTACGGCCTGTTCCCGCACCGTGGGATTCTCGATCAGCCGGTTGAGCAGCCCATTCTCGTTCAAGCTGCCCACCACATGCCCATCGTCCAGGACCGGCATCTGCGAGATCTCGTGCTCAGCCATCACATGGATGGCATGCTCAACCGTGTCGCCGGGACTAACGCCGACGACGATGGTGCCATTGCGGCGTTGCGCTAGGATCTGCGCCGCGGTCATGTCGGTGCGACGCTCCAGGAAGCCGTGGTCGCGCATCCAGGTATCGTTATACGTCTTTGACAGGTAGCGGAAGCCCGAGTCAGGCAATACGATCACGACGACATCGTCTGCGGTGAGCTCAGCTTTGTGCGTATGCAGCCACTGCAGCCCGCCAGCCACCGCCATCCCACACGACTGACCCACGAACAGCCCTTCTTCGCGAGCCAGCCTGCGCGTCATCTGCATCGCCTCCTTGTCCGTCACCCGCACGTAATCGTCCAGGATGTCGAAGTTCATGTTCTGTGCGATGATGTCCTCGCCCACGCCCTCGGTCAGGTAGGGGTAGATCTCGTCGTGGTCGAACTCGCCGTTGGAGTGAAAATACTTGTAGTAGACGGACCCGTAGGGGTCCACGCCGACGATGGTGAGGTTGGGCTGTTGCGTTTTGAGGTAGCGCCCCGTGCCCGAGATGGTGCCGCCCGTCCCCGCGCCCGCGATGTAGTGCGTGATGCGCCCCTCGGTCTGTGCCCACAGCTCCGGGCCCGTGGTCTTGAAGTGTGCCTCGGCGTTGGACGGGTTGTCGTACTGGTTGAGGTAGACCGAGTTGGGGATTTCCTCGGCCAGCCGCCGCGCCACCGAGTAGTACGAGCGTGGATCGGTGGGCTCGACTGCGTTAGGACACACGATGACCTCGGCGCCAAGGGCACGCAGCACGTCCACCTTCTCCTGGCTCTGCTTGTCGGTCGTGGTGAAGATGCAGCGGTAGCCTTTGGCGATGGCCACCAGCGCCAAGCCTGCGCCCGTGTTGCCACTGGTCCCCTCGATGATCGTCCCGCCCGGCTTGAGCTGTCCCTCGGCCTCGGCGGCTTCAATCATGCTCTGCGCGATGCGGTCTTTGACCGAGCCACCGGGGTTGAAAAACTCGACCTTGGCCAAAACGGTACAGGGGAGGCCCAAGGCCAAACGGTTGAGCCGAACCAGTGGGGTGTTGCCGATGGTGCCGAGAACAGAGTCGTGCCACATAGGAGTTGTGCTAATGATGTGAGGCGATGCCTTCCCCACCGCCCTTGGCTAGAGATGATCCCTGGCAGGTTTTTCTTTATACTACGTTCGTCCCTTCTGCCAACACGGCTGCCGCATGGCCTCCAACGCTATCTCTGCCGCCATGCTCGACGCCGAGCTCCTCGTGGCCACGGCCAGCCCGGCTGGGCAGCTCACCTTCCGCAATCCCGCGTGGAAGACGTTCTTCGGCACCGCCGCCGACTCGTGGGCGCGGCTCGCCGAGCGTGATGCCGCCGAGGTCAGGGCACTGATCGCTAGCGCCACCGAAGGGAAGCTCACGAGTGGCCACCTGACCCCCGTGGCTCAGCCCAGTCGCGACCAGCCGCTGTACGTGCTCCTCCACATCCTACCCGTACAGCTGGAGCACACCGTGGTCGCCGTGACCATCACGGGCGAGGTCTTGGCGGAGCCCGCCAGCTGGACTTCCAACCAGACACACCGCCATCGGATGGAGACGCTGGGCAGCATGACAATGGGCATCGCTCACGACTTCAACAACCTCCTCAGCGGTATCCTAGGCTACACCGAGCTGTTGCGGACGTACGATCAGTTTCAGGCGGGTGACCCCAGCGATCACCTAGCCACCATCGAGCAAGCCGCACTGGACGGGGCGGCTCTGGTACAGCGGATCCAGAAGTACATCCGTCAGGAAAAACTGTCACACTTCGAGCCCATCGACCTGCCAACGATCTTGGAGGACAGCGTCTCGCTCACACGGCCGTACTGGTACAACGAGCCGCGCAGGCAAGGCATCTCGATCCACGTAGAACAGACGCTACGGCCCGTCCCCCCCATTCTTGGCTCGGCCCCCGAACTGCGCGAGGTGTTCATCAACTTCATCCTCAACGCCGTGCAAGCCATGCCCGAGGGCGGCACCATCGCCATGTTGTGCGACTACCGCCCCGAAGTAGGCATCGAGGTCACGCTGTCCGACACCGGCGTAGGCATGACCGATGATGTGAAGGAGCGCATCTTCGAGCCCCTCTTCACGACGAAAGGCGACCGGGGCACGGGCATGGGCCTCGCCGTCAGCTATGGTATCATCCAAGAGCACGACGGACAGATCACGGTGGACAGCACGCCAGGCCGTGGCACGCGCTTCCACCTCATCTTCCCCCCTTCGGAGGTACCGCTCGTTGCCACCGATGCCGACGAAGTCACAGAGAAGGCACGCACCTTCGACATCCTCGTGGTAGACGACGAGACGATGGTTCGTGCCGTGCTCGCGAAGCTGCTGGGGTTACGCGGACACACCATCATGCAAGCCGCCTCCGGCGCCGAAGCGCTCGACCTCTTGGCCAGCAACACGTACGACCTGGTCTTCACCGACCACGCCATGCCTGAGATGAGCGGCACCGAGCTGGCACGGCAAATCCGCACCCACTACCCCCACCTCCCCATCGTGCTGCTCACAGGCGACACCGAAGTGCCCAATGCGCATCGCGTGGTCGATGCCCACCTGAGCAAGCCGTTCAAGTTGGAGGGGCTGGAAGCAGTCATCCAAGAGTTGAAGGCGGTGTAACGCCCGTGCCATAATGTCAGACTGGGCATTTGGTCTAGTCTTTGTCGATTCGCCAGCATCCGAAGACGCCCGGAGCGGATCATTCCGCATCTGTGGGCGAGTACAACACCAAGCTATCGAACGACACACGCGCCCCTCGCACAGCGCGTCTATACACTTTCTGCATGCACACACCCTACCTCTTTTCCGACGACGAATTCGAGCAGAGTATCCCGCTACCCACCCCTGACGAGGAGCGCGAGATGAGCCAATCGGACGTACCCGACGTGCTTTCGATTCTCACGTTGCGCAACACCGTCCTCTTCCCCGGCGTGGTGCTTCCCATCACCGTGGGCCGCGACGCCTCGCTCAAGCTGGTGAAAGACGCCTTCAAGGGCGAGCGCCTCATCGGCGTGGTGGCCCAGCGCGAGCAGGAGACCGAGGACCCGACGCCCGACGACCTCTACCAGTTCGGCACCGTGGCTTCCATCCTCAAGCTCATCAAAATGCCCGATGGTACCAAGTCGATCGTCATCCAGGGCAAGCGCCGCTTCGAGGTAGAGGAGTATGTTCAGTCCGACCCCTACCTGAGAGCCCGCGTGCTGCCTGTCGATGAGAGCTACGACGAGGAATCGGTGGAGCTGCAGGCACGCATCCGATCGATCAAGGAGCTGGCGATCCAGATTGTGCATATGTCGCCCAATCTGCCCAGCGAGGCGGCCTACGCGATCCAAAACATCGACTCCCCGGCGTTCCTGATCCACTTCATCGCTTCCAATCTCCAGATTGAGGTGGCGGACAAGGAAGAGCTGCTGGAGATCGTCCCGCTGCTCGACCGCGCCGACAAGGTCATGGAGCACCTCGACCGCGAGATCCAAGTGCTGCAGCTCTCCGAAGAGATTCGGACGCGCGTCAAGACGGACGTCGATAAGCAGCAGCGCGAGTACCTGCTGCGCCAGCAGATGAAGGCCATCCAAGAGGAGCTGGGCGAAGAAGGCTCAGGCAGCGACACCGACGAACTCCGGCAGCGCTTTGATGAGAAGCGCGAGACGATGCCCGAGGAGGTCGTCAAAACGGTGGACAAGGAGCTCAAGAAGCTGGGCCGGACGAACCCCGCCTCGCCTGACTATGCCGTCACGCGGAACTACGTGGACTGGATGATGGACCTGCCGTGGCATCACTACTCGGAGGATCGCCTCGACATCAAGCACGCGGAGAAGGTGCTCGACGAGGACCACTACGGGTTGGAGAAGGCCAAGAAGCGCATCCTAGAGTACCTAGCGGTGCTGAAGCTCAAGGGCGACATGAAGGCGCCCATCGTGTGCCTGCACGGCCCGCCCGGCGTGGGCAAAACGAGCCTCGGCAAAAGCATTGCGCGAGCGCTGGGGCGTGAGTTTGTGCGCATCAGCCTGGGCGGCGTGCGCGACGAGGCCGAGATTCGCGGCCACCGCCGCACGTACGTCGGCGCGCTGCCGGGCCGCATCGTGCAGAGCCTCAAGAAAGCGGGAACGTCGAACCCCGTCTTCATGCTCGACGAGGTCGATAAGCTGGGCTCCGACTTCCGTGGCGACCCATCGAGCGCGCTGCTCGAAGTGCTCGACCCCGAGCAGAACGACAGCTTCAGCGACCACTACCTGGAGGTCGAATACGACCTGTCGAAGGTGCTCTTCATTGCCACCGCCAACTACCTGGAGCGCATCCCGGCGCCGCTGCGCGACCGCATGGAGCTCATCCAGATCACGGGATACACGCAGGAGGAGAAGCTGCAGATTGCCAAGAAGTACCTGGTGCCGCGCCAGCGCACGGCGAACGGGCTGAACGACGGCCAGTTTGCCATCACCGATGGTGCCCTCAAGGAGCTGATTGACGGCTACACGCGGGAGTCGGGTGTGCGGCAGCTGGAGCGCACCGTTGGCTCGGTTGCGCGTGGCGTGGCTAAGAAGGTAGCGATGGAGGAGAGCGACGGTGAGAAGGTTAAGAAAGGCGAAGTGGTAGGCTACCTCGGTGCGCGCCAGTTCTTTGCCGAAGTCGCCGAACGTACCGAGGTGCCAGGGGTGGCCACAGGCCTTGCCTGGACGCCCGTGGGCGGCGACATCCTCTTCATCGAGGCGTCGGTGTCGCGCGGGAGCGGACGCATGGTGCTCACGGGCCAACTGGGCGATGTCATGAAGGAATCCGCGCAGGCGGCCTTCTCCTACGTCAAGGCTCACGACGACGACTTCGACATCCCGGCAGATGCCCTGCGCAAGTGGGACGTCCACGTCCATGTGCCAGCGGGTGCCATCCCCAAGGACGGTCCGTCGGCGGGCGTAGCCATGCTTTCGGCACTGGTCTCGATCTATACGCAGCGCTGCATCAGACATACCGTTGCCATGACGGGCGAGATTACGCTGCGCGGCATGGTGCTTCCCGTCGGTGGAATCAAGGAGAAGGTGTTGGCGGCCAAGCGGGCTGGCATCTCGAAGGTGATTCTGCCCGCCAAGAACGAGAAAGACATAGCAGAGATCGACGCCGCTGCGCTGAAAGGCCTCAGCGTGGTGTACGCGAAGCGGATGGAAGACGTGATCGACCATGTGTTGCACGAGGCGCCCCTGCGCGACCCCGTGGCGTTCTTCACGGTGCCTAAAGACGATGAGGACGCGGCCCCCAAACTCAACGGCGCGCCGCTGATGGTGGAAGCACCGCTCACCGACTGAGAGCAGCCCGGCGTTTCCAATCGTCGTACCTTGAGCCGCCACGTTGGACTGCCAGCGTGGCGGCTTTTCATTGATCCCCGGCTCGCGTATGAACGTGCGTACCACAGCGCTCCTCGTTATCGATGTCCAAGAAGGCATCGACCATCCCAAGCATGGCCAGCGCAATAATCCCCATGCGGAGCATCGCATGGCCGACCTGCTTGCCGCCTGGCGGGCGCACCGGGGCGTGATCGTACACGTGCAGCACGCATCCACGCGAGACGATTCGCCGCTTCGCCCTGATCAGCCTGGCTTCGCGCTCAAGCCCGAAGTCGAACCGCAGGACGGCGAGCCCCTGTACGTCAAGCACGCCAACAGCGCGTTCATTGACACCGACTTGGCGGCCTTCCTACACGCCTCGGGCATCACAAGCGTGGTCGTGATGGGCCTGACCACCGACCACTGCGTGTCCTCTTCGGTCCGTATGGCCAGTGACCTCGGCTTCGCCACGTACGTCGTCTCCGATGCAACCGCGACGTTTGAGCGCACCGATCACACCGGGCGTTATTTTACGGCCGAAGACGTGCACGCCGTTTCCCTCGTGAACCTCCATCGTGAGTTTGCGACCATCCTGACAGCGAAGCAAGTCTTTGCTGCGCTTGAGGAGCACACTCAGGTATCGGCGATGTAGATATCCGGCAGGTTGCGGCCTAGCTGGCCGTAGTCCAGCCCGTAGCCGAGCACGAACAAGTTGTCGATCTCGAAGCCGACGTATTTGAGGTCGAGGTCCACGCGTGTGGCGGCTTTCTTGTGAAGCAACGTGGCAACCTGAATCGACGCGGGCGCTGACGCGCGCAGCTTTTCCAGGATGTACTGCATCGAAAGTCCTGTATCCACGATGTCTTCCACCACGATCACGTGGCGGTCTTTCAAGGTCGCATCGGTAGACTTGAGCTCCTCCACGACACCGCTCGAAATCTTCGCCGCCCCGTAGGACGACAGCTTCATAAAATCCACCTCGCACTCGATAGAGATAGATCGCATCAGGTCGGATAGGAAGATGTAGGCGCCGTTGAGCACGCCGATGAGGATGGGCCGCTTGCCTGTGTAGTCGCGATCGATGGCCGCGCCGAGTTCGTCGATACGTTTCGAGATGGCCTCACGGGAGAGGTATAGACGAAAGGGTTCGCCTTGGCACTGAATGGTCGGTTTTGGCGGCGTCATGGTGAGGGTGCGCTGTGGAAAATCTTCCCGAACCTACTGCATTCTGCGCAGCAGATACAGCCCGTAGGCTAAGAAATTTCGCCCGATTCCTCAGATTGTCGCATATACGTAAGCTGCCACGCCCAATGCGTTGCAGCCGTTATACGCGCAGGCTCGGCAGTGCACACGCCCAGCACGGCCAAAACGCTGCCCTGTGCGTCGCATACTACGGGCACATAGGGCTTCTTGTGAGGCGGCAGCCGCGCGTCGGTCAAGACATCGCTGACGAGTTTTGTACCTGCCATGCCCAGTGGTCGGATGGTGTCGCCAGTCTGCCATGCGCGGAGGTGCAGTGCGTCACCAGCACGCTCTGCATCGAGATATTGAGTATGCACCTTGCCGAGCTCTGCCTCAGCGGCGGGCACACGGCACCACGTTAGCACGTAGCCGTCGTGCACCATACGTCCTTCGCGTTGCAGTACCGTCGGCGGCACGGGCGTAGGCGCATACGAGGCGCGCTCCACGAAAAGCCCCTTCCTGCAACGCCACACGGTGCCGCCGGGAAACTGGACCCGCCGCCCCACCTGCCGTTGGCGTAGGCTTAGTACGGCCTCGACTTGGGATTGGCGTCCGGGGCAGCCATCGAGTCCACGCCTGAGCGCTTCGAGCACGAGCCGTCCCCGCCACACGTCAGGTAGTTCAGCAAACAGGTCATCCGGTATCCAGATGCCGTCATTCTTCAGCAGCACACGCTGCCAAAGCGCATGGAGCTGCGGTTTGATGTGTTCGTCTACGTACGCGCGCAGGAGGCGAGCCGAGGCCGCAATATTCCGAGCGCTCCCCGTCTGGATGTGCTCCAGTGCCGGCAGGACGTCGTGACGAAGCCTATTGCGACGGTAGGTGCGTTCGTCGTTGGAAGCATCCTGGCGCCATGCGAGGCGCACGGCCTTTGCATAACGTTGAAGTTCACGGCGTGTGTTTTGCAATAACGGTCTCCACAGCAGCACCCGCCCATCCGGCGTCAGCGGCCGTACCGGAGCCATGCCGGCCAGCCCCTCGGGCCCCGCCTTCCGCATCGCGCTCAGCAGCACCGTCTCGGCCTGATCGTCGGCGTGGTGGCCAACGCTCACCCAGCGCGCAGCGTGCGACGTGGCCGCCGCAAGGAACGCGGCGTACCGCTGCGATCGGGCCACGGCTTGGAGGGACTGCCCTGCTTGCATGGGATCGGCCTGGTGCACATCGCAGGGGCAGTCGTTGGCTGCACACCACGTTTGTACCAACTGCTGATCGGCAAGGGCCTCGTCGCGCAGGCCGTAGTTTACATGCACTACGCACACGCGCGCCCCGAGCGACACGAGCACATGGGCGAGCACCATCGAGTCGAGCCCACCACTCACCCCCACCACAAGGGTTGGCCGCAGGCGCAGATCGAGCGAGGCTGGCAAGGCCGCCCTGACCGCATCGGCAACCTGTTTGACCGCGGTGTTACCGCCCGAAGCGCTTGTCGAGCTCATCGCGTGAGAGTTCAAACAGCGTCAGTCGGCCATTGGGGCACGTGGCGGGGGTGCTGCACTGGAACAGCT
This sequence comes from Bacteroidota bacterium, assembly GCA_039026435.1. Lineage (GTDB taxonomy): Bacteria > Bacteroidota > Rhodothermia > Rhodothermales > JBCCMF01 > JBCCMF01. Next base: position 8,817 of record JBCCMF010000184.1, read on the forward strand.
GATCCACCAGGGAGCGCATCTCTTTTTCCTGAAGGCGTTTCCCAACAGGTATCGCGCTCTTCCTCGCGAGGCTGCGCGCCAGGTTCTCGCGCACCTTAAGCGTGCCCCCCGCCTCGTTGTAGGCTTTGTACTGCTCCAGCAGATCTTCCAGCACGGTACGCTCGTCGCCCGGCCGTATTTCTACGGGCACGCCACGCGCCACAACGGAGCGGCCACCAAATTCCTCCAGCTCAAAGCCGAGCGCCTGCAGATCAGCCCAGAGCTCGCGCACCAGCGCGTAATCGGCGGGGCCAAAGTCGAAGGTTTGCGGAAACAGAAGCTGCTGCGAGAGGCCAAACCCGTTGGCCATACTCTGGAGCGCTCGCTCGTACAGGATGCGCTCGTGCGCGGCGTTCTGGTCGATGACCATCAGCCCAGAATGGATCTGCGTGAGGATGTAGCGGTCGTGCAGCTGCCACAGCAGTGCCCCATCGGTCACTGGTACATCGTCGATGTGGGGTTTGGTAGCGCCCGAGGGGATGCTGGCGCGCTCTTCCTGACGGTCTGTCGCGGCCGCCGATGGCGTTTGGTACAACGGCTCCCAAGCACCGTTACCTGCTGGCTTGGGTACCCGTGACGCGGCAAACGATGACGGCGATGACCTGCGCGACCCGGCGGGCACATCAACCTGCTTGACGGAAAAAGAAGCAGGCGTTGCAGGCGTGATCTGTACGCCAGCA
>JBCCMF010000185.1:0-9486 GCA_039026435.1 Bacteroidota bacterium
AGAAGCCGCTCATGGGCACCATGCTCATCGACCCGGCGCCACGGTCAATCGCTTCTGCTCATCGGGCCTGCAGACTATCGTGATGGCCTCGCAAGCCGTGATGGCTGGGCACGCCGACGTGATCGTGGCGGGCGGCGCCGAGTCGATGAGCATGGTGCCCATGAGCGGCTTCTTCTTCCAGCCCGACATGGGCCTGGCCCAAGCGGATCCCGACGTGTACATCAGCATGGGCAATACGGCGGAGAACGTGGCCACCAAGTACGATGTGAGCCGCGAGGACCAAGACGCCTTTGCGTTGCAGTCGCACCGGCGCGCGCTGGCCGCTATCGAAGCCGGACGCTTCCAGGACGAGATCGTGCCGCTCACGTTTGACCGCACGGGCTACAACGATGGCGAAGTACACACCGAAGCTGTCACGTACGACACCGACGAGCTGCCGCGCCCCGGGACGAGCATGGCCGCGCTGGGCAAATTGCGCCCGGTCTTCCGCATGGGGGGTAGCGTGACAGCAGGCAACGCCTCGCCGCTGTCCGACGGCGGGGCCGCCGCGGTGATCGTGAGCGAGCGCGTCAAGAACGAGTTGGCGCTACAGCCGCTGGGCCGCGTCATCGGGTTTGCCGTGGCCGGCGTGCCGCCCGAGATTATGGGCATCGGCCCGGTGCCCGCCATTGCCAAGGTGCTCAGGCAGACGGGCCTCTCCATCGCCGACATCGGGCTCGTCGAACTCAACGAGGCCTTCGCCGCGCAGGCGCTGGCCGTGATCCGCGAGGCGGGGCTGGACATCGACCGGGTGAACGTCAACGGCGGAGCCATCGCCCTTGGCCATCCGCTGGGCTGCACAGGCGCAAAGTTAACGGCCACGCTGCTACACGAAATGCGCCGCCGCGACGTTCAGTACGGGATCTGTACCATGTGCATCGGTGGCGGCATGGGCGCTGCAGCGGTGATCGAGCGCATCTAGCCCGCCGTTCACGGAATGCAGGACGCTAGGCCGGGCGGATCCTGAAAACATCGTAAACAACTAGTAATACTGGATTTAGATTACAGTGCTTTCACCATTTCTTGGTGCAAAGCAGGGGGGTGGGGCTGATCGTTTCCCCAAGGAGGCGTGTATAACGCACCGCACGGACTCTTGACGCGCCATCGGTAGGGTTTGGAGGGAATCCCGTCACGGGAGCGCACAAGGGATGGACGTCGGGGGTCCGTGCTCGTCTCCTTGACCAAGCGGCCATTCAGCCCAGAGGCGTCCCCGTTGCCCCCAGCACTTGCATCGTGGTCGCATCCTGGAGGTATACCACTACCGAGGCTGCTGTGGCGTTCAAATCATCGGGCAGGGCGAGGGTGAACTTGTGCTGGCCCGGCTTGCCCCACACCGTCTGGAAGCGCCGCACCACGTTCTCATGCGCCAACGTGCGGCCGTCCAACTGATAGGGCGGCGACTGGCGCGGGCGGGTGGCTTCCACCAGCGCGATGTTGACCACAGCATTGCTGATGCCTTCGGAAAGGCTGTAGTCTACCACGGCCACCCCGGCGTCGGTACGCTGCACGCGCACCGCTGGCTGATAGGGGACAGGGCGATCCAGCGCCGCTGCGATGGCGCCGCGCACCTCGTGTTCGCGCGAGCCGATGCGCAAGTCCGTGCCGTTCACCACCATCTGGGGGGTAAACAGGGCTTCGCCTAGCGTGAGGCTGTATCCGCGCTGCCGCGCCGAGAAAAGCGGATTGCTGTACGGGTCTTGCCACGTCGGCGTGTCAAAGTGGTCAACGTGGAAGCTCAGGAAGATGACGTTTTCGCCCAGGTCTTCCTCCAAAAGCCGCCCCAGGAGATGGTCAGCACGTGGGCAGCCCGAGCACCCTTCGGAGGTGAAGTATTCGACCACGGCAACGCGATCTGTGACAGCAGTGGGGACCACGTCCCAGCCGAGCACGCCCGCGAGGAGAATAAACAGCGAGAGACGCATAGGTGTAGCCAGCTTGTGAGCAGCCTAGCTAACGCCAACCCATCCAGTGGGGCTCCCCGGGTAGGCTGCGCGATTTGGAGATACTCGGGGTTTACTGTAGGTTAAAACGGTGCGCACGCACTGCTTTCCTGGCCACAAGGGTAACTATCAACCTGCATGCCTGCCTCATCCGCGCTCAGGACGCTCGCGCCAAACTTGGCCACGCACGTCCTCAATGAAGTGCTCGACGCCATCCAAGTGCGCTCGCTGCAAGGCGAGCTCCTGTACTGGAACCGCCGTGCCCAAGAGCTCTTTGAGCAGGAAGGCGTCAGTGTGGCGGGGCGAGTCAGCTATGCCGAGGCGCAAGTGGAGCAAGCGAGCATCTACCGCGATGCCCACACCAGCGTGCGTAGCCGTGGGCACTGGCGTGGTGAACTGCGGCATGAGACGGCCAGCGGTACGGAGGTCATCCTGGACAGCCGGTGGACGCTATTGGAGGGGCAAAAAGGCCATCCGCCGCTGATCGTGATGGTCGATGACGTGATCACCGACCGCAAGACGCTGGAAACACAGCTCTACCGCACCCAACGGCTGGAGAGCCTGGGCACGTTGGCCAGTGGCGTTGCGCACGACCTCAACAATGTGCTGATGCCCATCATCATGTCGGCCGAGTTGTTGCGGCAGCCGCGCGATGCCACCAGCCAGGCTTCGATCATCGAGAACATCGAGCGTAGTGCGCAGCGCGGGGCCGACATCTTGCGCCAGATGCTCACGTTTGCCCGTGGCGCACAGGGCCGGCAAGCCATCATGCAGCCCCGCCACATCATCCGCGAGGTCGAGAACGTGATGCGGCAAGCATTCCCACGCGCCATACGCATCTACATCCACACCCACGCCGAAGAGTACCTCATCCGGGCCGACGCCACGCAGCTGCAGCAGGTGCTGATGAACCTGTGTGTGAACGCGCGTGACGCGATGGACGAAGGGGGGCGGCTCACGGTGCGGTCAAGCGCCGTCGAGGTGACCCCGGCCCAAGCCGATGTACACCCCGAGGTAAATCCCGGCAGGTTTTTGCGCATCACGGTACAAGACACAGGCAGTGGCATCCCTGCCAGCACCCTCGACCGGATCTTTGAGCCCTTCTTTACGACAAAGCAACTCGGGATGGGCACGGGCCTCGGGCTTTCCACGGTGCACAGCATTGTGCGCAGCCACCGTGGCTTCATCGAAGTGGTGAGCCAAGTGGGCAGCGGCACCACCTTTCAGGTGTATTTCCCCATCGTAGAGGGCGGGAAGTTAGAGACCGAGCCTGGCAAGGCACGGGTGCAGATCGAAGGCCGCTCCCGCTCAATCCTCGTCATCGACGACGAAGAGTCCATCCGCAACGTGCTCCGCCAAGTGCTGGAAGGCTGCGGCTTCACCGTGTTAACGGCCCAAGACGGCACCGAAGGCGTCGCACTGCTTGCCGAGCACCGCCAATCGGTCGTGCTGGTGATCACAGACATGATGATGCCTTACATGGATGGCCCCTCGACCCTGCGCGTGATCCGCCGTATCAAGCCCGATGTGCTGGTGATTGCCATGAGCGGTGTCCTACGCGATATGCAGGCCGACATACGCAAGCTGGACGTAGCGGCCTACTTGCCAAAGCCATTCTCCACGCAGCAGCTGATGGATGTGTTGGCAGGCCTCGATTGGTAGATCGCCCATTGCCTTGCCCAACAGCACGAGCGTAGACCCAACAGCTTCATGCCATGTCCGCGGACGAAGATGCCCGCGTCGGAGTTCTACTGGGTGTCGGCGCTGTCAGTGGGCTTGCGGATGCGGAAGCTCTCGGTTTGGTCGTTCACCTTGAGCGTGTAGGCCCCTTCCTCGAAGCGGTCGTCCAGATCCAGGTAGAAGCGGTACGGACGCAGCACGGTGGTGCACAACCCGCCCTGTGGCTTGCGAGTACGTAGCGTCACGTTGATCAACTGCGCGATGCGTTCCTGCGTGACGTCATGCAGCTCCGTGCAGCCGTCAGGGAGAGCGCCCTTGATGAGGACTTCTACCGTCACGCCCTGCCCATCAAGCGGCCGTGAGGCATCGAAAGGAGCATGCCGGATGTGGAGTTGGTCCACAACGGCGGGGTAGTAGAAGTACTTGGTGGTAGAGTCGGGGATGCTGAGGCTGAGGGTGCTGCGGCCATCGGGACCGTCGTCCTCAAACCGATGCCCGAAGCGGTCGTCAGGGGCGACATCCGCCACGGTGCGGTTGCTTTGGCATCCGCTGACGGCGATGAGCAGAGTGCAGGCGGTGAGCGCGAAGGTTCGGGGAGTGAGCATGCAGGCTTGGCTGGTAGGCGAGGGAGCCACAAGAACGCAACAGGCCAGGGCGCCGGGCGAGGCGGTTTTACGTGCCCTCGTCGCGCAGTAGGGCTACGTCGCTGGCAGCGGCTTCGTCGGGGACGTCCTCCCGCTTGGCGTCGCCCCAGAGGCGTTCCAGGCTGTAGAAGTCGCGCTTCTCTGGCTGGAAGACGTGCACCACGAGGTCCACATAGTCGAGCAGTACCCACTGGAGGCTGTCGAGCCCCTCGGAGTGCCACGGCAGCTCGGCGCACGCGTCTTTGATGGTCATCCGCACGCCCTCAGCAATGGCACGCACCTGGATATCGGTGTCGCCGTTGCACAGCACAAAGATGTCGGCTACCCCGCTCACCTCGCGCATATCTAGCACGGTCACGTTCTTGGCTTTCTTGCCGAGCGCGGCGTCAACGGCAAGGCGGGCGAGCGCCTGTACGGGCGTGGGAGTGCTGCGGTGCTTGTCTGGCGTGCGTTCGGGGTGTAGCGACGGTTGGGCCATAGGTAGGGGCGAAACGAAGACGAACAGGTAAAGAGCTGTTACCAATGGGGATGGGCTGAGGTTCTATCCCAGCCCAAGTTCATGGGGCAGAGGGAGACGTGTCCCGGAACGGCACCAACGTCCCGTAGTCCGCGCCGAGCACGATGGAGGCATCGAGGAAGTAGTCGGCCCGAATTTCTTGGCGCACGTGGGTCTCAGAGATGCCGAGTGCGTTGGCCACTTTTCTGGCGGCCTCCAGGTCGCCCACGCGGTCTACAACGTACGACGTGCCTACGTCGAAGCGGTTATAGTTGCCGACCTCCACCACGTCGAAGCCGCCGTCGCGCAGAAAGCTCCGGGTCACATCGGCGATACCGCTGACGCCGCAGCCGTTGCGCACCTCAACCTGGATGATATCGCCTACGAGCCCCGTTGGGTTGGCTTCCCGGTAGGGGTCGGCAGAGGGGCGCATGATCTGGGCGACGAGGGCGTAGCCTAGCACGAGGACCAGGCTGCCCACCACCAGGATGCTGATCAGCCGGAGGCTGGAGCGGGAGGAGGCTTCACTCATGGGGAGCGGCGTGGGCTGATACAACAAGCGCGGCACCACCAAGGAGGTGTGCCGCGCTGCAACGCTCGGTGAAGCGCAAAGATCGTAGCTGACGCTAGCGGCTGTTCCGCCAGAACAGCCGGTCGCCGTCGTCGCCAAAGGCGAGGTGCATGGCGGCACCGCGGGAGGGTCGGTGGCCATAGCCACCGTAGCCGTGCCCGTAGGGGCTCATGTAGCCGCCGTAGGGGCTTTGCCGGAAGGAGAGGTGGAGCCGCGTGTTTTCGGTGGGGCGGTAGGCGATTTCCGCATTCCGTAGAAAGATCTGCCCGTTGTTCTGGCCGAAACCGCTGGGCGTGCGTGCCATGCCGAAGCTGTTGCCACCGCCGTCAGGGGCGTAGGCCAGCGCCACATCCACACGGGCGGCCAGCTTCTCGCTGAACTGCCACATCATCGAGTTGGTGTACATGCCCAAGGAGCCAAACGAGCCTGTGGAGAACTCGACGCTGTGGCTCATTCGGAATGTCTCGGGGCTGAACAGCTTGTTCAGAAACGCGCTGCTGGCCCCCGCATCGTAGAGCCGGGTCGACGTCTGCAGGGCCGTACGGTCGGCCTTCAGCTGGGCTTGAGCGTCAGGCGTGGCGAAGGACATCACCACGAGAAAGCAGATGAGCGAAAGCGTGTAGCGCATGAAACACCTCTTGGGGTCAGAGTAAAGCCTTGGGCACTCTTTGGGCGGGTTAACCGTTACCGAGCGCTAAATCTATTGCGGACAGCGCGAGCATGTCAACAGCAAACGGAGTGCCCCGGCGGGTTCGTATAGCGGATCAACCACTTGTTTCCTCAGAGATAACAACTACGGATGAGCCATCCTTCTGTTCTACTGGCCATTGAGAGTTCGTGTGATGATACCGCCGCTGCGGTCGTGGTGGACGGGCTGGTGCGCTCCAACATCATCGCATCCCAAGAGGTGCACAGGCCATACGGCGGGGTGGTGCCCGAGTTGGCCTCGCGCGACCACCAGCGGCTGATCGTGCCCGTGGTGGAGGACGCGTTGCACGCGGCCGAGGTGACTAAGCAGGACCTCGATGCCGTAGCCGTGACGTACGGGCCCGGTCTGGCCGGGTCGCTGCTGGTGGGGGTGAGCTTTGCCAAGGCGCTGGCCTTTGGGTTGGGGATACCGCTCGTGGGGGTGAACCATCTGGAAGGCCACCTCTACTCGGTGTTCATCGAGCCGCCGTTCCCGCCGTTTCCGTTCTTGTGCCTTGTGGTCTCAGGAGGGCATACGCAGCTGATGGTAGTGGGCGATGCGTTCGACCACCGCCTCATCGGGCGCACCCGCGACGACGCCGCAGGCGAGGCCTTCGACAAAGTGGGCAAGCTCCTCGGCCTCGGGTATCCCGCCGGGCCCGTCATCGACCGTCTGGCACAGACCGGCGATCCCGCCTTCCAGCGTTTCCCGCGGTCGCGGCCGGGACGGACGGACTACTCGTTCAGCGGCCTCAAGACCAACGTGCTGTACTACCTCAACCGATTCAACGAGACCGAACGCGCCCAGCTGCTGGATGACCACCTGCCGGACATCGCAGCGTCGGTGCAGCACGCGATAGTGGAGGTGCTCGTCGAATCGGTCGAAGATGCCGTTCGCCAGACGGGGATCCGAGCGGTGGCCATCGTAGGCGGGGTCTCGGCAAATAGCGGCCTACGGGAGGCCGCCCAAGCATCGGGCCATCAGCTTGGCTACACCGTCTACACCCCTGCGCTGGCGTACTGCATGGACAACGCCGCCATGATTGGTGCAGCGGCATGGCGCAAGCTGGACGCAGGCTACACCAGCCCCCTCACCCTCACTGCTGTGCCCAGCCTGGCGTTGTAGGCTTGCAACGCGCTCAGCCGTCTTCGATCTGATGCCGCGCAGCATGCGGCAAACACGTTGAGGAGGTGCTGCGCGACGTCCAAATGGACCTGGACCGGGTATTGATTTCTCGGAAGCCTAATGTACATTGCCAGATGTGAAGTGTATTCTCGATGCACTAGCGCGATGCTGTTAGGCCCTACAGCAATGAGAACGCGTTGTAGTGACGACCTGAAAGCCGAAGGGCTCATCCGTCCTTGACCAAACAGAGCGGGTAGAGCCCGCCTGCACCATTCACGTCACACTGTATTCTCCCGATCCATTCAAGCACAACCATGAAATCTTCCTCCACCCTCCAGCGGCTTGCCCTCGTGTGCATTGCTGCCTCCCTCGTCATCGTGGGGTGTGATGTCTCAAACCTCGCCGATGATATCGAAGACGCCCTCGAAGTACGCGTCAGCTTGCCAGGCACCGAGGTAGACCTTGTCGTCCAAGTCCTCGACGCCACAACGGGCGACTTGATTGAGGAGCCCGTCAACGTGCGCCTCGAAGGCGAAGACGCCGCTCTGATCATCGACCCGCTCTTCTTCGAGCCGATCCAGAACACGACCACTGAGGTCGGTGTGGTGAACTTGGCCGTGGCCAGCGAGTCCGTGCCGACCGAGGCCGACCCGCTCCGCATAAACGTGGTGGTCTCGTCGGATGGCTATGTCACCACGGGGCAGTCGCTGCTGATTGTGGGCGAAGAGGCCAATGTGTTCGAGATCCGCATGATCTCGCTGACCAGTGCACCGCCCTCTGGCGTGGCCCTCACGTCGCAGGCATCAGGCCAAACCGATAACCAGGGCGCCATCACCAGCGACGTGACGGTGACTACGCCTGCTGAGCAGCAAACTGGAGCCACAGCCTCAATCTCCATCCCTGCAGGCACGGTCATCCGCGATGTGAACAACCAGCCGCTACAAGGCGACCTGACGGCTACCGTGGCCTACTTCAGTCCCCAAGACGGTGATGCCCTCACGTCCTTCCCTGGCGGCTTCGATGGCATCACGGTCCAGCGCGCTGACGGCAGCACAGAAAACGATGGCGCGTTCATCACGGGCGGCTTCGTCTCCTTCGACATCTTCGACGGGGCTGGCCGCCGCGCCGAGAACTTCAGCAACAACGTGAGCATCACGGTGGACGTGCCGCCGGGCCTCACAAATCCCACCACCGGGCAGCCCGTGCAAAGCGGCGACATCGTGCCGATCTGGAGCTACGACGAGGAGACGGGCAATTGGGCCGAGGAAGGCCAGTTCACGGCGTCCAAGAATGGCGAGCAAGGCTTCCTGATTGGCGAGCCCAACGCGCGCGGCAACCTACCCGTCAAGTTTGAGGTCAACCACTTGTCCTACAAGAACATCGACTGGTTTGATGGGGCGAGCGGCACGTGCCGCTTCAGCGACGGCGGGCTACGTATCAACCTGTCCAACTTCCCTGGAATCAGCCTCACCGCCCGCATCACGGCGCCTGGGTTAGGCTACGCCAAGACAGCCTACGTGACCGACAACTTCCTGACGCTCTACAACTTCTCACGGGCCGCCACCTCGATCACGGTCCAGTTCTTCCTCGGGAGTACCAGTCTCGGATCCACGACTGTATCCGATCCATGCGGTCAGACGACGAGCTTCACGCTGCAGGGCCTTCCCACCTTTGTGACCGTTGATCTGAGTGTGGATGTAGTGTGCTCGGGGCAGAACATCACCGCGCTGCCCACGATCTGGCTGCGCGTGCGCCAACAAGGGACTTCACGCTGGCAGTGGCTGCGCATCGTCAACGGTCGTCTGCAACAGAGTGGTCTGGAGCAGGGCGCTACCTATGACGTCATCGTCTACTACCTCGATAATGGGAGGTGGCAGACTCAAAGCGAGACTGTTGCCGTCACCGGCACGCCGGTCAATGGTGTGATTTCCATCAGGCGTAGCTTCGTCGATAACGAAGAAATCTGTAGCCGCCTCTAGGTGAGGTCTACCCTTGTTTCTCTGTGGGGGAAGTCCTGTTGCCGGGCTTCCTCCACTTACCATTTGCTCCCGGTCTCCGATACCACACGCGTATTGACCATCACTCCAGCCTTCTTCCTCGATATGAAACGACTGGCACTGCTCCTCGTCCTCCTCGCCCTGCCCGCCACCGCACTCGCCCAGGTCGGACTCGCCCTGCGCGCCGGATCCAACGGACTCGGCGGCGACCTCATGTTCGGGCTCACCGACAAACTACACCTCCGCGCCAACCTCGGCCTCCTCCCCTACTCCACCTCCGGATCCTACGACGAGGAAGAAGTCGGC
>JBCCMF010000186.1:0-9456 GCA_039026435.1 Bacteroidota bacterium
GCGCTTGACGGCTTCGCGTTCGATCTCTAGCTGACGGATCTGTCGCTCCAGCTGGTCCAGCTCCTCCGGCATCGAATCGATGGCGATGCGGAGCCGCGCCGCCGCCTCGTCAACGAGGTCGATGGCTTTATCGGGCAGGAAGCGGTCGGCGATGTAGCGGTGGCTGAGTTCGGCGGCGGCCACCAACGCGGCGTCGGTGATGCGGACGCCGTGGTGCACCTCGTAGCGCTCCTGGATGCCACGTAGGATGGAGATGGTGTCTTCCACGCTCGGCTCGTCGGCGAGCACCGTCTGAAAGCGCCGGGCGAGTGCTTTGTCCTTTTCGAGGTACTTGCGGTACTCGTCCAGCGTCGTAGCGCCGATGGCCCGCAGCTCGCCGCGTGCCAGCGCCGGCTTCAGGATGTTGGCCGCGTCCATCGCGCCCTCGCTGGCGCCCGCCCCCACGAGCGTGTGGATCTCGTCGATGAACAGGATCAGCTCTCCGTCGGACTCCGCAACTTCTTTCACGACGGCTTTCAGCCGGTCTTCGAACTCGCCCCGGTACTTCGCTCCGGCTATCAGCGAGCCCATATCTAGCGCCATGATGCGCTTCGACTTGAGGTTCTCGGGCACATCGCCCTGGACGATGCGGATGGCGAGGCCTTCGGCGATGGCGGTCTTGCCCACGCCGGGCTCGCCGATGAGCACGGGGTTGTTCTTGGTACGGCGCGTCAGGATTTGGAGGATGCGGCGGATCTCTTCGTCGCGCCCGATGACCGGGTCGATCTTGCCCTTGCGGGCAAACGCGTTGAGGTCGCGGGTGAAGCGCTTGAGGGCTTGGTAGCGGCTCTCGGCATGCTTGTCGGTGACGCGCTGATTGCCGCGCACGTCCTTGAGGGCACCGAGGATGCTCTTCTTGGTCGCGCCCTGGTCGCGCAGCGCCTCGCCGACGCTGTCTTTGGCCTCGGCTAGCGCAATCAGCAGGTGCTCGCTGGAGATATACTCGTCCTTGAGCAGCTCCGCCTCGGCCAACGCGCGGTCGAAGATCAGCTTGAGGTCGCTCCCGACGTACTGGCCCGAAACGCTGGAGCCCGTCACGACGGGCAGCTTATCGAGCGCCCGATCCGCCTTTGCGGCCACCGTCTCTACGTTGGCGCCCAGCTTCTGGAGGATCGAGTAGACGATGCTGCTCGGGTCGTTGAGGAAGGCCTGGATCAGGTGGGGCGACTCAAGGCCCTGGTGGTTTTTCGACGCCGCGATCTCCGTTGCCGCCTTCACCGCCTCTTGCGCCTTGACCGTAAATTTCTGCAGGTTCATCCGTGGTCTATCGTCTGATGCTTGTCGTTCTCTTCCGTGCCTCGTGCCAAGCTACCGGAAAGAATGGCAGCTTGCGGAGGGTTTTGGTGTGGGCAGCGGTGCGTTCACAAAGCATACCACGGCCCCAAACCTGCCAGGATGGCGGAGCAGGGGTGAGGCGAGCACCGCTTCGGCGTCAGAGCAGCGCTTGCAGCGCCTCGACCGTCGTGACGGGCTGCGCGCAGGTCTGATTGGTGCACACGTACGCGCTCACCTGGCCGTCATCCGTCGAATACGCCGCAGCGTACGAGGCGAGGTCCGCGAGGTCATCGGCATCTGTTTTCGACAGGACGACGCGGAACGGATGGTACGCGGCATCGACAGCGGCCTTCATCGCGGGCCACGCGGCCTCGCGCCCGCCGACGAGCACCACCTCCTGCGGCGTACCCAGTTGCCACAGCTTCGCTACCAAGAAGGCCGCAAAACCGCTCGGATAGCGCTTGACCTCTGCAGATGCCGCACGCTCCAGGGCGTCGAAACGACTCCGATAGCTGACATCGCCTGTGAGGTGCCACAGACGCGTCAGGTTGTACGCCGCCATCGCGTTGCCGGAGGGGATGGCGCCGTCGTAGAACGCTTTGGGACGCTTGATGAGTGGCTCGGCATCGGAAGAGGTCATGTAGTAGCCGCCGTGCGCCTCGTCGGCGAAGTGTGCGTCGAGCGTCTGCTGCCACACGATGGCATGGCGGAGGTAGGCCAGCTCCTGGGTGGCGCGGTGCAATTCAAGCGCGGCGAAGATCATCGATGTGTAATCCTCCAGCAGCCCCGCGATGCCCGCCTCGCCGTGGCGGTAGCGATGCAGCAGCTCCGCCGTTCCCGCCGTGAGGTTTTCGCGCACAAACCGATAGGCCCGCTCCGCTTGCCCAAGCAGCTCGGCATCACCGAGAGGCACGCTCGCCCGCGCCAGCGCGCCAATCGCGAGGCCGTTCCAGTCCGTGAGGATCTTGTCGTCGAGGCTGGGGTGCTCGCGCTGCTCCCGGTAGGCGAACAGGATGGGCTTGATGCGCTTCCACCGTGCACGGGCGTCGGGATCGGTCAACACATCGGCGTCGGGGATGAGTAGGTTGGTGCCGTTGGGGCGGCGCGTGGCTTCGTCGAGGTAGTTGCCGCCTGCCTCCATCTCGGCGAGGTCAATCACCCACGCCGCATCGTCGGCGTCGAGGAGGGCGCGGACTTCATCGACACGCCAGATGTAAAACGTGCCCTCCTCCCCCTCACTGTCGGCGTCTTCGCCCACGTAGAACCCGCCTTCGGGATGGGTGAGCACGCGCTCAAGGTACGCGGCGATCTCCTTGGTGATCTCGGCAAAGACGGAGTGCCGCGTCGCGCCGTACGCCTCGGCGTTGGCCCACAGCAGCATGGCCTGGTCGTAGAGCATCTTCTCGAAGTGCGGCAGCCGCCACTGAGCGTCGGTGCTGTAGCGGTGGAAGCCGCCGCCGAGGTGATCGTAGAGCCCGCCGTCGCGCATCGCGCGCAGGGTGTGCGCCGCCATATCGATGGCTTCGGCATGCCCCGTCGTCCAGCCATAGTGGATGAGGAAGATCAGCGTGTGCGGCGATGGAAACTTGGGCGCCTCACCGAAGCCGCCGTACGTCGCGTCGTACCGCTCGCCGAACGCCTGGAACGCCAGATGCACGGCGTCGTCTGTCACCTCGCTTGCTTCGGAGGTCGTTGGTGGCTGGAGCGCGGCAGTGATCCGCGCCGCGCCACGCTCCACCTCGTCCCGACGCTCGCGCCACGTCGCGGTCAGCCGAGGCAGCAGGTCCATCATCCCGATGCGTTGCTGGCGGCTGTGCTTGGGGAAGTACGTCCCCGCGAATATGGGCTGTCCGTCCGGCATCAGCATCACCGTGAGCGGCCACCCGCCGTGGCCCGTCAGCAGCTGGCAGACCTCCATGTAGATGGCGTCGATATCGGGGCGCTCCTCGCGATCGAGCTTGATGGCCACAAAGTCGGCGTTGAGCAGCGCCGCGACCTCCGCGTCCTCGAACGACTCGTGCGCCATCACGTGGCACCAGTGGCACGTAGCGTAGCCGACGGATAGGAAGATCAGCTTGTCCTCGCGGCGCGCGGCCTCAAAGGCGACCTCTCCCCACTCGTACCACTGGACGGGGTTCTCGGCGTGCTGCTGGAGATAGGGGCTCAGGGATTGCGCGAGGCGATTCGGCATGAGTTTAACCTGTTCGGAACGGGGGCGCCATGCTATATTAATTCGCGCTGCACGTTCCGTCTACTCTCTCGATGATGTCGTCTCGACTGCTGCTCTCCCTGTTGCTTCTCGCGTTGCTGCTGCCCACTACGGGCTTGGCGCAAAACAGCCTCACCCGCTTGCGGTTGGTGCATCAGAGTGCGCCCCTGCCCGAGGGGACCGTCTTTGTGGTCTTGCAGCGGATGAGTACGGAGAAAGTGGGCGACAACTGGCAGCCCGAATTTCTCTCCGGCGATGATTACCCGGTCACGTCCATCGAGCCGATACAGGTGGATACGCTCGCAGGCGACCAGCAGTCACGGGCCACGTACCTGCGCACCAGCGCCACCGGGCAGCTCTACTTCTTGTACGCGCTGACCCCTGGTGACGCCCTGTACTGGAGCTACAGCTATGAGCGCGGCCAGCCTAAATTTGACGCGCTGGAGTTCGGCGCGATGTCCGTCGCCCCCCTCACCGACGCCGCCATCAGCGATGTGGTTCGCGCGCGTTTCTTCTCCGATGAGCCGCTCGATGAGCCAGCGCAGCCAGACACGCTGTTGGCGATGCCTCCGCCTCCCCTCGTGAAAGCAACCCCGCCCGCTGCCGAGGCGTCAGCAGCGTCCCAACCGCCCGAAGTCGCCTTGCCCGACGCAGCGACCCCGTGGTGGGTATGGCTGTTGTGGGGCATCGTTGGGGTGGCCGCAATCGGGCTGTTCTACCAGCAGCGACGCATCCGAACGTTGACGACGGCGCTCCAGCAATTGCAAGCCGCTGCTTCCCTGCCCCCTGTACAGGCTACGCCCAGATCGGCGCCCCTACCGCCCTCCACCGCAACGCGTGCTGGCGCGTCCCCGCCAAAGCGCGCCGCCTCACCCCATATCGAAGACGCGCCTGCCCTCGCGGCCTCGAAAGCCGCCGCCGATCAGGCCGAAGCGACATTGGACGCGACGTCGAAGTCGCTGCACGACCAGGAGGCCTTCGCCAAGACGATGCGCTCGGAGGCGCTGTCTGACTTCGAGGCGATGCGGCGCAACCTGGAAGCTATCGACCAGCTCGCCGACGACTTGAAGCGCCCCGCCAGCGGCAGCAGCGACCCCTAGCGCTGGCTCTGCTTGAGGTATTCTAGGAATGACATGCCGTTCGGCGACGTCCAGGTCGGCTCTTCTTGGTAGATCGGATCCTGGTAGGCGCGGTTGAGCGTGATGAAGGTGTATCCCGCTGTCTGGAGTTCGGCCAGAATCTGCCCGAGGTAGTCTCGGTTGATGCGGTTGGCATGCAGCAGCATGACGTGGCGGATGTTGCGGCCCGTCAGCTCATCGGCTGTGCGCTCCCACAACGCAATCGAGTCGCGGATATGCTGCAGGTAGCGCTGCCCAACCTCGTAGCGCTCCTCCCATTCCTCGGCCAGCTCACGTTCGGTGTACTCCGCATCAAATCGCCAGTCCTCCGTGCTGATCGTCACGCGGGCGTTGGCCAGCTGACGCTCACGAAGTAACTGCTGATAGTTATCGCGCTGCTGTACTGATGCACCCTCAGAGAGCTGCGGGAAGCGGAAGTACCGCACGGGCAGGCCGTACGTCTGCGCGATGGGTTCGAGGAGCGCCTGTGCCTGACTGATCTCGCGCCGTGCCTGCGTGACGCTGATATCGGCGAAGTTAGGATGCGACATGCTGTGGTTGCCCAGCGCGGCGCCGCGCTCCAGGTACGTGCTCAACAGCTGCCGCCCCTCGGGCTCGTTGACGGTGTTGCCCACGGCAAACACGGTGATGGGTGCATTGTACCGCTGCAGCGCGATCATCAAGCTATCTACCACCAGCGCGCGGTGCCACGCCGACGGGTGGCTGTAGTAGCGCATGATGGGCGCATCGTCCAGCGTGATGGCGATCTCTTTTGGCCCGCGGTCCGCAGCGCGTCCGGCGGCCTGCTGATCGGTACAGCCCACACAGCAGAGCAGCGCGGCCGTAATGGCCAAGATGGAGCCTATACGCATGGCGTCATGGAATCTGTTGCCTCGGGCGGTTGCTTTGGTGTGGTCTCTCGCAAACGCCGCAAATAGCGCACCCGTTCATGGCGCCTTGCCTGAATGTTCGCCAAATCGCCACAGCCTGATGCGTTGACAAATGACGGCCCCTACCCGTATGTTACTGGTCCTATCGCGGGGTAGAGCAGCTGGTAGCTCATCGGGCTCATAACCCGAAGGTCGCGGGTTCGAATCCCGCCCCCGCTACTACCCAAAAGCGCCTGAATCTTGCTCAAGGTTCAGGCGCTTTTCTGTTTTCAGTCGGCGCCGTTGGTCGTGCCGTTCCCCTCTTTGGGACCGAGCCATGCACAGCCACAGGGCGCGTTCTACACCGCTACACAACAGCAGAGCGGCGACACCCTGAAGGACGCCGCCGCTCTGTCACTGATGCATCGCTTTTCGGAGCGCGGCCTTACTTGGCCTCTTCGGCTTCAGCACCTGTCGTCTCCGGCGGCGTGTCTTCCACGGGCTCGGCACCGCTGGCCTCAGCGACTTCCTCGGCAGGCGGCGTAGCCTCTTCGGCAGCTGCTTCCTGCGCTTCGAGTTTCGCCTTCAAGTCGGCGAGGCCGCTGAGCTCGGCGATGGTCGTCGGACCCGAGGTCGCTTCCTCGCGCTGACGGTACGCCCGCACTTCGCGCTGCTGCTGCATGCGCTCGGCGCGGCGCTCGGCCTTCTCGGCTTCCTTCGCGGCGTACTGCTCGGCGCGGTCCTTGGCCGTCTGGCTGAGGATGATCTCCTTCTGGTTGGCATCGAACCGAATGACACGCATGCTGAACGTCTCGCCGGAGCGGTACGTGTTCATGTTGTTCTTCAGCTCGCGGGCGGGCACGAAGCCCTCTACTTCCAGCGGGAGCTCCACGATCAGCCCGTCTTCGATGACGCGCGCCACCGTGACGTCGGCATCCGTGCCTTCGGCGTAGATCTGCGCGAACTGCGTCCACGGGTTCGTCGAGACCTGCTTGTGCCCGAGCGAGATGCGGCGGTCGTTCTCGTCGATGTTGAGGATGACGACATCCAACGGCTGGCCCTTCTTGACGAACTCTCCGGGGTGGCGAATCCGCTTCGTCCACGACAGGTCGGAGATGTGCACCAGGCCGTCGATGCCGGGCTCGATCTCGACGAAGACGCCGAAGTTGGTGATGTTGCGCACGCGGCCGTTGAGCACCGTGCCGGCGGGGTAGCGCTGGCTGATGTCATTCCACGGATCGGGCTCCAGCTGCTTCATGCCGAGCGAGATCTTGCGGCCCTCGTGGTCGATGTTGAGGATCTTGACGGGCACGATCTGCCCCAGCGAGACCATCTGGCTCGGGTGCTTGATGTGCTCGGTCCAGCTCATTTCGGAGATGTGGACCAGGCCTTCGATGCCTTTCTCCAACTCGACGAACGCGCCGTAGTCGGTGATCGAGACCACTTTGCCTTCCACCACGTCGCCCTTCGTGAAGCGATCAGCGAGGTTTTCCCACGGGTGCGGCTGCAGCTGCTTGAGACCGAGCGAGATGCGCTGGCGCTCCTTGTCGTAGTCGAGAACTACCACGTTCAGCTTGTCGTCCAGGCTGACCAGCTCGGACGGGTGCGAGACGCGGCCCCACGAGAGGTCGGTGATGTGCAGCAGGCCGTCCACGCCGCCGAGGTCGATGAAGACCCCGAAGTCGGTGATGTTCTTGACCGTGCCTTCGAGTACCTGTCCGGGCTCCATCGTCGAGAGGATCTTCTCGCGCTGGGCCTGCAGGTCTTTCTCGATGAGGGCCTTGTGCGAGACGACGATGTTCTCGTTGGCCGGGTTGAGCTTGACGATCTTGAACTCCATGCGGCGCTCCAGGTACGCGTCGAAGTCGCGCACGGGGCGGACGTCGATCTGCGAGCCGGGCAGGAACGCTTCTACGCCGTCGAACAGCTCGGCGATCATGCCGCCCTTGATGCGGCGGATGATGACACCCTCCAGCACCTCTTCGTTCTCGAAGGCGCCTTCGATGCGCTCCCAGCGGCGGACCTTGTCGGCCTTCGTCTTCGAGAGCACGAGCTGGCCGTGGTAGTCTTCCAGGCGCTCCAGGAACACGTCGACTTCGGAGCCGGGCTCCAGTTCGTCGGCAAACTCGTTCTTGGCGACGATCCCGTCGCTCTTGAAGCCGATGTCGATGACAACGTCTTTCTCGCCAATGCTCACGACGCGGCCGCGCACGATTTCGTGCTCGCTCACGTTGGTCAGCGTCGAGTCGATGAGGCGGATCAGGTCTTCATACCCGCCCTCGTCATCGTCGTCATCGCCCGAGCCGATGAGGTCTTCGAGCTTGACCACGCGGCCTGTGATTTCGCCCGTGTAGCCTACGACTTCGGGCAGCTCTTCGCTCGTGACCGCTTCGTCGGGGATGTCGAACGTGGGCTTCTCCGCATCAGGCAGGTCGTCAATGGAGATGCCTTCGAGTACTTCGTCGATGGCTTCTTCCGTCAGCGTGGTGTCGGGGGCGCCGTCGCCACTGGGGGGCTCCACGGCAGCGCTCGGCAACTCGACGGGCGTCGTGGCCTCGCCTGCGTCGGCCTTCTCTGCCAGAACTTTCTCAACGGCCGTAGCCTCTGGGGCAGCTGTTGCTTCGGCTTCCTCGTCGGGTGCTGCTTCGGCTGCGGGCGCTTCCTCGGCTGTTTCGGCAGCCTCTTCAGCAGGCGTTTCGGCTTCAGCCGCCGCCTCTTCGGGTGCCTCGGTAGCCTCCTCGGCGGTGGCTTCTTCAGTGGCAGGTGTATCTTCTGCTGTCACCGCTTCCGGCGCATCGGCCGTGGGTGTTTCAGCAGGCGCAGGGTCCGTCTGGGGCGCTGCGTCGGCAGCGGTCTCCTCGACCGGTTTCTGCTTTTCTTCGGACATACTGTTCCTCCGGGGGGCGTCGCAGTGCAGCCGAGCGGCGCACGTGTGTCGGCGAGGCCTCGCCCTTCTCTTGGTCTGCGGTAGCGCGTCGAGACCGGGTAGGCCGGGCGGGCTAGCAGGTTTGGTGAGTGATGAAAAACCGCCCCGGGCTTTCCGAGACAGAATTGCAGCAAACCACGCGCTTTACTGTCCGTTCCGAGAAGCTACGGCGGAGAGAATGAATTCTACTTGATCCTCGAAGCGCATTGCAGAGGTGTCTACCACCACGGCGTCGTCGGCCTGCGTGAGCGGCGCGATGGCGCGTGTAGAGTCCTTACGGTCGCGCTCAACCAAGTCGGCCAGGACGGCCTCGATGGGCTGCCGGATGCCTTTGGTGGCCAGCTCTGCCTGCCTGCGTTCTGCCCGCACCTCGGGCGAGGCGACCATGAAGAACTTGGCGTCGGCATTGGGAAAGACGACCGTGCCGATGTCTCGGCCGTCGAGAACGGCACCTCGCCCAGCCGCCACTTGGTCGGCCGCCAGTTGCCGCTGGAGGTGAAGCATCGCTGAGCGCACGCCTCCCCATGCGCTCACAGCACTCACGTTTTCGGAAATCTCTGGCGCGCGGATGGCATCGGTCACCTCTTCGTCCCCCACCCACACGCGAACGCGCTCGTTGCCGGGCTCCATCCGCAGCGGGAACGCGTCGAGCACGATACAGGCGTTGGCTTCCGTCAATTCAAGGCTGCGATGCAGCATCGCCCACGTCACCGCCCGAAACATGGCGCCCGTGTCGATGAACAGGTAGCCCAACCGACTGGCGACGGCCTTGGCCGTAGAGCTTTTGCCCGAGCCCGAAGGCCCGTCGATGGCGATGATCATGGTGCGCTGCCCACGTCGCGGCTGACGATGGTGACCGGGTTGGGATAGCGAATCGGCCCGATGGGCGTGGACACGGTGGGCGTGGCCATGATCTTAATGCGCTTGGGCGAGCCGCCCTGCCCGGCTACCGCCAGTGCCAGTTCCACGACGTCCTGCGCGCTGCGGTCGATGAACTGGAACAGATCCAGGGTGATGCTA
>JBCCMF010000187.1:0-9427 GCA_039026435.1 Bacteroidota bacterium
AGACAGGGCTCCGTTCCCATACAGGTCAGGCGAAGCTATGCTTCCGCCTGTTCCACTCCGCCGGAGCTTTATCCTGTGGAAATTTGACTCACCTGCTGCTGACTGATAGATGGGACCGTTGTTGACGTGCAGTCCATAACTGGAAGACGGGCTACTCGTGCCGATACCTACACGCCCTTCATGGGTGATCACCAAGTCCGGCGAGTTCCAGGCACTGGCCTCATTTGGGTCAGCGTTGATGTAAAACCTGGAGCGTTCATATCCACCTGTGGCGTCCAATGTGTTTAACACCCCCAGCCGTGCAGTAGTCTTACCCGCAAACGACAACGTGATATGCCGTGCGTAGTTACCAGGGTTGCTGGGCGAACCACCGTCGAAGATGGCTAGTGATCCACTCTCAAACGCACCTGACAAACTGTAGACCCCTGAGGTGTGCAACGGGGCCAGCGGCGTCGTGATGTTTCCAATCCCAACTTTCCCTGCTCGGTAAATAGAACTTGATGCGTTGGTAGAGCCGTTCCATTGCTGGCCAAACACGTCTTGACTTGCAAGGCAACATGCCAGGCATAAGGCCAAGCACAGCAGCGCGCGATTCGGAGGCATTTTCATGATATTTCGATGGTAATCGTTTTTTGCTCTGATGAATACGAGGGGCTCTGCGACCTAATCCGGTGTGCGCTCGCGGATACGGCCCGTTTGATCAACTTCCCAGACATTGAAGACTTGATCCTTGTCGAAATCGACGACAGCGGTGGCTATGACCATAAACTGGGCGCCTTCGGCTGCCTCAACGGTGTATTCATACCGGGCAGTACCCCCATCGCTGACGGTGGGCGTAGCCTCATACTGCAGGGTGACGAGATCAGAGGCGTAGACATCGTACTCAAAGTAGTGGGCCGTCTGCAGACTATGGATGTTGCGTAGCTGCATCTTCGCTTCCGACGTTTTGGCCTTGGTCGCTACGTTCATGAAGCGTGGCAAGGCCAGCAGGGCCAGGATGCCTACGATGACGAGTACGACCATCAACTCGGTCATGGAGAAGCCCTCATCGGCAGCGAGGTGGGCTTTGATTCGGTTCCAGAAGGTTTTCATTGGAGCCTCCGTATAGGGTTTAGGTGTGATGCGTTTGATTCAAGGGGTAAGCGAAAGGGTATAGCGTTCGCCGTGATAGCTCAGCGTGACGGTGGTGGGTAGGACCTGCTCCACCCGGGCGCTGTCCACGTAGTCGCCGGGCCGGGCGAGGACGAGCTGCTGGCGGGCGTTCATGACCATCGACACCTCTCCTACAATGCCCTGCAGCTGCCAGGGCGGCCTGAACACTTCAGGCTCCTCCGTAGCCGTACTGCTGGTAGCCACCGTGTCCTCTGCCACCGCGGGTGCCCAGAAGAGGGTGGGCGGCGTAAACGGATCGCGAAAGGCCGAGTCGTAGGCATAGAGCGAGGCGCGATCCACGTGCCCCTGCCCTACGGCTTCGGCGCTCAGGTCAATGGCCCAGGTATCGACCTCTTCCTCGGCCACTTCCGAGCTCAAGAGCATCAGGGCTACGCGTCCCCACACCACGACGATGAGCGGGATCAGGAGGTAGGTGAGCCAGCGACGGCTGTGTTGATGGCGAGTGAACATGCTAGCTCTCCTTGAGAATGATTACGTGGAGATCCAGCTGTCCCTTTAATACAGCGCCTAATGCACCGTCTTGCCACAGCTCCAACTGCGCCACTTTCATCAGGTATTGCGCCTGTTCGATGGTCGCCACAAAGCGGCCGACGGCGTGAAAGTCGCCCTCGATGTGGAGCGCCACAGGCCATTGGTCATACCGCGCATAGGCCATGCGCTCGGCAGGCCGTACTTCGGTAAGGCGCACCCCAAACTGATCGGCGTGTTCGTGGAGCAGGCCGAGTATGGTGGACATCTGGTCGCTGCGGGGCAGGCTGACGTACAGGTCTTTGAAGCGCTGCTGCAGCTGCACAGAGCGCGCCTCCACAAGCCGCTTTTCGTAGGCCCACTTGTCGAGCGAGGCCAGCGTAGCTTGCTCGTTGCTGGTTTCGGTGTACTGTGCTCGAAGCTCCACAAGTCGGGGGATCACCTCCGTGGCATAGGCAAAACACACCAGGACAGCGACCAGCCCAGCGACTAGGCGCCACTTCTGGCGTTGCAATCGTGTTATATTATGCTGTATTTCCATCGTCGCCTCAGCCTGTGGTGTCGAGATGGAGCTGGACTTCAAAGCGAGTCAGCGTGCGCTCATCGTCCACCTCGTGGTATTTGACCATGCGGCGGGCTTGGCCACGTTCGGCGTAGACCAACTGGGCATCGGTGATATTGGCCAATTGCTCCAGCTGCTGCATGTAACGGGCCACGGCTTGCTCATCGAAGGCGAACCCTTCTAGGATGACGACACGCCCTTGCGACCGATCAGGCTTGAACTGGTAGCTATGGAGCCAGACAAGAGGTGGGGTCTGTCGTCCTACGGCCTCCATCATCTGCGCCGTGTCGGTGCGCTCTGTTGCCAGTTGCTCGGCCTCAGCCACTTCCTGCTTAAGCGTGGCAAACGTGGTTTTGGCCGCTTGCACTTCGGCTACCTCGTCGGCATAAATGCTGAGCTCGTCGTCTACGCGCTGCTGCCACCCATTGAGATAGGCGTGCCCTGCCGTGGCACCGCCCAACCCTAACAGCAGCACCATAACCCCGACTGCCACCACTTGCAACCCCGAACGCTGCTCTACGCGCTGGGCAGCGCTCAACGCCTGGGCTGGCGAGAGGAAGCTGAGGCTGGTGCCCGCTTCCTGTCCAGCCTGAAGCGCCAGGGCTAACGCCAGCAGGTCAGGTCCACTTACCGTGCGGGCAGGCTGTCCCAGTTTCAAGACCGCCGTGTGGACGGGAATGCCGACACCCCCTGCGGCCTCTAGCGCCACCCGCCACTGCTCGTCGGCGACGCCTGCGAAGTAAAGGCGACGCACCGAAGCCCGGTCACCCGCCATGTAGGGCTCAAGGGCGTGTTGCAGCTGCGCAATCAGCTCCGGCTCCGGCTGCTGCTCAGGATCGCCGAGTGGTATGACAGCAGTGATCTCCCCTGCTTGCACGAGCACCAGCGTCACGGCCTCGGCCTCGGTTACGGCGATTGCCACGGCATCTTCCTCGGCAGCCGAGTGCGCGTGCACCGTATATGCCACTTCGATGGGCAGACAACCGACCGTGGTCACCGACAGCCCTTCGGCCTCGCCAGCGGTTACACACGCCTCGACGGCATTGCGCCGGGCCAAGGCCAGCCACAGGTGCGTTTGGTCGGGCGTTGCCTCAACCACGAAGGGGCGTGCGACGATGGCATCGGCAGGCATGAAGCTGGGGCGCTGGCGTTCGATTTCATGGGTCAGCCACGAGGCATAGAGCTCAGGCTCCTCCAGGCTCGGCCCTGCCAGGCGGTGCAGCATCACCCCATCGCTGGGGAGGGCGAGGCCCGTGCGTGCACGGCCACGGGCGCCCCATGCGGCCCAGCTGCCATCCCCGCTGTCCTCATCGGTATGGATCTCCACGTGCTGAATTGACCGGCCGCGCTGCACCACACGAACGGCATGGCGCTGTTCGCCAGCGGCATAGTAGCCCAACAGGGTACGATCGTAGAATGGAATCGTCATGATCGGCTACCGAATGATGAAACGTTTGGACTCGAGATCCTCCACGCGAGCGTGTTCGAAGCCATCCTGCAGGGCTTTCCACTTCTCGCTGTCCCGCTCGTCGCCGTAGAAGACGTGCGGGGTCAAAAAGATGATGAGCTCCGACTTTTTAGAGTCGCGCGAGGTGTTGCGGAAGAGCCTGCCCAATAGCGGGATGCTGCCGAGGATGGGCACCTTGTTGTAGGTGACGTTCTCGATGTCTTCCACGAGTCCGCCCAGGATGATGGTCTCCCCATCGCGCAGGCGCACGGTCGAGTCGAAGACGCGGCTGTTGATCGTGGGAGGCACGTTGGGGTCGAATTCGCCCACGGGCGAGCTGAACTCCGGCCGGATTTGCGTGGTGACCTCGCCCGAGGCGCTCACCCAAGGCGTGAGCTCCAGCTTCACGTTGGCCTCGATCTTCTCGAAACGCTGCGATTGTTGCAAGAAGAGGTTGTTGGGCGACTGCAGGGGCGTGTTCGTGTCGAGGATGTAGTACTGCGTGGTGCCAATGCTCATGCTGGCCGACTTGCCGTTGACCGTGGAGATCTGCGGGCGCGACCGGATGTTGGCCTTGCCCTCAAGCGAGAGGGCATGCAGTTGCACAAAGAAGTCCTGCGGCAGCCGTCCTAAGTTGCGGATGTTGACCAAGTTGCCCAACCCGTTGAGGTAGCGGTTGGCCGCCGTTCTGTCGGCACGGGCCGTGAGCCCGCCGAGACGCCCCTCACCGCTGCCAAAGCTGAACGCCTCATCGGCGGCTTCGGCCGATGTCGCCGCATCGGTGCCAAACGTGAGGCCGAGCTCGAACAGGTCGGTGGCGATGAAGTCCACCACGAGCGCCTCAATCAGAATCTGCGGGGTGGGATGATCCACCTCGTCAATAAACTGCCGCGCCTCTACAATCAGGTCTTGCGAGGCCGTGATGATGATTGCGTTCTGCTGCGGCACCAGCTGCAACACGGCCTTTGACCGAATCTCTTCGGGAAAGAGTTCAAGCACGTCTTCGGCGCTGTTGTGCTGGAGCCGCACGAGCGCCGTCGAGGAGAAGCCGCGCGTCTCGGCATTGCCAATCAGGTAGACACCGTCCTGCTTGCGGAACGTGGTGTTGGTGCCCTTGAGGAGCAGGTTGAGCGTCTCATCGAGGGTGAGCGCGTAGACCTTGGCGGTGATGGCGCCTTGGGGCGGCGCATAGGTGAAGAGCTGCACCTCCATCTGCGCCGCAATCTCGCGGATCACCTGGGCGATGGGCGCCTCGGTCACGTCGAGCGTGACAAGACTGTCGGTCACTTGCACCCAGAACGAGCGGGTGCCGCCCCCGCTGGCCTCTTCAAAGCCTGCCCGATCGATGTGGAGCACGCCATCGTGGTCGCGCACAACGAAGCCGTTGTTGGCCAGCAACATGTCAAGGCCGCTACGCACGGGCACATCGACGAGGCGCCCCGTGAGGCTGCCCTTCACGCCTGCGCGTACCATCACGTTGATGCTACTCTGCTCGGATACGCTGCGCATGACGCGCTCCAGGTCGGCGCTACGCACGTCGATGGAGAGCAGGCTGTCGGTGACGGTGATGTCGAGCGGCGGCGGCGGTGGCGGCGGCGCTTCGGGACGGGGCTGGATACGCCAGATCTGCCCCGACCGCGAGAGGTTGAGCCCGTACTGCTGGCACAGGAAGCGCACGGCCTCCATGACGGGCACCTCGGCCAGCCGCACCGTCACGCGCCGGTCGATGCGGTTGTCTACCATCAGGTTGAGGTTGTGCTGCTCGCCGATGGTACGGAGCACATCGCGCAAGTCGGCATCTTTGACGTTGATGACAGCCACCACACTGTCAACAGCAGCAGGATCCTGCGCGCGAACCACGCCTGTCATACTGGTGAGCCCCCACACGAAGGCGACGACCACAAGCGCAGTGCAACGATGCCATGCACGGCGGCCCCGGCGAGTGGGAGTGCTGGGTAACCTATTCCAGCGTTGGCAGAGTCGGCTCCAGGTCATGTGTCCACCTCCGTATCGACCTCGAAGTGAAGCGCGTAGTGACCTGCCGATGCTTTTTGCAGCATCGCGCGGACCCATGAATGCTCCAGGAGCAGCTGCCGCTCGCCGTCTTCAACGTGCGCTGAGATATGCCGCAAGCGACCCTCGACGGTAGAGAGGCTGACGGTGCTTAGATCAGGCGCAAGGCTGCAGACGCGCGGGTCATAGTCCACGCCTCGCGGCACGGCTGCACGCTGTTCGGCGTCAGGCAAGCGCTTGAGCTCCCGGGCTGCCCGGGCGATGGCCCGTATGGCCAGGTTGGCGCTGAGCCCGTAGGTGCGGCGCAGCGCTACGTAGCAATGGCGATGTATGATCATGTTACTCGTAGTGCCGATCTGCCTGCCAATTCGGGCTGCATAGTCCCATGCATGACTGTACGCATCCATCGTCTTCTCCAGCGCCAAGGCTTCGCGCTCGTCAGGGGTGAGGGTGATTTGTATCGTTGCCAGGGGCA
This sequence comes from Bacteroidota bacterium, assembly GCA_039026435.1. Lineage (GTDB taxonomy): Bacteria > Bacteroidota > Rhodothermia > Rhodothermales > JBCCMF01 > JBCCMF01. The sequence continues at coordinate 6,139 of JBCCMF010000187.1, forward strand.
TGAGGCGTTGTTAGAGGGCACTGGTTTCGCGGAGGATTTCGTCGGGGGTGGTAAGGCCTGCATTGATCTTATCCACCCCCCGTTGCCGAAGCGAGGGGTAGCCTTGGCTACGCACGAAGCGGCGGAGTTCGTAGACGCTTTGTTGCTGGACCACACGTTCGCTGAGCGCCTCGGTAACAGGGACGACCTCGAAGAGTGCAATGCGGCCTTTATAGCCCGTGCCTTTGCAAGCGGCGCACCCCGTGCCGCGCTGCCACGGCGCCTGGGGGGCGGCTACGCCTAGCTCAGCGAGAACGTCGGGCGACGGCGTGTAGGGCTGGCGGCACGTCAAGCATACGCGGCGCACCAAGCGCTGCGCCATGATCAAGTGCACCGACGACGCCACCAGGTAGGGCTCCACGCCCATGTCTTTGAGCCGTGAGAGCGCTGACACGGCGTCGTTGGTGTGGAGTGTGGACAGCACCAAGTGGCCGGTGAGCGCTGCACGGATGCCGATGCCAGCCGTCTCGCCGTCGCGGATCTCCCCGACCATGATGATGTTGGGGTCTTGGCGCAGGAACGCCCTGAGCGCGCGGGCGAAGGTAAAGCCGATGTCGCTACGCACCTGCGTCTGGTTGATGCCTGTGAGGCGGTACTCGACCGGGTCCTCGATGGTCGTGATGTTAACGTGCTCGCTGTTGAGCACGGACAGGGCGGTGTAGAGCGTGGTCGTCTTCCCACTACCCGTAGGCCCGGTGACAAGCACCATCCCGTGTGGGCGGTGGATGGCCTGACGGAACAAGCGCTCGTCGGCGGCCTCCATGCCGAGGGCATCGAAGCGCAGGGCCAGGCTGCTTTTGTCGAGGATGCGGAGCACGATCTTTTCGCTCTGTTGCGTGGCCAGCGTAGAGACGCGCAGGTCGATGGTGCGGCCGTGGTGCTCGAACCGGATGCGGCCGTCCTGCGGGCGGCGCTTCTCGGCAATGTCGAGCGAGGCCATGACCTTCACCCGTGAGACGACAGCGTCACGCTGAAGCAGGGGTACCTCGTGGGCGGTGTGCAGAATACCGTCGAGCCGATAGCGCACGCGCACCTGGTCTTCGTACGACTCGATGTGGATATCGCTCACCCGCTGCTCAATAGCCTCCTGGATAAAGCGATCCACGAGCTGCACGGCAGAAGAGGTGGCCACGGGCGCAGACGGACGCTTGAACGTTGGCGTAGCCTTACCCTGTGGCGTGGCCGACGCGTGCGGTTCTGATGAGGTGGCGGGGGTATACGCGGCATCATCCGCACGCGGCGGCGTGGACACCCCCGCCACCTGTGCGACGACGCGCTGGCCCGTCACAAAGCGCAGTTCACGTAGCGCCTGGGGCGTGAGGGGCGCGCGGCTCTGTATGTGAAGCGTACCGTTCTCAGCATACGCGGCCAAGACGCCATGCTGCTGCACGAGTGCGGGGCCGAGGAGCACCTCGGCGACTTCGAGCAGGTCTGACGGTATGACGGGGGCGTTGACCACAACGAGGGCGTTAACCACAAGGGACGGCGGACTTCACATGTGGCCCCAAGATGCACCGCCCCGAGAGCTAGTTCATGAGCGCAGCATTTAAGTTGATTAACGCTTGATTAAAATCTGCTGGCCTCTTTCTTAATGAAAGCAGCTGGTCTGCCCCAGAACATCTTAATACTCGTTACCAAATAGGCGTTTTTGCCCTAAAATAAGCATTTTTAGCGTGCGACTCCTGTCTTAATGATTAAGGCCGAGCACGCTGAAGCCACGCGGTCGCACCCCTAATTTTTTGGACCGAGCGTGATCAGAACAACCCTCTGGCCTTCTTTTTTTGCTCGTGCTGCATGGTGAGACTACACTAACCTCACATGTGGCTCTCTTCTGCGACACGTTCCAGTGAGTAGCTATGCGCGTATACCGTCGGTGCCATACGCTATCGCGTCGGCACCGTGGGCTTCCTCTACTTACCAGACGACGAGACTTAGGGATACACCTCGCGAGCCGATCGGTCATGCTAGATAGGGGATATACCACCTCGATTGGCCGGAGGATAGAGCGTGGGACACTATCGCGGAGTGGGATATCGATATGGACAAGGCCGTAGCCTCCTCGACGAGGCTACGGCGGCGTTTCTATCCACGCGCAGCACGACTCATCCGTTTTATGGCGTCTTGTTGGAGCGGCGCGGCGTGCTGCTCTCGGAGCAGGGCAGGCCCGAAGAAGCCATCGCCCTCTTTCGCGAGGCGCAAAGGCTCATGGAGACCTACCTCCCCCGTGACCATCCGCGCATCGGAGAACTGCTCGACCGCACAGGCCGGACGCTCAGAGACTACGGACGCTTCGAGGAAGCCGAGCCGTGGACGCGAGAGGCGCGGGAGCTTTTCCGGCGTTCGTTCGGGCCAGACAATGCCAAATACTACGCCAAGAGCACCTTCAGGCTCGCGAAGCTGATGACGGACATGGGCCGCGCAGACGAAGCCGTGGCCTTGGCCGAAGAGGCGCACCGGATTTTCCTTGCGGCGACGCCCGGCCACTATGCAACGATTCGCGTTTCCCAGAGCGCGCTTGCCAACGCGTGGCACCTCAAGCAGCGCACCACCCCGGCTACGCTGGATACGCTTCGCGCTTGGCATGCCTTCCGGCAGGGCTATCTAGGCTTTGACCATCGCACCACCGGGCGCACCGCATTCTTCGTGGGCCGCCTCTTGGCGCTGCAAGACCGTTACGCCGAGGCCGAGCCGTATCTCGAAGACGCCTACGCGATCCTACTGACCCAGTCGGGCCTAGCCAATGAGCACACCATAAACGCCAAGGTGATGCTGGCCGAGCTCTACACGGATTGGGGCCTTCCTGAGCAAGCTAGATCGCTGGAGACGCTAGAGACGTGGCATGCCTTCAGGCAGAAGCGGTTCGGGGCCGAGCATCCCGCCACAGGTCGGACGGCCTTGTACGTAGGCCGTCTGCTGGCCCACCAGGACAGGTATACCGAGGCCGAGCCCTACCTCGAAGAGGCGTACGCCGTCCTCGCGGCACAGCCTGCCCCAGGTAATGACCGAACGACGGATGCCAAGGCCGCCCTGGCTAAGCTCTACACCGAATGGGGCAAGCCCGATCAGGCCCCCCTCTACCAAGCCGAACCATGAGCATCTTAGGATGCGGAGACGGAGGTATTTTTTTACGTCTTCCGCACATAGCAGAGCGAACCTACGTCAGCTAAGCCGTGTTTTCTGCGCGCTTGCCTCCATAGCTCAATTGGTAGAGCATCTGACTCTTAATCAGAGGGTTCTAGGTTCGAGTCCT
>JBCCMF010000188.1:0-9228 GCA_039026435.1 Bacteroidota bacterium
AACCGAGGCGTTGGTGAACGAGTATTTAGAGCACCATCGTAGTCGTCCGAATGGTTCGGAGAATTTCATTCTGGAGTAGGGTGCTTGTAGCGCGTTGCTTGGAGTCGGCTTGAGCCGAGTTGCTCCCTTTCAGGGGCGGTCAAACCTGCCGACTTTCAGTCGGTAGTCGTTTAGTCCGTCAGTCGCTCCATTCGTGTTGGCCCGTAGTCCCGCTACAAACCGCAAAATCGGATCGACCTTCGCTCGGAAATGACTCCATCTCGTCTACCAACCCAGCTACCAAATAGCCTCTTAGACTGGACGCGACTCGAAAATTGGGCAGCGCTTCTGAAAGGTCGCCGTGATCTCGGGATCGTCGGCCTGGCAGGAGTCGGCAGTGCGCTGTATCATGCAGCCCCGATTCCTCCGACTGACGATACCTCGATGCCCATGCGTACCCTCTGGAGCCTCCTCGTTCTGCTCGCCCTCGCGGCTACCCCTGCGCTCGCGCAGCAGCCCGTCTACCACGACATCCACTCGATGGACATGCCGCGTCCGCCCGTCGTGACGCCCGGCACGGCGACAAACGAGACCATCGCCCCGCCCTCCGATGCCATCGTCCTCTTCGACGGTACGGACCTCTCCAACTGGGTGAGTCAGCGCGAAGGCAACGGCCCCGCCGAGTGGATTGTGCGCGACGGCTACATGGAGGTCGCGCCCGGCATGGGCGGCATCCAGACGAAGCAGACGTTCGGCGACGTGCAGCTGCACATCGAATGGGCCTCGCCCGAGGTCATCGAAGGCGACGGGCAGGGACGTGGCAACAGCGGCGTCTTCTTCATGAATACCTACGAGGTGCAGGTGCTCGATGTCTACGAGAACGACACCTACCCCGACGGCCAAGCCACGGCCATCTACGGCCAGCACATCCCGCTCGCCAACGCCATGCGGCCGCGCGGCGAGTGGCAGTCGTACGACATCGTCTTCCGCCGCCCCCACTTCGACGACGACGGCAACGTCATCACGCCCGCCCGCTTCACCGTCTTCCACAACGGCGTGGTGACGCAGGACGCCGTCTACGCCGTCGGCCCGACGTCGCACAAGAAGCGGACGCCGTACAAGGCCCACGCCGACGCGCTGCCGCTGGGCTTGCAAGACCACAGCAACCCGGTCCGCTTCCGCAACATCTGGATCCGCGAGCTGTGACGTAACGTTGGGCACGGCACCCACACCAAGCCACCATGCCCGACGACGTCACACCCGACAACCCCACGCCCAACAAACGACGCTTCAACTGGAAGCGCGAAGCTCTGGAGTGGGGGCTGATGATTGCTGTGTTGGGTGGGCTGTACGTCACGGGGCTTCACACCGAGGTCGCCGCGCGGCTCCAGCAAGCCATCCTCTGGACGGGCATCATGCAGCCCGACCTCTCGATGCCCATCGACGAGCAGGTGACGGCGCGCTACGACGTGGTGCTGCGCACGCTCGACGGCGAATCGATTGTGCTGGGCGAGTTCAACGACCGACCCATCTTCCTGAACCTGTGGGCCACCTGGTGCCCGCCGTGCTTGGCTGAGATGCCGGGCATCCAGAAGCTCTACGACGATGTCGGCGATGAGGTCGCGTTTGTGCTCCTCTCGCTCGACGAGGGCGACGAAGAGGTTGAAGTGTTCATCGAGGCCAAGGGCTACACGGTGCCTGTGTATCGGCTGGAGGGGCCGCTGCCCAGCGTCTACCAAGCGCCCGTGTTGCCGACGACGTTTGTGATCAGCCCGGAAGGGCGCATCGTGCTGCGCGAGGAGGGGATGGCGCGCTACAACACCGATCGGTTCGAGGCCTATCTGCGCAGCTTGGCCAAGTAGGCGCCGAACAATGCATGATGCCGAGGCGTGCGAGAGTCGCACTGCCACAACGCTGCTTCGACCATGAACGCTCGGACACCCAACGCCCTCATCGTGCTGATCGCAGCAGGACTGTTCGCCCTGACCGCGTGTGCTACCGAGCCGCCGCCCGAAGCCGAAGACCCGCTCGCCGTCATGCAACAGCGCATCGAGGCCGCCATAGGCGCCGAGATGGGACAGATGCAGCGCGATGCCGACGCGATCGCCCGCGTGCTCATCGATCAACCGCTGCTGAGGGCTAGCCAGGAAAGCCAGATGCGTCACCAAGGGCGTGCGCACATGGTGCATGCTCGGCGCCTCGGGATCACGCCTGATGCCGATGGTGTCCAGATCGACAATCTGCTGGCGACCGGCGAGTTGGTGCCCATCGTAAAAGACACGACCTACTGGATCGTGCGCGACCTCGACCACTCCGTCCCGTACGTCGTCCCCAGCAAAAAGGCGATGTTGGTAGAGCTCGGGCAGCGGTTCCACGCGCGCCTCGCCGCCGACGGGCTCCCGCCGATCCGGTTTGAGCTTACCTCGCTCCTCCGGACCGCCGAGACGCAGGCAGCATTGCGCCAGGTGAACAGCAACGCCGCGCGGGGCAGGAGCGCCCACGAGTTTGGCACCACGGTCGATATCGCGTACAGCAGCTTCGCCGCCCCCGCCGAGGCCTATCGGCCCGACCTCAGCCCAGCCGACCGCTGGCTAGCGCCGTACCTGCAGCAGATGGCCGCCACCATCACCGAGGCAACGGTGGCCAAGTATTCGCGCGAGGTGCAGGCGCTGTTGGGCGAGGTGCTGCTGGACATGCAGCGCGAGGGCAAGGTGGTGGTCCTGCTCGAACGCCGCCAGCCCGTCTACCACATCACCGTCGCCGACGGCTACGGGCTGTAGCCGCACTGTTGCCTTTCGGCTGGACCCTTTCGCGGGCGGGTGCCGTAGATCGGCCGCGTTCTCCGTCCCAGCCTCCCAGTCTGCCATGCGTCTCCTCGCCGTTGCCCTGTTGACCCTGATCCTCGCTGCTTGTAGCTCTGACGACCGCGAGAAGCTGGTGATCTACTCGCCGCACGGGAAGGAGATGCTGCGTTACTACGAGGATGCCTTCGAGGCGGCCTACCCCGAGGTCGATGTGCAGTGGCTCGACATGGGCGGGCAAGATGCGTACGACCGCATCCGCACCGAGTCGGCGAACCCGCAGGCCAGCCTCTGGTGGGGCGGCGACAGTCCGGCCTTTGCTCGTGCCGCCGATGAAGACCTCCTCGCACCCTACACGCCCACTTGGGCCGATGCGCTGCCCGCCGAGGCGCACGATCCGCAGTACCGCTGGGTGGGCATGTACTACACGCCCGAAGTCATCGCGTACAACACCCGCGCCTTCGAGGGCGCCATCGTGCCCGGCTCGTGGGACGACCTGCTCACGCCCGAATACGCTGACCGCGTGCTAATCCGCTACCCGTTAGCCTCCAGCACCATGCGCACCATTTGGGGCGCCATGATCATGCGGCAGCCCACCGTGCAGGACGGCTACGCCTGGCTGGCCCGCCTCGACGCGAACGTCAAAACCTACACCGCCGACCCCACGCAGCTCTACCTCAAGCTGGCCCGCGGCGAGGGCGACCTCACGCTCTGGAACATGCCGGACACGTACATCCAGGCCAACCTCAACAACTACCCCTTCGGCTTCGTGCTGCCGCAAGAAGGCACGCCTGTACTGGTCGATGGCATCGCGATCGTCAACGGGGGGCCGAGCCCGGAGCGCGCGCAGCAGTTCTACGAGTTCGTCACCTCGGCCGAGGCCATTATGGAGCAGGCCGAGCAGTTTCAGCGCATCCCCATCCGCACCGACCTCGACGAGGCGCAACTGCCCGACTGGATCACGCAAAGCCCGATCGTGCCGATGGACATCGCGTGGGAGCGCCTCGCCACTGAAGGCCCCACGTGGATGCAGTATTGGGACGAGAACATCAAGGGGCGGGGCGCCGAGTGGTTGGCCGAGAACGGGTACGAGCTGTGATGGGCTAGAGCCCGGCCGTGATCCCAATCCAAAGCGTCATGTGCTCTTGCGTGCCCGCCGGGTGCGTGCGGAAGGGGGTGTTCAGCACGTTACGCAGCGCTATGCTGGCGGTGAGGTGATCCTTCCAGAAGTCCTTGGTGAGCATCGCATCTACCAAGACGTACGCCGGACGCTCCCAGCCGAACCGCCCGCCCGTCTGATCGTCGGCGGGGCGGAAGCTGAGCCACTGCGTGCCACTGCGGTAGCGCCCGCGCAAGGCGACGTTGAAGCGGCGGAGGGGCGCAAACCGGACGTCGAGCTGCGCTTGATGCTGGGGCAGAACGGCCCACGCCTCCCAGAAGGCGTCGTCGTTGGTTACGGGGCGCTGGTACTGGTAGTAGGCCTCGGAGGTGACGCGTTCCATGACATCGACACCGACGCGGGCATGCCCGCCCGCCACGTAGCCCGAGGCACCGATGCGGAGGTTCACGGTCGCGGGAAAGGCGTAGTTGGTAGCGCTGACAACCTCCTCCGTGTAGCTGTAGCGATACTCCGCGATGTTGAGCCCGCTGTAGTACCGGAACAGCCCGCCCGCCTCCAGCCATGTGTTGCCCAAGGTGGACTGCCAGACGACGTCGGCTGAGGCGAGGCGGCCGCGTGTGAAGAACGGCGCGTTGTTGACGGTGGAGAGTTCGAGGCGGTCGTAGAAGCTGAACCCCTCGCCCTCCCAGTACCACGGCATCGTGTAGGACGGGTGGATGCGGGTGGCGTAGCTGAGCGTGGTGCGCAGCTCGTGGGCCTCGCCGAGGTACTGCGTCCACTCGCCCACGCCGCGCAGCGCGCTGGTCTCCAGCCGCCGTTCGATCTCGCTGCTGAGCCGTAGGATGCCGCTGGCGTAGCTGGTGTGCAGCAGCCCCGTCAGGCGTCCTGAAGTGATGAACGAGCGGGTGGAGTCGAGGTCGAACTGCTGGTGCTGGTCCGCGCTGGCGCCGATGGTGGCATAGGTGTGCGGCGAGCCGGCCGTCCAGGCCATCGAGCCGTGCAGGCTGGCGCGTCGGTAATCGACGAAGGCCTGGTCGCGGTTGATGCGCGGGTCGTAGTCTTGCGTGGCGTAGTGGAGGCGGTACCGCAGGCCATCCACCCGGTAGCTTGGAGCTCCCCCCCGGAGGCCGACGTAGCTGTGCCGCTCGAAGGTGGGCAGCTCAGCGCCTGTGCCGGGGAGCCAGCGGTACGGTTGGAGGTCGGTGTAGAACGCCAGCAGGTGGTGCTCGCTGCGTCCGCCGCGCCACGCGGCCTGCACCAGCGCCGACTGACGACGCGTGATCGGGTTGACGGTGTCGCGGTGCAGGTAGAACAAGCGTCGCCGCACCAGGGGGTCGGTGGGGTGGTGCTCGTCTATGGAGGCGGAGGCGCGGAGAGAAGCCCTCGGGCCTTTGCCGGAGACCTCGACGAACGCGACGGGCCCACCCCGATCGATGTTAGGCAGCGAGTCGTCTACGTAGCGGTACGGCCCGGGGTCGTCAATCTCGTTGCCGAGCGCCACGTGCCCTCGGGCATGCCATCCGTCCTGGAGCGGCCGCAGCTTGAGGTCCAGCAGCCCCCGGTTGCGGATCTGCCCATAGCGGTAGACGGGACGGGTATAGGTGCCCACTTCGCCGAGCTGAGGCACGTGCAGAGGAAGGGCCTCCAGATGCTGCTGCCCCAGCACACGCAGCGGTACGTGGTGCCCATCGACGAACGCGGCCCAGCGCGGCTGTTGCGGCAGCGAGAGGGCACCCGGCGTGACCGTAGGCGTGTAGCCATCGACCGCGAAGCCCGACCACCCCGGCAGCATCGCCCACAGCTGGGTCAGGCGGTGACGGCCGGACGTATCCAGCGCTTCATCGGCGAGGTACTGGTTGGCATTGTCGGGCTCTTGGGCGTGAACGGGGAGCACGATGCACGAACCCAGCAGAAAGAGAAGCCACCTCTGTATCATTCGAGCGCGGATTTAAGCCATGAGGGCGTGGGTAGAAGGTACGTCACGCCGGCTGAAGCATAGACGAGGCCCAGGCGAACAAAGGTGTACGTATGCTGATAGGTGCCGCTGGCAAAGACGCCGAGCCGCGGGCCAAGCGCTACGTCGCCACGCAGCACCGCCGATACCGTGAGTTCGCTCTCGGTGCGCACACCGTCGAAGGTGGCCTCGTCGAACTGCATCCGGTAATTCCCAAGCCGACCCGACAGCGATACGCTCACCGGGCCATCGATCAGGTAGAGGCCGTAGCCGCCGTAGACGTGCAGGGCGTCAAAGACAGGGACGGGCTGCCGTGCGCCATACGTGTGGTAGCCCACGCCCAGCTCGAAGAAGCCGCGATAGAACGGCGTGGCGACTTCCAGATGACCGCCATATCCGGGCGACCAGCGGTCCGAAAAGGTAGTGGGGGCATCCAGGTTGAGGGTGCCACTCGCCGAAAAGAGTACCGTGTCGAAGACGGGCTGGGCGTGGGCCGAAGCGGTCAGCAGCAGAAGGGCAGCGAGGAGGGCGGAGCGGATCATAGCTGAAGCCGGAGTGGACGATCTAGCGTAAGCCAGATTCCGGCGTCAAGCAACCCCAAAAACCGCCAACCTAACGAACGCCCCTCTTGCGGCGTGCCCGCCACCCAGTTCGCACCCAGGTTGAGCCGTAGCCAAGCCTGGGGGTGCGGGCGGTAGTCCAACTCGACCGCCCATCGGGTCGTGCGCTCTACCGGACCAGCCAGCGTGTTGAAGGCCGGGTCGCCCTCTAGCGGGAACGGCTCTAGCAAGTCCGCCACGCCGCTGACGAAGTAGTGAATGTGGGGGCCGACGGTGAGCCCTGATAACACGGCGTCGGCGTAGACGTCAGCGTAGACAGTGCCGAGGACGTAGTTGCGGCTGAACAGGCCGAGGCTACGCTGTAGGTAAAGGTACTTGCCTTCGGGCTGGGCCGCGTTGTACGTCCGCCGCGCTGCCATCTCAAAGCGCATCCCGGCATCGACCGTGGGGAGCAGCCCGCCGCGCTCTACCGCTCCGACTACCGCAAACGACGCCTCCTCCACGCCGTTAACGACGTCGAAGTCGTCCATCAGCAGCTGGCCGTAGACGCGCCACACGCCGGGTGTGCCGTGGACGAGCGCGCCCACCATGCCGTTGTTCTCGTCGTTCTTGGGCGCGTTGTCCACTACGAAGAGTGCCGGGTGCAGCGGGTTCAAGTACTTGAGCGAGAGGCTGCTATTGGGGCCCGAGTACAGCACGGACTCGAGCAGCGCTACCGACCATGACGCGTTGATGCGGATGTCCAGCCGGTGCGCCACGAGGTAGCGGCGAAAACTGTCTACGTTGCGTGCCCGATCACCTACACGCCCCGTGAACCGACCGTCTTCCGTGAGGCTGTCGAGTTCGCCGATGAAGCTCGTCAGCGACAGACGCGGCCCGCCGATGCGCAGGCCGAGCTGGTCGAAGCTGCGGGCGTTGCGGCTGAGCAGCGGGGCGCCGTCGCGGAGCGTGGACCAGTGGCGCTCAAAGCGGCCCAGGTAGAACGAGGCAAAGCCGCCTTCGTAGCCGAGGTAGGTGTCTTCGCTACGGATGAGCACGCGTTTGGCGGCACGCAGGCCGTCGGGGTCGCCGTAGTAGGTGCGGTCGTGGCGCAAGCCCGTCTGCGCAATCCAACGGCCTTGGCTGACGTAGAGATGGGTGTGCGCGTTGTGGTAGACCTTGGTAGTCTCGCCGAGCGGTCGGACCGGGTCGAGCCGTTGCGTTTGCCCGCCGCGTAGCCCGCCACCCAGATGGCCGCCCCAGCGCGCGGCTTCGGGCTCAAAGGCATCGAGGCGGCGCTGCACGGCATCCAGCCATGTCTGCTCCACGTCCGGGAGGTCGTTGGCATCTACTTGTGCCACCTCCTCAGCTACCGCACCGTAGCTGTAAGGTAAGCGCGTGGGGTTGAGGCTGTCCAGGTAGCCGCGTCGCTGGAGGCGCTCGATGAACGTGTAGATCGGGTCGTTGAGGGAGAAGAGCCGTGCCTGTTGCGCCCAGCCTACATTGGCGAGGCCGAGGGCGGCGAGGAGGAGGGCAAGACAACGCAAGAGCACAGGCAGACCGGGCTTCGTTGCACCAAACGGCGGCGGTGCGTAAGTTACGCGTGCGCCTCACCATTATCTCTTCCATCCGTTCCCGGTGTACTGATCGACCCAACCGCTACGGATCTTCTTCATCTTCTCTTGCCACCGTGTCCAAGCGGACTGAACGTTTCGCGCTGCTCTTCGCCGATCTGCTGATGCTGGTGCTGGCACTGGCCATCTACAACGGCGCCCGGTTTGAGTGGGGATGGCTTCCGCAGCCCACCTTTGTCCCGGCCTCGTACGTAGGACCCACGCTCGTCCTAGTCGGCTACTGGATTGCATGCTTTCTATTCTTTGGCCTCTACCAAAGCCGCTATGCTGGGAGCCGCTTCGACGAACTGGTCTCGCTGGCCAAGGTCGTCACGCTGGGCGTATTGATCCTGTTCTTCATCCTCTTCATCGACAAGCTCGATTACTACTCGGCCCGGCAGACACTGCTCGTACTGTGGCTGGCCGTGTTTTTATGCGTGGCCCTCGGGCGTATCGTCGTACGGTCTATCCAGAAGGCGCTCATCCTCAAGGGCTATGGCCGTCACAACACCCTCGTGGTGGGGTGGAGCGACCGGGTGGAAGAGTTGTACGAGGAGGTGGCGCGGTATCCAGCGGCCGGACTGAACATTGTAGGGGCCATCCGCCTCAGCCGCGAGGGGCAGGGCGACGGGAGCTTCGTCGAACCACTGAGCCTAGACGCGGGCGATGGCAGCACACTCACGCTGGCGCCTGCGCTTACGGCGCCGCACGCCACCGAGATCGAGGCCCTGCCTGAACTCATCGAAGAGCTGAACATCCAGGACGTGCTCATCGCCCTCGGCTCGGACGATCACAAGCCGCTGTTCGATGTGCTCCGGCTCAGTGAGGGCCAGCCCGTCTCGCTCAAGCTCGTGCCCGACTTCTACCAGGTCATCGGTGGGATGGCGCGAACCGAGCAGATCTACGGCCTCCCGCTCATCGAGGTGCTGCCTCAGCCGATGCCCGCCTGGGAACAGAGCACAAAGCGCCTGCTCGACGTCGTGGTCGCGCTCGCCGTGCTCATCGCAGGCCTGCCTCTGTGGCTGTTGGTCGGGTTGATGGTGCGGTTCAGCTCGCCTGGCCCTGCCATTTACAGGCAGACGCGCGTGGGGCGGCACGGCAAGCCGTTCACCATGCTGAAATTCCGCACCATGCGTCAGGATGCCGAAGCCGCCACGGGTCCTGTCTGGGCGCAAGCCGACGACCCCCGCTACACCGCCATCGGCCGCTGGCTACGCAAGAC
>JBCCMF010000189.1:0-9200 GCA_039026435.1 Bacteroidota bacterium
CGGCTTGCTCCAAGACCACGCGCAGGCGGCCCTGTCCGTACGCCGTGAACGTCAGCGCATCGAACGAGGAGAGGTCAACGGGCTGGGCGTTGGGGCGGATGTAGCGGAAGAGGGCGGCGTGGTCGGTGACGGTGCCCGTGATGTAGGCATCGCGCTCGATGCGGAACGTGCCCGCTTCCACAGGCGCCTCGTCCTGCGCAAACGTGGTGAACTCGGTGATGGTGGCCGCGCCTTCGCTCGTGCCCCACGGGCCATCGGCCCAGTAGACGCGGTCGAGGGCTACGTCGCCATCGGCCAAGGCCAGCTCGGCGTCGAAGATGCTGCCCGTTTCCACCTGGATCTGCACGGTGCGAGTGGGCGCTACGGGCGCCGGGACGCTCAGCGTGCGCTCGAACGGCATCCGCAGTTGGTTCGAGGCTTCCGTTTCGGTATCCGTGGTGGAGCCGCGCAGCGTGGTCGTGTAGGCCGCGCCCGTGGTGTTGACCACGTTGAGTGTCAGCACGCCGTTGCGGTAAGCGCCACTCTCGATGTAGACGGGCGGCACGCTGGGCGCCGTGGTCTCGTTGAGGAACGACACGTCGCCCTCGGCGTCGAGCTTGGCGATGATCTCCTCAATCAAGTGGGCCGAGTAGCGCGGGGCTACCGTCCACACCTGGAAGTTCAGCACCTCGTCCACGCCGGCGGGCACCTCGTAGACATCCGGCGCGAACTGGCTGTCGATGACGTAGCTGGTGCCCGTGCGGTAGGCGACGAACGAGATCGCGTAGTCCACGTGGCCCGTCGGATGGAAGAGTGTGGAGAGGATGTACGTCTGGTCGCCGATGGCGATGCGCTGCACGTCGTCCAACCGTCCGCCGCCGAGGCGGTCACAGGTCGTCTTGGCGTGGTCGTAGATCGACCCAGCGGGGCTTGTCAGGCCGAGGACGGCACCCAGGCGGCGCCCGTCTACGCGGACGTAGTCGGTGGCGAAGACGCTGGTGGCGTTGGTGATGCCGAGCAGGTCGTCGGGCGTGACGACGAACGGCTGGCTCTGCTGCGGCCCGTCTTCGGGGAAGAACGTGGCGATGTTGACGCCGCTGACGTTGCTGCTGAGGCGCGGGGCGCGGTCGTTGGGTGCCAAGATCACGGGCGAGACCACGCGGCGGTTGCCTGTGGCAAACATCGCGTTCTGGCGCCGCTCGAAGAGGCGGTTGGCCAGCTTGGACGCCATGTTACCGTCCGACTCTACGCCGCCGCCGCCGCCGCCCGACGAGCCGTCGGAGGTGATGGTGGCGCAGGCGAAGTCATCGCCCTGGCCGTCGTTGGGCATGGAATCTACGTCGTTCTCGTTGGCCGCCGTCACCTCGGCGCAGTTGCGCAGGGTGGCTTCGGCATCGACACGCGCCGTGATGTTGATGGAGACGCTGGCCTGCCCATCCACGGTGCCGATGTCCCACGTGACGACCTGCCCGCTGATGACGGCTGCGGCGCCCGCGTCGGTGCTGATCGGCGTCAGGCCGGCGGGGAAGTCATCGGTGACGATCACGCCCGTGGCATCCGGGTTGCTGTTGTTGAGCACGGTGATGGTGAACACCACGTTGTCGTTCAGGCTCGGCGCGGGCTGGTCCACGATCTTCGCCAACTCTAGGTCGATGCCTTCCACGACGCCTGCATCCAGGTCGCGGTTGACGTCGCCGTTGTTCAGCGTGACGCAGGCCGTGAAGCCGGTGGACGGGTCGGCGTCGCTGTCGAGCGCTTCGTCGCCACCTTGGTCGCGCTGCGTGAACTTGGCGCCCGTCGGCAGGGTGCTCTCGACGAAGCGCACGGCGTACTCTCCGGCGTCGAGGTCGGCGAAGAGGTACATGCCGTTGGCGTCGGTCGTCGTGTCCGCCACCTTCGTGTCGGGCGTGCCCGCCACGCAGGTGAACAGTTCGACGGTGATGTTCGGGACGCCGTTCTCGCCGGGGTCTTGCACGCCATCGCCGTCGGTGTCGAAGAAGACGCGGTCGCCGAGGCTGGCCTTGGCGGGTTGGTTGATGCCCGCGTCTACGGTGCGGTTGTCGTCGCCCGCTTGGAGCGTGAGGCAGTCGGTGACGCCGGAGGTTGGGTTGGCGTCGGAGTCGGCCGCGTCATCGCCGCTTTGGTCTTGCGGGCTGAACACGAAGCCGCTCGGTAGGCTGCTCGCCACGAACTCGACCTGGTACTCGCCAGGCTGGAGGTTGTCGAACAGGTATTCGCCGTTGGCGTCGGTCGTGACCTCGGTGACGAACGCATCGCGCACGCCATTGGCGCAGGTGTAAAGCTGCACTTTCACGCCCTGAACGCCCGCTTCGCCGTTGTCCTGGATGCCGTTGCGGTTGGTGTCGTCGAAGACGAAGTCGCCCAGCTTGGCAATCGGCGGCTCGTTGATGCCCGCGTCGATGGTGTCGTTGTTCTCGCCCGGCGCGAGCGTGATGCACGACGTGAAGCCGTTGGCGGCCGCGTCGCTATCGACGGCGTTGTTGCCGCCTTGGTCTTGCGGGCTGAAGATGAAGCCACTGGGCAAGCTGGCCAGCTCAAACTCGACGGCATACTCGCCGGGCTCCAAGTTGGCAAAGCCATAGGCGCCGTTGGCGTCGGTCACGGTGTCGCTGACGAACGCGTCGCGCACGCCGCTCACGCAGCGGTAGAGCTTGACGGTCACGCCCGGGACGCCCGCTTCGCCGCCGTCTTGGATGCCGTCGCGGTCGGTGTCGTTGAAGACGAAGTTGCCGAGGCTGGCGACGGGCTGGTTGATACCCGCATCCACCGTCAGGTTGGTCTCGCCGCTGGCGAGCGTCACGCAGTCGGATTGGCCGGAGGTCGGGTCGGCGTCCGAGTCGGCCGCGTCATCGCCGCCTTGGTTCTGCGGGCTGAAGACGTAGCCGCTGGGCAGCGTGTTGGCGTCGAACTCGACGAGGTAGTCGCCTGCCGCGAGGTCTTCGAAGAGGTAGTTGCCGTCGGCGTCGGTGACGAGGCTGGTGACGAACGCGTCGCGCACGCCGTTGACGCACGTGTAGAGGCTGGCCGTGACGCCTTGCACGCCTGTCTCGCCGTTGTCCTGGATGCCGTTGCGGTTGTCGTCGAAGAAGACGAGGTCGCCGAGGTTGGCAAGCGGGGCCGCGAAGCCGCCGTCGAAGGCGAAGGTGTTGTCGCCGCTCTGGCCCGTGGTAAACGTGACCGCCGCGATGCCGCCGCCGATGTCTTCGAGGTCGCTGTCGCGCAGGTCGGCGCCGTCGTCGCTGCCGCCCTGGTTGGCCTTCGTGGCCACCTTGCCGCCGAGCGCCGCGTCGGTCTCGTCGACCGAGAGGGTGCACTGCGCGCCGCGCGGGATGATGCCGCCCGTCCAACTCGCGATGTCGCCTTCGCCGTCTTTGAAGAAGTAGAGGCCGCTGGCGTCGGTGGCCGTCGTGGCCGTTTGGCCGCCGCACATCAGTGTCACCTCGACGCCCTGGATGCCGTTCTCACCGGGGTCTTGGATGCCGTTGCGATCCGCCGCTGCTACGCCGGAGCCGCTGTCCATCCACAGGCGGTTACCGATCTCCAGCGGGGCACTGCTGCAGAGCAACTCGATGTCGCCGAGGCCAGACGCTTTGCCGAACGTGGCGGGGCGTCCGCCCGCGTCGGTGCCGAACACTTCGTACGAGCGTCCGCGTCCGCCGTCGGTGTTCTTGTGCCAGATGGTGCCCGCCGCGCGCACGCGGTTGACGGGGTCGAAGGCGGTGGTGGCGATGAGGTTAGAGCCGAACAGGTGCGCCGCGCCGCCGAGCACGATCTCGTCGTGCGTGCCGCCGAAGTTGTCGTCGTGGTAGAACTCGCCGTCGCCGGGGCCTTGGCCCGTGTTGGCGCCGCTGGTCTGGTTGGTGCCACACGTGGCGTTGTTCTCCAGCGTGAAGCCGCCGCCCGCATCGCGGCAGACGCGGATCAGGTCGCCGCCGTTGGCGCCCTCAAACGTGCGCGTGTCGCTGGTGGACGGCTGGTAGTTGAAGTTGCCCACCTGATGCCCGAAGCGGTCGATGAAGCCGACCAGCATCGACCCGTCGATGTCAAATTCGATATCGCTGAGGATAGGCTGGGCATAGATCGCCTGGCCAAAGGGTGCTTGGCTGCTCTTAGGCACGGGCACGATCTCACTCCACTGCGAGATCCACGGCTTCCAGTCGGCCTCGGCAATCTTGTTGCCGTTCGTGCTGACGTTGCCGCGCGGGTAGTCGAGCCCAAAGTTGAACGCCACAGTGAAGTTGCTGACGGGGCCAGCGGGGTTGTGGCTGTAGACGTAGGCCTGCAGCGCCTGCCGGATGCCGCCGTTCTCCGACGTACACACGCCGCCCACGTAGATGAGGCCATCGTGCGCCTTTACCGCCCACGGCCGGAAGACACCCGCGTCGCAGACGGGTGCCGGAATGGTGTGCGCGGTGATGCTGGTCGGCTTCGTCGGCGTCGTCCCGATCTCGATCTCGTATAGCTTCTGGTCGTGCAGGTTGATCACGTAGAGGCGCGACTCGTCCTCCGAAATATCGATGTCACCCAGCGACATCTTGCCGACGAGGTCGAAGGCCAGGGAGTCATGGTTGGGCGTCGTCTTGGTATCGGGCAGGCTGTTGGCGGTGCTGTTGTCGCGCGGGTCGGTGCCTGCGCTGACGCCGTAGTCGGCGTCGAGGTCGAGGAAGAGCGAGGCGGGCGGATGGCCGTTGCTGTCTACCGGGCCGCCGAGGTCAATTTTGTAGATGGCGCCGGGGCCGCCTGCGCCGAAGCCAGAGTGGCGCTTCATCATGGCGGCGGCGAAGAGGCTGTTGGACGAGCGCTGGTGCGCCAGGCCCCACGTGCTGCCGATGACGGTGCCGTTGGCCAAGTACGCGTTCTCTCCGCGCGGGTTAGCCGGGTTCCACGGATGCTGCACCAACCACTCGGCGGTGCCCACGTCGCCACCCGCCAGCGGGTCGCCGTTGACATAGCACGGCGTGGCCAAGTCGGGGTTGTCGTCGCAGTACTGCGATGGGTTGTTGACGCCAAAGTTGATGCCCGTGGCGCCTGCCTGCGCGAAGCGGACCGTGGTGCGGTCGCCGCTGTTCGAGGCGCCGTCCTGGAGGAAGTCAGGCAGGCCTGTGAGTTCGATGCGGTAGTTGGCGCCGCCCGTCAGACCGGAGAGCGCATAGCTGCCGTCGGCGGCGGTGGTGGCGTTGGCGTCGGGCGTGGTGCTGCCTGCGGCGTAGGCTTTCACCAGCACGCCGGATACGCCGGGCTCGTACGTGCCGCGCTGGGCGTCGGCGTTGTAGTCGCGGTAGACCGTGCCTTCGATGGTCTGCGCCCAGACGGGCACAACAGCAAAGGCAACGAGGAGGAGTGTGAGGAGGCTAAAACGAGCAGAAGCGCGCCCCAAGGCACGCGGCGGGAGAAGCAGCATGATCGCGTATCACGATAGTGGAAGTTGCACAAGGCAAGGCTCCACCGTGGCGTCCACAACGGAGCATCGGGATAGGCAATCAAGACACTGGCGCCTTGAGGGCGCTTCTACTCAACTCGAGGGCAGGTCCATTCAAGCGGGTTCGGCCGCGTCGAAGCTGGCCGGGTACTGCTCAATCTGTTCGGCGTCGGTGCCAGCGGCGTCTGGGTCGCCCCCGGTGAAGGAGAGCGCAGGCAGCGCCAGCAGCAGCAGCGTACAGATCAGCAGCAGCCATCCTTGCGGAATGAGCATGCCACGTGTTGAGAAAGAAGAAGGTTGATCCGCTGTATGAGCGGTGAGTGCGCGGTTGGGCATAGCTGATTCGGGAGAATCGGTTAAGGCAAACCAAGCAAGCAGGTGGGTCCGCTTGCTGTGAAACACGACCTGGAGCTAGGGTGGGGCCTGATCCAGGCATTCAACCTTGTAAAGAACAAGTCTCGTACCGACTATCCAGTAGCGGGTATCGGATGAGCGCTCGTCGAATTAAAGACCGTGTTGATCGATAGTGTGGGGAAAGCTCCTGAAGCCAGCCGTCCGGCTACCGGGTGAACAGGAGCATGCCGAGCGTGAAAGAGGGTGTGAAGAGCGAAGCTGAGACGCGCCGCCGCCGAACTTGGCGAGGAGCGCGTCGGTTGGAGAGGCGCTGCACGTATCGCACTTTTCCCCATGCCGTACTCTGCCGAGATCAGCCGCACCACGCCTGCCGCGTTCCTGTTTCTGCTCGACCAGTCGGCGTCGATGCAAGACCGCTTTGGCGGGGCCGAGGCGAAGGGCGACGCGGCGCCGAGCAAGGCGCGGGTGCTGGCCGATGTGGTCAATCAGCTGCTCCAGAACCTGATCTTGCGCTGCGCCAAGGAGGACGGCGTGCGCGACTATATCCACGTGGGCATCGTGGGCTACGGCGACCGCGTGCAGCCGCTCATCCGTCCGCTCCAGGCCTTCGGCGGGCCGCTCGACCTCATCCCCGTCAGCGCCCTGGCCGACCAGCCGCTACGCCTCGAGACGCGCTACCGCACCGTCCCCGACGGGCAAGGCGGCACGCGCGAGCAGCGCTACAAACGCCCCGTCTGGTTCGATCCGCACGCCAAGAACGGCACGCCCATGTGCCAAGCGCTTGACCTGGCCACGCAGATGGTGCGCCGCTGGGTGGAGGCCCACCCGGATGGCTACCCGCCCATCGTGCTCAACATCACCGACGGCGAGGCCACCGACGGCGACCCGCTCCGCTTCGCCCAGACCCTCCGCAGCTACGGCACCACCGACGGCGAGACGCTGCTGTTCAACATCCACGTCTCCGAGTTGACGCAGGCCGCCATCGAGCTGCCCGACAGCATGCTGGGCCTGCCCGATGATCACGCCCGGCAGCTGTTCCAGATGTCGAGCCCGCTGCCGTTCCAGATGCGCCGCGCTGCTGAACACGAAGGCTACGCGGCTACGCTCGACGCCCGTGGCTTCATCTTCAACGCCGACCCTGTGGGGCTGGTGCGCTTCCTCGAAATCGGCACGCGCCCGAGCACGCTTCGCTGACATTGGGGGAGATGGAAGGGCCTCGTCCTAGCCCACAATTCGCAAACGGACGGGTACGACGGAGGAATCACAGCCCGAGCGTTGCCGTTGGAAGCGCCTCCAATCGACCAACGGACGAGGCGTGAACGTGCAACGGATTTTGCTGTGGAGTGTGGGGCTGTGGCTGGCCGCTGGGAGTGTGCAGGCGCAGGACAGCTTGGATGTGCCGTTCCGGTACCTCGGTGCCGAACTCGCGCAAGTGCCCGACCGGGTGTTCTTGCCCGGTCAGTTTAACGGATGGGGCCAGCCGTACCTCCCCGGCACGCCGAGCTGTATCCAGAAAGGCCACCCGTCGCAGATGGTGTACCAGCGGCGCGAGCGGTTCTGGCAGCTGCCCGTCCGGCTGCGCATCGGCAGTACGGTGCAGTACAAGATCCAGACGCAGCTCGGCGACGGCTCCACGTGCGAGTGGCGTTCCGACCCGCTCAACCCCGACGTCGCCACGTCGGACAACAACTCCGTCCTCACCGTCACCGACCCGCTGCTGTTTCAGGT
The DNA here is from genome assembly GCA_039026435.1 of Bacteroidota bacterium. Lineage (GTDB taxonomy): Bacteria > Bacteroidota > Rhodothermia > Rhodothermales > JBCCMF01 > JBCCMF01. The sequence continues at coordinate 7,502 of JBCCMF010000189.1, forward strand.
CGCCGAAGAGCCGTCGGCGTCCGGCAACATGCGGGCGATCTCGGCAGGACTCGCCGGGACCGAGGCGTTCACCAGCATCGCCTTCGCCGTCAACGGCGTGGAGCGCACCGACGGGCTCGACTTCTTCGACGCCGCCACGGGCGTCTTTCGCTTCGAGCTGGAGCGCGAGGTGCGGCTCGGCGCCGAGATCCGCATCACGGCCACCGACGCGCAGGGCCGCGAGGTGACCGCCACGCAGGGCGAGATCATCCCGCCCATCGATTGGCTGACGCCCGAGTATGCTACCGTCACCGAATCCGCAGTGGTCCGCGCCTCGGTCACCCGCCTCGACGGCACCATCGACGCGAGCTTGACCGAGGCGACGTTGCAGGTCAACGGGACGCCGCAGACGGTGGCCGTGGCGATGGGGCAGGTGGAAGCTGAGGTCGCGCTGGAGCGCGGCGCAAACACGCTCGTCCTGGAGGCCACCGTAGAGGGCCAAACCTTCACCTCGGCACCGTTGACGCTGACGGGCCGCATCCATCCGCTCAACCTGCAGCTGATCTCCGCCACCGTGGTGCCGCAGCAGGCCGGGCAGATCCTCGTCAGCTGGTCGCGCACGGAGCTGGGCGCGGGCGCCACCATCGAGGCCGCGGTGGATGCGGCGATGAGCACGGTGCCCGTCGCCAATATCAGCATCACTGACAACAACGTGACGGCTACGGCCACGCCTTTTGATCGGCGCGGCGAGGTGTACATCGACGTGGTCGCTACGACGCCGGACGGCCTGCGCGACCCGGTGCGCATCGCCGTCATCGTGGGGCCGAACGGGCAGACGCGCCAGATGCGCTACGAGGAGAACGCCGAGTGGACCAAGCGCGCTGTCGTCTACGAGATCTTCCCGCTCACCTTCGGGCCGATCTCCAGCGGCAGCTTCGCCAACCCCAGCCCGCGCCTCCAGCAGATCACCGCCGAGCTCGACTACATCGCGGAGATGGGCTTCACGACCATCTGGTTCATGCCCATCATGTACAACCAGTTCATGGACCCGCTCTCCGGCGGCTACAACATCCGCGACTTCTACCGCGTGGATCCTCGCATTGGCACCAACGACGACTTCAAGGTGCTGGTGGCGCGGGCGCACGAGCTGGGCCTGCGCGTCATCCTCGACATCACGCCCAACCACGTCTCGCCCATCCACCCGTGGGTGGAGAGCCTGCGCGATGGCGGTCCGTTTGCTGAGTACGTGCAGACGCAGCCCGATCCGCACAACCAGGGCCTCGACGGGCGCGGGCCCAACCTCACCGAGATCTGGCAGGTGGAGGGCGGCGAGAACCTCTACCGCAAGTACGACGGCTTCGGCGACCTGGCCAACCTCGACTGGGACAACGACGACCTCCAAGCGGAATTCCTGAACATCCTCAAGTTCTGGGTCGATGAGTTCAACATCGACGGCTGGCGGTTCGATGTGTACTGGGGGCCGTGGCGCCGCTACGGGCCGGACCGCTTCGGGCGCCCCATCCGCGAGCTGATGAAGCGCATCAAGCCGGACCAGTGGCTGCTGGGCGAAAACGCAGGCACGGGCAGTAGCACCGAGGTCTACTTCGCCGATGACGACAACGGTAATAGTGTGGTAGGAGGGTTGGATGCCGCCTACGACTGGAATTTCTACTTCAATGGCATCCTGGGCGCATACGGCTCTCCAAGCCGCTACGATCAG
>JBCCMF010000190.1:0-9151 GCA_039026435.1 Bacteroidota bacterium
CCGTACAGGCTGTCTTCGCGCGTGGACCAGTTGCCCGGAAGGCGGTACGGGCGGGCCAGTTCGATGGCGTAGTCGCGCTCAGGCTGGCGCACCTCAACGGCGGGCGTCATGCGGATCAGCCCATCGGCGTGGATGACGCGGGCGGCAACCTGGATAGGCTGCGACTGGTCGGGGACCCACGAGGCGTCCCACGTCACGTCGAACGGTGCCTCGGTGCTGCTGCCAATGTGGTTGCGGATAGCGCCCTCGTGGAAGTGGTAGTGCCACTGCCGGAAGCGCCCATCGCCCTCCCAGTTGAAGTCGTCGTACAGGCCCACGTAATCGACCTGCGCGATCTCCGCTGAGGCGGGCACGTCGAGGCGGAGAGGCTGCGTATCGGCCAGCGCGGCGCCTGGCGTGAGGCCTGCCAGCTGCGCTTGCGGACGGGCATCCGCATCGGCCTCGTAGTACACGCGCAGCATGACGCCGTAGAAGAGGTGCTGCGGCCAGCCCCACCGCTGCGTCGAGTCCACCTTCATCTTGAACGTGTTGTCCGGCCCAGCATGCAGCTGGTCGAGCGGAATGGGAACGACGGGGTACGCGTGAAACATGTACGCCGCCTGGGGCTCGGGGATAGCGGCGAGCGGCGGCACGGGCATCCACTCATTCGCGTTGACCTGAATCTGGAGGTCCTTGGTGTCATCGTGCGACTGCACCATCTCCAGCACGATCTCTGCGCGCGTAGCACCGTCCAAGTCCACGGCGTCTTTGATCGGAATATGCCCGTCGTCGTGTGCATCGGCGGGGAAATACTCGGGCCACACCTGGTAGTCGAGGCGCCCGCCTACGCGCAGGAACTTGCCGCTCTCGTTGACCATGCTCGGCAGCCAGACGTGCTCGCGGAAGACATCGCCGGGCTCGGGCTGTGCCTGCGCGGGCAGGGCGATGAGGAGGACGAGCAGGCTGCTGGTCAGGATGAGCCGGGAAAAGGTTGTCATTGGGGAATGGCGGACGTGCGTGTGCAGAGTGTGCTGAATAGGTTACTGCTTGAAATAGGCCGTGAGGGACTCGAAGAACTCGGCCTTGATCGCCTCGGCGTCGATGGCCGAATAGTAGGTCACCTCGCGGTTGCCAAAATCCTTAGACGTCGTGATGGTGGTGGACTCCGCCCACTCGGGATGCAGCATCGCGCCGATCAGCGCCATGTCCCAAATCGCACGCCGTTTCCGCGAACCATCCAGATGCTCATCCCAGCGCTCGACTAGGTAATCGCCCAAGGGATGCGTGCCGCGCAACGCCGCCTCGGTCTCGGCAAACGTGAAGGTCATCTCGCGGCCTACCGTATTCGGCATCACATGCATCTCTACCGACGACCGGAAGAGAATATGCAGCGCCTGCACGTCCATCACACTGTTAAAATCGGAGGTGTTCAATATGCCGCGCTCGAAATCGTATCCCGTCCCAAACCAGTACAGCTTGATGCGCGACTCGATGGTGGGGTCGATGTAAATGGCAGAGGCCACATTCGTCAGCGCGCCCAGTGCGATCACCGTTAGCTTCTCGCCCTCGGGCATGGTATTGGCCTGCGCGATGATGCCGTAGGCGGCGGCCGAGTGCTGGGCCTTGTCGCCCCAGTCGTACATCCGCGCTACCCCACCGCGCCGCGTGGGCACAGATAGCCCCAAGTGCCCCAGCATGTATTGGTTGATGCGGTGGCTGTTCTCCATCGTCTCGGGCTCGGCCCAGTGGCTCGTCTGCCAGTGCGTGGCGTTGAGGGCCAGTACCTCCCACGTCGGCTCGATGAGCACGCGCGCGATGGCGTACAGGTCGTCCACCTCGTTGCCGGTGTCAGCATCGAGGATGACGGGGAGCTTGTCCTGCGCTTGTGCGCTTGCGCTTGCACCCAGCCAGGTGAGCACAGCTAGACTCAGCGCGATAGCCAGCCGAGGCAGGCAAGGCGTACGGTGCGGGTTTATGCGTAGGTGCATCGGCGTGCTTGCGGCAACGTGAGGAGGACGCCGCAAACTAGGCCGCACGCTGCTGGTCTTCAACTCTAGTGCGGGCGGATGTGAAGCACTCTGACACCCACTCCTTGCAAACGGTATGCAAGCCTTCCAGTGACGCCTCACGCCACGGCCCCCTCGCAGGGGGCTGCCCGAAGGGCTGGGGGTGTATTCCCGGCAAACCGATACACCCTCCGACCCGCCTTTCGGCGGCCCACCTCCCTCAAGGGAGGCGTTGGCTCTGCCCTGTGCCGTTGCTCGCTATCTGAACGCTGCCCGTCCGCTCATCCCAACGCGCTCCTGGCCGCGACATCGACGTTGGTGACTCGCCTCGCTCGTCTAGGGCTTTTGCAGTCTGGGACGTTCTCACAGCGGCACCGTACGCCGAAGGCTCATTCGTCTAGCGCAGCGGGCAGGTAGACGGTGAACGTCGAGCCTTCGTCTTTTGTGCTCTGCACGTCGATGCGGCCTTCCATGAGGTCGAGGATGCGCTTGACGAGCGCGAGGCCGAGGCCCGTACCTTCGTAGTGGCGGCTGAGCGCGTTGTCTTCTTGCATGAACGGCGTGAATAACTGCTCGAGGTAATCCTCGGACATCCCCACGCCCGTGTCGCGGATGGCGACCTTGACGTCCTCGCCCACACGCGCGGTGCGGATGGTGATGTGGCCCGCGTCGGTGAACTTGACGGCGTTGGAGAGCAGGTTGTCGATGATCTGCGTGACGCGGTGCGGGTCGCCATCTACCACCAGCTCGTCATCGGCGAAGTCGGTGATAAGGGCGAGGCCTTTGCGTGACAGCAGCGGCTCAAAGCGCTGGATGGATTGCTCGATGATGGGGTGCAGCGGCACGCGGATGCGGCGCAACGACATCGACCCGAACTCGATGTTGGTCAGGTCGAACAGGTCGTTGACGAGGCCGAGGAGCTTCTGGGCGTTTTCTTGGATGGCCTCGGCAAACTCTGTCACCTCGTGCGGCACCGTGGCGCTGGTAGCGTCGCTGAACTCGGCCAGCTCGCGCCGCAGCAGGTCGGCGTAGCCGTTGACGGCGCCGAGGGGCGTGCGGATCTCGTGGCTCATCGTGGCGATGAACGCGCTCTTGAGGCGGTTGGCGGTCTCGGCATCGCTCTTGGCCTGCATCAGCACGGCCTCGGCGGCCTTCTGCTCCGTCACATCGGTGAGGATACCCGATACAGCGACGCGCCCGTCGCTGCCGACGATCGGCGTGGCTTGCTCGAGCAGCCAGCGCGGCCCGGCGTCGAGCGAGGCGTCGGGGCGGCGCACGCGATAGCTGACGCGGCTCTCCTGCCCGTCGCGCAGCGCGGCATCGTGCGCCTCTACGGCAGCTCGGTCATCCTCTGACACGACTTCCCGCACCCAGTCGAGCGGGGCGTCGGCGTCGAAGAAGACGGCATGGGCCGGATGCCCGGTGAGGGCTTCGACTTGTGGCGTGAGGAAGCGGTAGACGCGGCGGCCGTCGGCGTCGAAGGTGAAGTTGAAGAGGGCGTCGTCGATGGTGGAGACGGCGAGGTGGTAGCGCGACTCGACCTGGAGCCAGGTCCACAGTGTCTCGAACAGCCGCACGAGGCGCTGCGCCAGCTCCACGTCAAGCGCCGACCAGAACGCCTGCTGGTCCGGCTGCGGCTCCACGCGGTCGATGAGCACGTACGCCCGGCGCGAGGCTTGCTGGATCGGCACCCACAGGGCTTCGGCCGCTCCGGTGTATTCGATGAGCGCCTGCCGCGTCTTGGCCTTGTCGGGGTGGCGGATGTAGAGGATGTCGTCTTTGTTGGAACGGCGGTTGAACGCCGTCATCAGCGGGCGCGGCACCACCATCGGGTTCGGCAGGCCGCCGTACGCGTCCCACTCGGCGATGGTCTTGTAGTCGTCGCCCTCGGCGTCGGTGAGCACATGCACGCGCTCCCCTACCGCGGCCTCGCCCATGATGCGGACGGCTTCGCGCAAGAAATCGGCTTCGCGGCTGGTGTCGATGGCGGCTTCGCGGAGGGCGGCTTCGGCCTCGCTGTAGCGGCCGCGCAGCTTTAGCTCGGCCTCGCGGTGGCGCTGCGTCGTCACGTCCTCAATCGACAGCACGCCGCCGACGATGCTGCCATCGGGCTGGTGGATCGGTGTGCCGCGGATGATGAGGTACTGCGTGGCCTTCTGCCGGCTGGCGGTGAACGCGATGTGCGCACCCTGCACGGGGATGCCCTGGCCCAGCATCGTGCGAAGCAGTTCGAGCAGCCCCGGCTCTAGCCCGTCGATGTCGTAGATGCGACGGCCCAGCCAGGCGTCTTCCAGCTCTTCGCCCACGATTTGGCGGAACTGGTGATTCTCAAACGTGACCAGCCCTTCGCGGTCCAGGTGCAACATGCCCATCGGGCTCTGCTCCAGAAACGTGCGGTAGAGCACCTCGCTCTGAAACAGCGCGTCTTCTACTTCGCTCTGCTCCGTCACATCGAACACGACGGCCTCCACTTCGTCGGGGCGCTCGTCGGTGGGTGGGAACAGGTGCATCTCGGCAAAGCGCACGGCGCTGGAGGCCGCGATGAAGCGGACGGCCACGATGGCCTTGCGTCCTTCGATGGCGCGGCGCACGGCGCCCACCACCTTCCAGCGGTCCTCGGGGTGTACCACCGGTACCCAGAACGGGGTGCCACGCAGTTCGGCCAGCGTGTAGCCTGTCATGCGCTCGGCCTCCGAGTTGGCGTAGAGCACGGTGCCATCGGCCTGCATGCGCAGGATCAGCACAGGGATCTTCTCAACGAGAGACTTGAAGCGGGACGGGCGGATGCCCAGCAGGTCGTCGTCTTGTGGGTAGCTCAGCAACACCCACCCGGCCTCGGAGCGGACGCGCAGCGCCAGCATGATGCGGTCGGTGTCGCCGCGCATGGGCAGTTGCAGCGGCTCACCGGGGTAGATGCCCTGCAGCTTCGCCAGGATGCTCGACGGCAGCCGCATGCCGTTTTGCCAGCCGTAGCGCGTATACGCTTCGGTATTCGCGTTCGTGATGATGCCATCTGGCCCGACCTCCGCCACCGCGATATCCGTCATACCCGACAGATGCGGGAGCATCTCGGGGCCTAGACTGGAGATCACTTTCCAGTTGGGAAGAGCCATGCAGATTGGCAGAACGATCAGAGGGTGACGTAATTCGCTGCATTCCACAAATTCGGCGCCAAACGCCGCGTATTGGCCTGCTCGCAAGCAATTTACCCCATTGCTCCACGCCCCAAACCCGCTTTGCCCTCAAAGCGATGCGCGGTATGGCGACTGCAGCCCGACGAGTTGAGGGGTTTGGCTCTCTCGGACATGCGTGAGCGTGACGCCTCGAACGCTGCCACTGTCTCTAGCAGCGGCAGCCCTCCGCCTCTGCCCGTCCGAAGCACGAAGGCGTCGGAGCCTGACGCTGCACCGCTGTCTGCGAAGGCGAGGGCTTCCCATCCTGGTTGCCCGGTAGCCGTTTTGGCGTCGCGCTTGATCGGCTGGCATAGAACGGTCGCCCCAAGGCGTCTTCTGCCCATCGCAACGTTTGCAGACGGGATAAAAAGAAAGCGCCCAACCGCGAGGTCGAGCGCTTTCGAAAGTGTAGCCAAGGGAGGGAGGTAATGTTTAGCTACGAAACGTTTTCGCCGAGAACATACATAATAGTATGGTAATCGCGCAAGTTTACGCAAAAAAAAGCCGTTTTGGTGTAGCTGCAAGCGCGTACCTTGGGGCTGTCCCAACTGCGCATCCTTCCCCATCGACTTCGCATCGTCATGCCGTTCCGCGCCATCGCCCAATGTCTCCCTCTCTGCTTCTTGCTCCTCGTTGGCCTCGTGCTTGCCGGGTGCCAGGAGACCAGCCGCATCGTAGCCGACACAGAAGAAGGCGACATCTTGGTCATCGGCGACTCCGTGATGGAGTGGAACGCCGACGAAGACGCGGCCATCGCCGATGTCATCGCCTCGGCGTTGGGCCGAACCGTCGTCAACGGGGGCGTCTCGGGAGCGCGGCTGAGCATGGCCGACCGCGAAGCGGCCGCAGCGGGCTTCGACATCCGAGAGCAGTACCGCGCCCGGGGCTGGGACTGGGTGGTCATGGACGGCGGGGCCAACGACTTAGGCGACGAGTGCGGATGCAACGCCTGCGCCGCCACGCTCCACGAGATGGTGAGCGCCGACGGCCAAGCCGGGCAGTATCCCGACTTCGTGCGATCCGTCACCGACGACGACAGCCGCGTGCTTGTGATGGGCTACTACGCGCCGCCCGCAAACGCGGCGACCGAGTTTACGGGCTGCACGGCCACGTTCGTCGCGCTGAACGACCGCCTCGCGTTGATGGCCGCGTCCATCGACGGCGTCCACTTCGCCTCCGCCGCTGACGTCATCGACCCGAGCGACCTAGCCAGCTACGACCCCGACCGCGTCCACCCGTCCGTCAAAGGCTCGCGGCTAATCGGCGAGCATCTGGCCGAGGCGATACGCACGGCAGAGCGTGGGCAGTAGCGTTACCCCAGCGACCACGGCTGGCGGTATTCGCGCATGAGCATGGCGTTGACGGCGTCGTTGTCGCTCTGCTCGGCCGCTCCGTCCCAGCCGAAGCTAGTGCCGGTGCGGTAGGCGAGCGTGCCGAGGATGGCGGTGCTGCTGGAGCGGTGGCCGGCTTCGATGTCGCTGAGCGGGTTGCGGCCGTCGCGGATGGCGTCGAAGAGGTCAGTGAAGTGCTCGGCAACGCCGCCGCCCCACGCCTCTTTGCGGACGGGCTGCACGTCGGAGCCGCGCTCGGGCATGATCTCGTAGAACTGCCTGTTCACGAAGAGCGTCGCCTGGGTCCCGTGGAACTGGAGGCCGTAGCGCTGCTCGCCCAGCGGGAGCGCGTTGCACAGGCGGTTCTCGTAGAGGCAGACGAAGCCGGGGTACTGGTAGGTGGTCAGCAGCGTGTCGGGCGTGTCGCGGTTGTCTTGCAGGTAGAACTTCCCGCCGACGGCGCCCACGTGGGTGGGAGCGTCGACGCCCATCGCCCACTGCACGATGTCGAGGTGGTGTACGCCCCAGTCGGTCATCATGCCGCCGGCGTAGTCCCAGAAGTGGCGGAAGCTGGCCCACCGCTGGTACTGCCCTTCGTCGTTGAGCACCACGCCGAAGCGGTTGATGTTGAACGGCACCTCGGGCGCTGGACCGAGCCACAGGTCCCAGTCGAGGCCGTCGGGCGGCGACGCATCGGCCGGGCTGCCCATGCCGTTCGGATAGTTGTTGCTGTAGTTCCAGCAGCGCACCATCGACACCTCGCCCAGGATGCCGCTTTGCACGAGGTCCACCACCTCTTGGAAGTGGAACTGCGAGCGCTGCTGCGTGCCCACCTGCATGCGGCGGTCGTTGCGCCGCGCCGCCTCCACCATCTTGCGCCCCTCGTGGACGGCCACGGAGGTCGGCTTCTCGACGTAGACGTGCTTGCCAGCATCGGCCGCCATGACGGCCATGAGCGGATGCCAGTGGTCGGGCGAGGCGATGAAGGCCAGATCGACGTCGTCGCGCTCCAAGACCTGCCGGAAGTCGCGGTAGGCATCGGCGCCGGGGGCGTTGCCTTGGATAGCGTCGAGGTTGGGCTGATAGACGTCTGAAAGCGCTACCACCTGCGCGTCGTCGCGGTTGCGCAGGCCGCGCGTGTGGCCCCGCGCGAGGCGTCCGCAGCCCAGCACGCCAACGCGGATGCGCTCGTTGGCGCCCACGATGCGGGCATAGCTGGCGGCGCTCACGGAGGCGAGGCTGGCGCCTGCAGTGGCGGCGGTGACGGTCTTGACGAAGGAGCGACGGGTCTGTGGCATGATCAACTCGGACGGCGTGGATTGGGACCCCTGCATCGTACGGCGCACGGTCGAAACGTGCAACGGGGAAGTGTCCGTGGGCGAGGCATGCGGTGTTCGGGATCGGACAGGTCGGCGCCTTTTGAGGGTATAAATCGCCATATTCTGGCTCTGGCACACGGCTTGTCTAGCATTCCGGCATAACCGCACACCGTTTACCATTGCTCATCATGCTCAAGCACTACGCTACCCTCACGCTCCGCACCATCGGCCGCTACCCCGGCTATGCCGCCATCAACATCGTCGGCCTGGCGGTGGGGATGACCTGCTGCCTACTCATCGCCCTCTTCGTCCGCGACGAGCTGCTCACCGACCGCTTCCACACGCACGCCGACGACATCCACTGGGTCAGCGCACAGATGCCTGCGGGCTTCCGCCTGGGCGTACCTACCGCGCTCAAGCCTACGTTGCTCGATGAAGATCCAAACATCGCAGCGGCTGCTGAAATCACGTTTGGTGGCCGCAAGGTCGTCGAGTTTGAGCAGGCCTTCGTCTACGAGCGCTTCATCTATCACGCCGAGCCCAGCCTGTTCGACGTGTTCGACTTCCCGCTGGTGCGCGGCAACGAAGCCACCGCGCTCGTCGAGCCCTACAGCTTGGTCCTCAGCACACCGATGGCCGAGAAGTACTTCGGCGACGCCAACCCCGTCGGCGAGTCGTTCGTGATGGATGAAGAAGCGTACACCGTGACGGGCGTGCTCGCGCCCATCCCCCACAACTCGCACTTCCAGTTCAACGCCATCGTCTCACTCAGCACACACGCCGATGACCGTCCGCCGAACTGGTTTCCGGGTCGGAACGGCCTCTATGTGCGCCTGCAGCCAGACACCCCATTCGCCGCATTCCGTCAAACACTTAACCGACTGGAGACGGCCAACGGCCCAGATAACGGCAACTACACGCTGGCCAGCATGGCCTTCACCGACGTCTACTTCGAGTCCGCTGGCCTGAAGCGCGATGGGCTGACGGGCAACCGGACGTACCTGGCCATCTTCGCTGCTGTGGCGCTACTCGTCCTGCTGATCGCGTGCATCAACTACATGAACCTGGCCACCGCGCAAGCCAGCCGCTATGCCAAGGAAGTCGGCGTGCGCAAAGCGATTGGCGCGCAACGGAGCCACCTGATGAGCCGTTTCCTCAGCGAGTCACTGCTGTTCTCCGGCGTGGCGCTGCTCGTGGCCATCGGGCTCGTGGAGGTGCTCTTGCCCGCGTTCGGCAACCTCGTAGGCAAGACGCTAGCCGTTCCGTATGCCGACGCCACCGGGCTGCTGGCCCTGTGGGCGAGCATGGCGCTGCTGACGGGCCTCGTAGCGGGCAGCTATCCC
>JBCCMF010000191.1:0-9131 GCA_039026435.1 Bacteroidota bacterium
AACCGCGCGGCGGGGGCGTGAACTGACGGCGCGGTGGCGACGTACGATCCCACCCCAACCATCGCCGCCCCACCGTTATGCACGTTCTGGAACGATAGCGCAGACTCCAGCAGGGATAGGGTTACCAACCGCCCCCTCCAGGGGGCTGCCCGAAGGGCTGGGGGTGTATCACGCTTCGGTACGTACACCCTCTGACCCGCCCACAGGCGGCCCATCTCCCTCAAGGGAGAAGTCCCACTGCTAACGCCAGACGTCCGGTGTACAACGCGGGTGATGCACCGTCATCTTCCAGTATAGGTATTATGCTGCTCCGCTACAGCGAATGGAATGAGAACCGCCACGGCGAGGCTCAGTCCACCTTCGACACGCTCTTCGACCTCTTCCAGCAACTGCTCACCCTCTCCGCGGGCGACGTCTCGGAGGCGCTCAACTGGCTTACACAGCTCGACGAGCGCTACGGCCTCACCGACGAGAACATGGGCATCGGCGACTTCGTGGAGGAGTTGCGGAAGCGCGGCTACCTGGACGAGGACCGCCCCGGCGGCACGCTGAAGCTCACCGCCAAGTCCGAGCGCGGGCTGCGACAGCGGGCGATGGAGGAAATCTTCAGCCACCTGCGCAAGAGCGGGCGCGGCAACCACAAGACGCAGTTCCAGGGCGAAGGCCGCGAGCGCCTGCCCGAGACGCGCCCCTGGCGCTTCGGCGACGACGTGCACAACCTCGACGTCACGGGCACGCTCTCCAACGCGTTCCGGCGCAACGGCGGCGGCTTCAGCCTCTCGGAGGAGGACTTCGCCGTCTACGAGACCGACCACCACACGAGCGTGGCGACGGTCATGATGATCGACCTCTCGCACTCGATGATCCTCTACGGCGAGGACCGCATCACGCCCGCCCGCCGCACGGCGATGGCGCTCTCTGAACTCATCCTCACGCGCTATCCCAAAGACACGCTCGACATCGTGGCGTTCGGCAACGAGGCGTGGGAGGTGTCGATCAAGGATCTGCCCTACCTGAACGTGGGCCCGTACTACACCAACACCCGCGCGGGCCTGCAACGCGCCCGCGACATCCTACAGCGTCGCAAGAACCGCAACAAGCAGATCTTCATGATCACCGATGGTAAGCCGAGCTGCCACATCGAGTACGGCAAGATGTACCGCAACGCGTTCGGGCTGGATCGCAAGATCGTCAACAAGGTCCTGGACGAGGCCGTGATGTGCCGCCGCGAGGGCATCGACATCACCACGTTTATGATCGCCAACGACCCGTACCTGCAGCGCTTCGTGCAGCAGCTCACCGAGGCCAACCAAGGCCGTGCCTACTATGCATCGCTCGATGAGCTGGGCGGCTTCATCTTCGAGGACTACGTCAAGAACCGCCGCAAGCGGGTGCGGTAGTGGAGCATATCCGCACAGGGGCACGGGGCAATCCCCCATTCGCGGAAAAAATCGCTTTTCCTAAACGTTTGCGCCGATTTGGGTTAGGTGAAGTACACCTTCTTGACACTTGTACCAATGCGGGCACACACTGGCACACACACAGCCTCTCCACTATATTTACATGATTAATTCACTCTTTGGCGTCGTGCTGTGCCTGTTGTACCCCTCTTTTCTGTGCCCGAACCGCTCCGATGGCGGTGGTGGGGCACCGTACTCGCTGCCGCCTGCGTGCTCGTTGCTAGTAGCCTGCTCCTAAGCACACGCCTCACGCTTCCGATGGGCCCGTGGAGCCTCGGTGCCGGGCTGGCCATCGGCTATATCCTGGTCTACACCCGCTTCCTGCTCCGCGAGAACCACCGCGCGGGCAGTGCACGCCCGCTGCCTACCCTCGGCATCGCCACGAGCATCACGCTGACGCGCGCGCTGTGCTTTGGGGTGCTGTTCGGCTTTCTGTTTATCGCGCCCCCGCCCGATTCGGTGCGGTGGATGATCGCCGTGGTCTTCCTGGTCGCCTCACTCACCGACTTCGTCGATGGCTACCTGGCGCGGCGCACCAACCACGTGACCGAACTCGGCGCCCGGCTCGACGTGGAGTCCGATGCGCTCGGCATGCTCGTCGCCTCGGCGCTGACGGTGCACTTCGGCATCTTGCCCTGGCCGTTCCTCGGCGTGGGGCTCCTCTACTACGGCTACCGCCTGATGCTCTACGCCCGCGAGCAGCGCGGCCTGGTCAACCACGACCTGCCCGAGAGCGGCTACCGTCGCATCGCGGGCGGGTTTGGCGTCGGCTTCTTCGTGGTCGTGCTGTTTCCCATCTTCGACCCGCCTGCCACCACGTGGGCGGGTGTGCTGTTCATCGGCCCGGTGCTACTCAGCTTTTTTCGCGACGGGCTCATCACCACGGGGGTCATCGAGCCCAACGCACCGCGCTACCTCGCCGTCCGGTCCGTGGCAAAGCGCGTGCTGCTCGGCTACGTGCCCGTCGCGGCCCGGCTCGTGCTGGCCATCAGCAGCGCCGTCTTCGTCAGCGTGCTGTGCGAGCCGTGGCTGTTGGCTACAGGCAGCACGCTCGGATGGAGCCTCTGGGCCATGGGCACGATGCTCCTCGTCGTGCTGGTGACCGCGGGCTGGATGGGCCGGCTGCTGGCGCATGTGCTGCTGTTGTTCGTATGCTATGCGCTCCTGACGTTTGGCTTGGACGCACTCACCATGACCGTTCTCCTCTCCACCATCCTCGTGATGGTCGCAGGCACCGGGCGGATCTCGCTCTGGCAGCCCGAAGAAGCGATCCTCACGCGCACCAAACCCGACACGCCCGCCGACAGCCTCGCATGATCGATGCGCTGATTGTTGCCGGGTTCATGGCGTACGCGGTGGCGATGGGCTGGCGTGCCCGTCGCCACGCTGCCGCCGGGCTCGACGCCTACTTCCTGGCTGGGAAAGACGTCAGCGGCTGGCGCGCAGGGCTCAGCATGGCCGCCACGCAGTACGCCGCCGACACGCCGCTGCTGGTGACGGGCCTGCTGGCCACGGGCGGTGTCTATCTGATGTGGCACTTCTGGATCTACGGCTTCGGCTACCTGCTGCTGGCGTTCTTCTTCGCCGAAGGGTGGCGGCGCTCCGGCGTCCTCACCGACGCTGAACTGACCGAGGTGCGCTACAGCGGGCGCGGCGTGCTCGCGCTCCGCACCCTCAAAGCCATCTACTACGGCACCGTCGTCAACGTCTTCTTCCTGGCGATGGTGCTGCTCGCGGCCGTCCGCATCGCTGAGGTATTTCTGCCGTGGCACGAGTGGCTTCCCGATGGAGTCTACGGCGGCCTCTCCGGCACCATCGACGCGCTTGGCCTCGCTGTCTTCAATTCAGCAACCGGATTGGACGTAGCGACGGCCTCGACGAACGGGCTGCTGAGCATCGTGCTGATCGTGGCGTTCGTGTACGCCTATGCCACCTCGGGTGGCCTGCGTGGCGTCATCGCCACCGACGTGGCCCAGTTCGTGCTCATGATGATCGGCACCATCGCCTACGCCGTGCTCGTAGTACGCGAGGTCGGCGGATTGGGGATGCTCGGCGAGCGGATGACGACACTCTACGGCGAGGCGCAAGCGGGCGATCTGCTGGCCGTACTGCCGCGCGGCGAAGGGCTGCTGTTTCCGTTCCTGATGCTGATCGGGCTGCAAGGGCTGTTTTGGATCGGCTCCGACGGCACGGGCTACCTCGCACAGCGCGCGATGGCCTGCCGCACCGACCGCGAGGCGCGCGTGGCGGGCGTCGTCTTCAGCTGGGCGCAGATCCTCGTGCGCAGCGTCGTCTGGCTCATCATCGGCGTGGGGCTGCTCGTGCTGATGCCGTTCGATCCGGCAACAGCAGGCACCGACGGCTTTGCCGCCGCTCGGGAGTTGACCTTCGTGACGGGCATCGACGCGTACCTGCCGGTAGGACTGCGGGGCATCATGCTGGCGGCGCTGCTGGCCGCGCTGGCCTCCACCATCGACACGCACCTCAACTGGGGCGCCTCGTACTGGACCAAGGACCTCTACGAGCGCTTGTACTGCGGCGCCATCCGTAAGCGTACGCCGGACGCCCGCACGCTCGTCCGCGTGGCGCGGCTGTCGAACCTCGTCATCGTGGTGCTGGCGCTGACCATCATGGTCAACCTCGGCTCCATTCAATCGACGTGGTTCTTGTCGCTCGTGTTTGGCGCGGGCATCGGCGGCGTGCTGATGCTGCGGTGGTGGTGGCAGGGGCTGAACATGTACGGCGAGGCGGCTGCACTCCTCGTCTCGCTCGTCGCCGCGCCGTTCGTCATCCAAGGGTTCGAGGCCGAGTGGATCCGGCTGGGCCTGATGGTGCTGCTAGGCACCGGGGCCGCCATCATCGTCAGCCTCGTCACGCCGCGCACGGATGTCGATGTCTTAGACGACTTCATCGACCGCGTGCGACCGCTCGGGCTCTGGCCAGGCGATGCCAGACGGCGGTTTACGCTTCGCTTTGGCCAGACCTGCGCCGCCTCGGCATCGCTGTTCCTGGTCCTGCTGGCCTGCACCGATGTGGTCTTGCACGCTGGCAGCTTGTCCGCAGGCTGGCTGAGCGCACAACTCGTGCTCGCGGCAGCGCTCGTGCCGCTCTGGTGGCCGTTGGTCCAGCGAGAAGCGTGAGCGCACGTGACGGTCAAAACGTATCGCCTTCGGCGGGCAGGCGCCAAACCTTGTAGCCTTTCAGCCCCACCTCGCCGATGCTGCGGCCGTCGGGGAAGGGGATCCAGAAGAGCCCGTCCTCGCTGCCTGTGCGGGCGCCATAGCCTTCGAGCTCTCCCTTCACCTGCTCCTCGGCTGCGTTGCGGTCGCCGTCGCGGAAGATCACCTTGAAGCGGTAGCCAATGGCGTGGGGGTTGTGGTTCACGAGCTTGATGACCACGCCGTTGTTGACGTTATCGGCCTCGTCGTAGAAGATGTATGAGATGGCGAGGCCGTTGTGCGTGATGATCGGCGTCCAGGCCCAATCTGTGGTACGCTGCTGCGGTTGTGCCCAAGCGCTCTGGGCGCCGCACAACGTCCACATTCCCAAGAACACCCAGCGTATCATTTCTCTCCTGCATCTTGTGGTCTCAGCGAACGACGGCACACGCGCCCGGTTCACGCCTCTACGGCTCGTCCCATCAACAGACGCACGGGTTTTGCCCAAAGATAACGGTGGGCCTGTGCCGCTGGGTTGGCGCACGCTGTAGATTGCGCTCCCACCAACCGATCCGCTCTCGATTATGCCCACGCGTTCGTTCGTCTACCTGCTCTTCCTCGGCCTTGTCCTTGCCGCCTGCTCCAACGCCGAGCCCGCCGTCACGCCGTCCGCCTCGGGCGACGCGCCGTACTTCACCCCCGAGCCCCCGCCATCGTACCGCTTCGACGGCCTGCGCGTGGGCACGCTGAACACGGAGTTTATGTTTGACGGCGAGGGCGACGAGGGGCAGGCCACGTTCGCGCACAAGGGCAACCCCGAGTTGGCGAAGGCCCACCGCGCCAAGATCGGCGAAGCGGTGCTGATGCTGGATGTGGATGTGCTGATGCTGCAGGAAGTGGAGAACCAGAACGCGCTCGACTTGCTCATCGAGGAAACATTGGGCGACCAGGGCTACACGGGCTACTTCATCGAGGGGCGCGACTCGTTCACCGGGCAGGACATCGCGCTGCTTTCGCGCATCCCGGCCGATACGCTGTGGCGCACCAACGAGCGCGTTAACGTGGGCACCACGCAACGCACGTACGGCGTCAGCAAGAACCTAGTGGTGCGCATGATGCTGGGCGACGTGCCCACCACGCTCATCGGGCTGCACTTCCTCTCGCGCCCCGACGATGTGGAGCGCAAGCCACGGCGCGAGGCGCAGGCCGAGGTCATCCGCCGCGTGGTGGAGGCCGAGCACGCCGCGGGCCGCGCGGTCATCGCCCTGGGCGACTTCAACGACTTCGACGACGCCACGCCCGACCGCTCCAGCAACGCGCCCATCACCGAGGTCCTTCCGATGATCAAGTCGGCAGGCCCGGGCGCCGATGACGACCTCGTCAACGTCATGGCCGACGTGCCGCAGGTGGAGCGATTCACGGCGTTCTACGACCGCAACCGCAACGGCGTGGTGCAGGCGGGCGAGCTCAGCGCCATCGACCACATCCTACTCTCCCCCAGCCTCTACCGCCGCGTACGCGAGGTGCAGTTCGTGCAAGCCTACGACCCCAACATCTACACGGACCACTTCCCCATCGTGGTCACGCTCGACGTAAACTGAGCCCGCCGCCCACCACCAGCACGACGGCGCACAAGGCCACGAAGCCGTACGGCCAGCGCGTGTATAGCGTCGGCTCCTTGTAGATCGGCAGGTCCACGACGAGCGTCCGGGTAGCGCCGATGTGGCTGTGGCGGATGCGTCCACTGGCGCCGAACACGACGGTTTGGCCGCCGTGGGTAACGCGGGCCACGCTCCGGCCCGTCTCGATGGCACGCAGCCGGGCTTGGTTGGCGAGGTTGACGTGAAACGCCGTAGTGCCGAACCAGCGCTCGTACGAGCCTTGGACGAACACATCGGCGCCGCTACGGGCGAAGGCGGCCCACCACGACGGCAGGCCTTGCTCGTGGCAGATCGGCGCGGCGAGGGCACGTACCTCATTGCCGTGGGGCAGGCTTAGTAGCGTGGGCGAGGCGCCCGGCTGATAATACGCGGCGGGATCGACGCCGGGGACATGGCGCGTCGCAGAAGCAAACGGCAGCCCTTCCCACAGGGGCACGAGGTGGCGTTTCTGATACGTCTGCTTCGACGCAGCATCAGAACCGGGCGTCAGCAGGTGCATCCGGTTGGAGAGGCGACCGTTCGCATCGCGCCCGCTCTGGCCGACGAGCAGCGGCACGCCCCAGTGCTGGACGGCCGCATCCAGGCGCGCCACATCGGCTTCCGTCTCGATCAAGCTCTCAGGCCACGCGATCACATCGACCGCCTGCGCAGCAAGCCCTTGCGTGGTGCGTGCAACAAGCGTATCAGCAGGCACGGAGTCGTCGCGGGGCGCGTTGGTGTGGAGCATCAGTGCCCGCACGTCAGCCACCGCATCAGGCGTCCCCTTCAGCGCGCCGTAGCCCCACGCACCGCCCACGCCTATTGTCAGCACGAGCACCGCCCGCACCCATCGTAGCGAGGTTGCGTGCCATGCGCGGTAGAGCCCCACGTTCAGCGCGATGACCCAAGCGCTCACCAGCCACACGCCGCCCGCGTCTGCAACCTGGATCAGCGGCGGCAGGCTCGCTTGGCTGTAGCCCACGACGAGGTTGCGCATGGACAGCGGCCACAGCGTGTAGAGCGCTTCCCACAGCGGCACCAGCGGCACCACCAGCCACACGCCCCGATCGAAGGGCACCCAGCGCTGCACCAGCGCCACGGCAACGAACGGCACACTGGCTAGCGCGATCTCGTGCAGCGCGGCGAGCCATGCCCAGCCCCACCACGGCAGCGGCAGGCTCACGAACCACCACCACCCGCTCACGACGGCCGCGATCGCGGTGAAGCCATACGCGCGCAAGATGACAGCACGCCATGCGGTCGCATTCCGCAGCGCCAGCAGCAGCGGCACCCACGCGCCCCAGGCCAGGAACGACAGCACAGGCCAGCCCGTCTGCGGCCACGCCAGGCCATACGCCACCGCACCGAGCAGCCACGGCGCCTCGCGTCTCAGCATTCAGCGCACGTCGTAGCGGAGGAACGCCACGAACGCGCCCGCAAAGGCGAGCAGGCCGTAGAGCGAGAGCAGGCCGAGGTCAATCACCGAAGGCTGCAGTGCTTCCGCCGTGGACTCGACGGGCGCTACAAAACGCGGCATCTCGCTGGCGTCGATGGTCTCGTCGGTGCTGCCGAGGAACATGACGCCCTGCGTGTTGCGCTGCCGCTCGCGCTGGGCAGCGCGCTCCTCCTGGCGCTTTTGCAAAGCGAAGGCACTGTACTGGTCGCGGTAGTCGAAGATGGCCTCCTCGTAACGCTGCTTGAGCGTCGTGTTGGTGCCCGCGAGGTTCATAGCGGTCAGCTGATACGACGACGCAGGCGAGAACCGCGACAGCGTAAACGCCAGCCGCTCCTGCTCGGCTTTCTCGTTGCGCAGCTCCTCGTTGAGCTTCCGGTTGAACTCGGCCAAGTCGATCTCGACCTGCGCGCGCATGTCCGACTGCTCCGCGTCCCACGCCTCGCGGTTGTTTGCGCTGTACTCCGCCCGCTCATCGCCCGTCAAGCCCTGCATCTCCGCGGTGCGGCGCTCCCACATGGCACTCTGGTCCTCCACAAACGTGCGCCACCGCTCGGTCTGAAAGCGGTCCATCTTCGACTCGATCTCCGCTACCGACGCCGTGGGGCGCATCTGCCCAGCCAGCATCGTCCCTGCCCGGGGCACGATCAGCACCAGCACCACCCACGCCACCAGCAGCACCAAGAACGACACGTTCGAGTGCTTCGTCAGCGCCGACACGAGCAGGCCGAGGGCGATGAAGAACGTGAAGTACAGCACCGAGGCGCCCAGCAGCATCCCGACCTTACTCCAGCCCACACCCGTCATCGGCACGCCCAGCACCATCACCAGCAGCATGCTGATGAGGATGGGGATCAGGATGGGTATGGTGAGGCCCAGCCAGGCGCCCGCAAACTTAGCGGCCACGAATTGGCCGCGCGGCACTGCGTTCGAGAACGCCAGCTTGAGCGTGCCCGACTCGCGCTCGCCGTTGATGGCGTTGTACGTGAACAGGATGGCGAAGAGCGACAGCACCACCTGCACGATGAACGTGAAGTCGATCGACCGGAAGAAGGCGAACAGCGGGTTGTCAGAGTAGGCACTCTGCTGCAGCTTGATGGGTGCCTGCGCGTTGACCCGCGAGAAGCGCCCGATGTCGTTCTCGACGCCCGCCGCGAAGATTTGCACGGGGTTGGGCTCGCGGAAGGCGCGGTTGCCAATGGACCACCACGACGTCGCCTCGCGGACCTCCTGATCCAGCAGCTCTTGCGCGGTGGTGTACTGCTCCACCCCCGCCTTGTACTCCTGTATCCCAATGAACACACTGAGCAAGATCAGCAGCGTGCACACGGCAAACGTCGCCACAAACTTCGGGCTCAGCAGGATGGCCTTTAACTCTTTCTCTAAGAGGGTCGAAAACATCGGGGTTCGGGGTTCGGGG
>JBCCMF010000192.1:0-9054 GCA_039026435.1 Bacteroidota bacterium
CCGCTGACGTTACGCTCCGCTTCGCCACCCCCTCCGACGTCCCTACCCTGGTCGAGCTGTGCGCGTTGCATGCCGAGTACGAGCAGGCCGCGTTTGAGGCCGACGGCAAGGCGGCAAAGCTGGAGCGGGCGCTCTTTGGCGCCTCGCCTCGCCTGTACGCGCTCGTAGCCGAGCAGGACAACATGCTTGTGGGCTACGCCACCTACATGCTGCAGTTTTCTACGTGGGAGGCCGAGCCGTACATCTACATGGATTGCCTCTACCTGCGCGAGGCCGCGCGCGGGCAAGGCCTGGGGCGGCGGTTCATCCACAAGATCGCCGAGAACGGCGCGCGGCTGGGCTGCACGCTGATCCAGTGGCAAACGCCCGACTTCAACAAGGGCGCCATCCGCTTCTACCGCCGTACGGGAACGTCTGAAAAGCGCAAGGTCCGCTTCTTCCTGGATACGGAGACGGCCCGAGCCAGCGACCCGACGCCGCCGCGCGTGATGACGAACGTTCAGCAGGAGGTGCCCACCGCAAGCATCGATGGTGGCACCGCGTAGTATGTGGCGAAGCCCACATCCATGATCGTGCGGCTTCGATGAGGTGGATGGCACACTCGTACCAGCAGGCGATGTGGTGCGCCATACGGGCGGCTGGCGGAAGAAATACCGTCCTGGCGCGTTCCGGTGCGCATGACGCCACCCATCCTCTCCAGCGCCGCATCATCACCAGCGGGATCACCTGACGATCTCCGCAGCAGCGCAGGCCAGCTGTGGCGCCTGCTCAAGCCGTACAGGCGGAAGGTCCTGGGCCTCTCTACGCTCATCGCGGGTTCGGCGGCGCTCGGTACCGTCAGCCCGCAGTTCATCCGCTACGCGTTCGACACCGTGATTCCGAGCGGCGAGCCCCGGCTGTTTCTGCTGCTGGCGGCGGCCTTCGGCGGGTTCTACCTGTTTCGCACCCTCGTCGGCTACGCGGGCATGTACTTGAGCTACGCCTTCACGCAAGGCATCATCAGCGACATCCGCATGCGCGCCTACAGCCGGCTGCTGCGCTTGCCCGTGGCGCGCTTCCTGGACGAGCGCTCGGGGTCGATGGTGGCGCGCGTCGTCTCGGATGTGAACGCGCTGGAAGACATGGTGCAGGCGGGCGCTACGCGGCTCGCTGGGCAGCTCTTCAGCATCCTCGTCATCCTGGCGATTGTGCTGGCGATGAACTGGCAACTGGCACTCGTCAACGTCGTTGTGGCACCGCTGATGGCATGGATCACGCACCACTACCAGGAGCCGCTGCGGCAGGCCTCGCGCAAGGCGCGGCGGCGCATTGGCGAGCTGACGGCGGTCGCCAGCGAGGCCATCAGCAACATCCAGGTGGTGAAGGGCTTTGCCAGCGAGTCGCACGAGACCGAGCGGCTAGGGCACGAGAACGACGCGTATGTGAACATCAACCTAGACCGCCGCAAGGACGTTGGGCGGATGGAGGGGTTGATCACACTGACGGCTGAGTATGGCCTGGGCGTGGTACTGTTGGCGGGCGGATGGATGGTTGTGCAAGGCGGCCTGTCGATTGGCGAGCTGACGGCCTTCGTGCTCTACCAGCGGATGCTGCAACAGCCCGTGACGTCGGTGATGTTCTTCAACAACCAGCTCCAGTCGGGCATGGCCGCGCTCGAGCGCGTAGGCGACCTGCTCGACAGCGACGCCGAGCCCTCGGGCAATGTGCAGGTGCTCACGACAGGCGCCCTCGTGTTCGACGACGTGACCTTTGCGTACCCGTCCAGCACCAAGCCTGTGCTGCGCAACCTGAGCTTCGATGTGGCGCCGGGGCAGACCGTGGCGTTCGTGGGGCCGTCCGGCGCGGGCAAGAGCACCGTAACCAAGCTGCTGACGCGCTTCTTCGACCTACAGCATGGCACCATCGCCCTGGGTGGGCAAGACATCCGGCAGTACGACACGCAAGCGCTCCGCCGTGCCATCGCCCTGGTGCCGCAAGAGCCCACGCTGTTCTCTGGCAGCATCCGCGACAACATCCGCTACGCCAACCCCAGTGCCAGCGATGCCGAGGTGGTGGAGGCCGCCCAAACGGCCAACGCGCACGCCTTCATCCTCGGCTTGACCGAGGGCTACGACACCGAAATCGGCGAGCGCGGCACCAAGCTCTCGGGGGGGCAGAAGCAGCGCATCGCCATCGCGCGCGCCCTGCTCAAAGACGCCCGCGTGCTCATCCTCGACGAGGCCACGGCCAGCCTCGACAGCGAGTCGGAGGCGGTCATCCAGGACGCGCTCGAAGGCACGTTCGCCCAGCACAGCGACCTCATCACGCTCGTCATTGCCCACCGCCTCTCTACCATCCAGCGCGCCGATCGCATCTTCGTACTCGACCACGGCCAACTTGTCGAGTCGGGTACACATGATGCGTTGGTGATGCACGGCGGCCTCTATGCACACCTCCACGACCTGCAGTACGGCGCTGGCGAGGAGATACAGTAGCCACTCTACTTTTGAGGTTTCCTCACTCGTGTCAGCACCGAAGTGGCATAGCGTCATCCCTCGGTCTGTGGAGGGCGCAGGATGCGCAGGAACGACGAGCGAAAGTACTGGCCCCACACATTCCGCGGCCGTTGCGGGTTGTCCCAAAAGCGCGCCGACGCCACCCATACGCGATAGGGATTGCTGCCTCGCCGTGCTTCAATCCGCCCATAAATATCGCAGTCAGCACACGGCCGCACCCCAATGCGAAGCGTATCGCCCCGGACCGAGTGCCGTATGGTCATCGTTTCAGCCGTCTCTTCCAGGATGATCACGTCGGCCTGTAGATACTTCTTGACGATGCGCCATGCCGGATCACTCTTGGCCGGCTGCGCAACAGCCAACGCCCAGAAGAGTGCAATGAGGCTTATGGAAAGGATACGAATGGGACGCATGGGTTCAGCTAGCGGAAGAAGTATCGATACCGAATACCGAAGACGATCTCGTTGCCTGCATTCTCGATGGGGATGTTTTTGCGCAGGTTGACCGTCCAGTTGCCGATGTCGTAGCTCAGGCTGGCATTCACACCAGCGTTCCTGAGGCTGGCAAACACACGCCCGATCTCCTCTGGTCGTGGATTCAGCGGGTCTTCCACGCCGTTGAGTGCATAGTAGCCCGTCACATACAGGTTGAACTGGTTCCACCATGCTCCAGCTCCTACGACGGCTTGCACACGCCCGTGCTCATTCACAATCCCCCCCACATATGCCGAGGGGAAGATGGGATACTCACGCAAAAAAGAGCCGCCATCCGGGTTGTAGCGTACCAGGCGGATGTTGAGGTCGGTGTCGGTGGCATAGAGCGGGTTGTCGTTGTTAATCCCCGGCGAGACACCGAGCCGCCCTGACACGTCCACGCGCCACCGAGAGGTCAGCCTCTGCTGATACCCTGCGGTCAGCATTGTGCCCTGTTCTGATGCCATAGCCCCTGTACCGCCGTGCGTGATCTGATAATCGACGCCTATCGTGAACGGCCCTTTGCCTATGCCTGCGCTTAGGTAGTTGCGGTTCAGTGTTGGGATGTCCTCACCGCGCAGGAAGCTAATCTCTGTGATCGCCATCCGGTAGTAACTGACGAATAGGTCATCGATGATCTGCGCTTGGGCCATCCCAACCCAACCCATCGCTATGGCTATGCTCAAAAGGCTGTATCGTAGCATCATGCGCAGTGGCTTCTTCTGGAGGTCTGACCGTTCCACACACCTGACTATCGGTATCGTTAACCAGACGTCCGTTACATCATTTTTCTGCAGCCCATTCTGGCAGCCTCAACCCCTGATGTATCGACGGCTTCTGCATCGGCTCAAACCAGCCACACAGCAGCGCAAATAAACTTGTCAACGCATTTTTAGGGCAGCGAGACTGAGACGGGCCCGCTCGCCCCGCCACACAAGCACGGCATGGCGAAAGATGTGTGTTTTCATGAACCCGCTTGATCCTCTCCGACGGTTCAGCATAAAAGCGAGGTGTTCGTGCTCACTGCTCTCCTCGCTGCGTGTCTCCCTCGCTTCCCGTACTCGCCCCCTCCATCCTCTCCGCCGACTTCGGCAACCTCGCCGCCGACTGCCGCACGGCCCTCAATGCAGGCGCCGAGTGGCTCCACATCGATGTGATGGATGGCCACTTTGTGCCGAATATCTCCTTCGGGATGCCGATCATCGGCGCGCTGCGCGATACGCGCGATGCCTTCGACGCCGTGATGGATGTCCACCTGATGATCCACGAGCCGGATCGCTACGTGGAGGCCTTTGCCGCATCGGGCGCCGACCGCATCACGGTGCATGTGGAGGCCGCGACGCACCTGCACCGCACGCTGGAGCACATCCGCGCCACGGGCTGCACGGCGGGCGTAGCGCTCAACCCGGCAACGCCGCTAGCGATGGTGGAAGAGGTGCTGGACATGGTCGATCTCGTGCTTGTGATGACGGTGAACCCCGGCTTCGGCGGGCAGGCGTACATCCCCAGCAGTACCGACAAAGTGCGGCGCCTGCGGGGGCAGCTCAACGCGCGCGGCCTGCACAGCTACATCCAAGTGGATGGCGGCATCACGCCTGCCAACGTCCGTGCGGTCCTTGACGCGGGCGCCAACAGCTTGGTCGCAGGCAGCGCCGTCTTCCGGGGCGACATCGCCGAGAACGTCGCCGCGTTTCGCCACGTGTTTCAGCAAACCCGCATCGTCTGATGGGCGATTCTGCTACGCTCGCCGTCGAGCACTTCGACCGCACCGCCGAGACCTACGACGACCGCATTGGGCACGGCATCCCCGGCTACGCCACGCTGCATGACGTGGCCGAGGTGCTGCTCGCCGCCGATGTGGGTCCTTCGGGAGAGGTGCTCATCGTGGGCGCCGGGACGGGCTACGAGACGCGCCGCTACGCACACCGCCACGACGGCTGGCGGCTGACGGCCATCGAGCCCAGCGCTGAGATGAGCGCCATCGCGCTGGACCACGCCGAGCATGTGCCCGACCGCATCGCGTGGCACACGGGCACGCTCGATACGTTGCCCGAAGGCGACCTGCAGAGTGATCTGTATGATGGCGCCACGCTGCTGCTGGTGCTCCACTTCCTGCCCGACGACGGCACAAAGCGCGACCTGCTGCGCGCCATCGCCCAGCGGCTGAAGCCGGACGCCCCGCTACTCATCGCCGACTTGTTCGACACGCACGCCGACGACTGGACGCGCTGGGCCGCCTACTTGCGCATGAATGGTGCGCCCGACGAGGCCATCGCGCGCGGCATGCGGATGTCGCAGTCGCTGCTGCACCGGATCACGGAGGACCGCTTGGCCGTGCTACTACACGAGACGGGCTTCGGCAAGCCCGAGCGCTGCTACCAAGCGCTGCATGTGGGCGGCTGGCTGTGCCACCGCTTGTCCGACTAACCTCATCCCCACCACGCATGGCTTCCTCCAACCGCATCTCGCTCATCACGGGCGCCAACTCCGGCATCGGCAAAGCGACGGCGGCGGCACTGGCCCGCGCGGGCGACACCGTGCTCATGGTCTGCCGCAGTCCTGAGCGCGGCGAAGCCGTTCGCGCCGACATCGCCGCCGCCACAGGCAGCGACCGCATCGAGTTGCTGATCGCTGACCTCGCCTCCCAAACCGACATCCGCCAACTCGCTGGCGAGGTGACCTCGCGCTACAAGCGACTGGATGTGCTCGTCAACAACGCGGGCATCTTCAAGGACGACTACGCCGAGACGCCCGACGGCTTCGAGATGACGTGGGGCGTGAACCACCTCGCGCCGTTCCTGCTGACCAACCTGCTGCTCGATCACCTCAACGCCAGTCCGCAGGGCCGCATCGTCAACGTGAGTTCGGCAGCCCACAAACAGGGGCAGATCCACTTTGCCGACCCGAACCTGAAGGCGAAGTACAGCGGGCTGAAAGCCTACGCGCAGTCTAAGCTCGCCAACATCCTACACGCCGTAGAGCTGAAACGCCGCCTCGAGGGCACCGCCGTTACGGCGAACGCACTGCATCCGGGCGTGGTGGGCACCAACATCGGCAGCGGCACGTGGGCGTCGTTCTTCTTCCAGACGCTCGGCTTCCTACTGCTCTCGCCCGAGAAAGGCGCACGCACGTCCATCCACCTCGCCACCTCACCCGCCGTGGCCACCGTCAGCGGCCTCTACTTCGAGAAGCAAACGCGTTCAACGCCAGCCAAGCAAGCCCGCGATGTGGAAGCGGCGCGCAAGCTGTGGGCGCTCAGCGAGCAGATGACCGCGGCGTAAGATCGCATCGCTAAACGGCATGCTGAGCATTGTATTTTTGCCGTATGTTGCTGTCGATGCCCCAGAGGATATACTGATGGCCCGCCCCAAAGCTTTCGACCCAGACGCCACGCTGGCCCGCGCCGCCGACCTGTTTCGGTGCCACGGCTACGAGGCCACGTCTATGCAAGACCTTGTGGATACACTGGGCCTGAGCCGCAGCAGTATCTACGGCACGTTCGGCAACAAGCGCGACCTCTACCTCCAAGCCCTCCAGCGCTACCGCGTCGATGCCGATAAACACCGCGCACGAGTTTTAGCCGATGATGCGCCCGCGATGCAACGCCTCGAACGTATCCTGCACCACACCGTGGCCGATGCCGTCGCCGACGCGCACGGCTGCCTGATTGCCAACGCCGCGATGGAGGTAGGCGCCCTCGACCCCGATGTAGAACGCAGCGTGCGCGCCGGGCTGGCTGGCGTCACACAGCTCTTCGCCGAACTGCTCCGCGCGGCCCAAGCCGAAGGCGACCTCGCCGCCGAGCGCGACCCACAGGCTCTGGCCCACTTCCTCACCGCCACCATCCAGGGGATACGGGTCATGGCCAAGGCCAACGCAGGCCGCGATGTGCTGCAAGCGGTGGTAGGCGGTGCGCTCGCCGCGCTGCGATAATTTTTTTGTGGATGGGCGTAAGAATATTATGGAACGCTTGTTCTGATTAGTGTATCGCCGATCTCGCATCGGCTTTTCTTTGCTCCATTTTAGGAACGATCGTTCCTTTAACCTCTCAACTACCTCACTACTATGCTCCTCCAAGACAAAGTCGCCGTCATCACGGGTGGAAACAGCGGCATCGGCCTGGCCACGGCCAAACGCTTCGCCGCCGAAGGCGCGAAAGTCGCCATCTTTGGCCGCAACCAAGCACGCCTCGATGCCGCCGCCGCCGAGATCGGCGAAGGCACCCTCGCCGTCCAAGGCGACGTCACCAACATCGCCGACCTCGACCGCCTCTATCAGACCGTCGAAGCCGAACTGGGCACGGTCGATGTGCTCGTAGCCAACGCGGGGTTGGGGCGCCCTGCCCCTGTTGGGCACATGGACGAAGCCACGTTTGACCTCGTCTCCGATGTCAACTTCAAGGGCGCGTTCTTCACCGTTAACCAAGCCGTGGACGCGCTCAACGATGGCGCTGCCGTTGTGCTGATCGGCTCGGTGGCCAGCGTGAAAGGCATGCCAGGCTTCTCGGTTTATGGCGCCACGAAAGCGGCGGTCCGCGCTCTCGTGCGTGGTTTGGCAGGCGAGCTTGCGCCCCGCGGCATCCGCGTCAACTCGCTCAGCCCTGGACCCATCGCCACGCCATTCTTCGAGAACAACGGCTTCTCGGAGGAAGCCATCGACGCGTTCGGATCGCAGATCATGCAGCAGGTCCCACTGAACCGCTTCGGCCAGCCCGAAGAGATGGCCAACGTGGCGCTCTTCCTGGCCTCCGACCAATCGTCTTACCTCACAGGCACTGAGATCGAAGCCGACGGCGGCATGGTGCAGGTCTAAGCGAGTAGGCTGCGTGGGCATTGCAAGAGCCGGATTTCGGCAGTTGACGCTTGCGCTGGCTCCTGAAATCCGACTTTTTACATTGCATCCTCATCGAGCACGGGGTGTAGTGGTGCGTACATACCCAAGCCTCTCGTCTTCCATGCTGCGTCGCCGGGCCATACCTTTTCTACTCCTTCTGACGCTTAGCATCCTCGCCGCCGTCCCTGGCGCAGCGCAGCATCAAGGCACCATCGTGCCCGACAGCCTCGACTGGCGCGGGTACTACCCTCTCGACATCGGCAACGTGTGGGAACGCCATCGCTATGAACTCGTGGCCTTTAACGAATGGACGCGCGAAGCAATTGTGGGCGATACGTTGCTAGGCGACCACCGCTACTTCATCCGTCACCAGACGGGGAGAGCCTCCGACACTGCCCTGAATGATTACGCGACCTGGGACACGACCACGTTTATCCGCTACGACACACTGAACGCGCGTGTTGTGCAGTGGCAGCCCGAAGGCGACCAGCCCATCACCTGCCGACTGGATACTGCCTTTGGCGCCGATTTGGATGGTAACTGTTCTGCGTTTGAAGCACATGGCGGCTACGCACGGCAAGAGAGCGACGGCCTGGGCTACGTTGGAGGCATACTCCACGTGGACGGTGCCCCGGTTGACTATGCCGCCCTCAAGTATACAGGCAACTTCTTCGGCGGCACTAACTACTTCCACGGTATCGGCTGGCTCGGCACCATAGGCGACGGCGCGGCTGGTGAAGTCGTGTTCACCTACCTGCGTATAGGCGGTCGGGAATACGGCGTCCCCAACCGGGTGAATACCGAGCGCTCCTCTGAGCCAGAACGCCTGGTGCATCTGTACCCCAACCCGGCGGCGGGCTGGTTTCACCTCCGCCTGCCGAACGTGCAGGGCCAGCCTGGCACCGTAGAGGTCTTTTCTGTGCTCGGCCGACGCATTCATAAGCAGGCGTGCACGCCATCCCCGTGTTTCGTCTCCCTGGCCGAGGCCGCGCCCGGCGTGTATCACGTACGGTGGCAACAAGGCGGTACGTCAGGTGTCGAGACGGTGGTCATCACTCGCTAGGGCACGCAGCGTGCCTGCCTATTGCTTCACTGACGAGCGCCGAATACCTTTCATTTTGTTAGCACTAACACTCTACAGATTTCGTGTCGATACTGAAGACGATTTGCGCCCTGTCCGTTGCCGCACTGCTACTGGCGTCATGTGATAGCGGAGACGACATGCCTGACATCCCCGACGAACGGGACACGCC
>JBCCMF010000193.1:0-8994 GCA_039026435.1 Bacteroidota bacterium
GAGGCCTACCTCGACCCCGACAACCACGTCTGGCTCGACATCGACCGCCTCAACAACCGCCGCACCCTCCGCCCCGACGACACGCTGGCGCGCAAGACCCAGCTCAAAGCCACGGCTTGGCTGCAGGCCGTCTTCGTCGCCCTCGCCGGGCTGTTTTGAGCGGAGATCCACCATGACGCGTTTTTTGAAAACAGGTCTCGATGCCGCCATGCGCTACAAGGGCGTGGCGCTGCTGCTCTTTGGCGTCCACCTGGTCTTGGCCCACGTGCTCGCGCAGCCGCTCTACCACGCGCTCGCCGAAATCGTCTCCGGCACGGGCTTCAGCGCCGACCTGAGCCAAGGCTTCAGCTTGGTGCTCTGGGTGGAGATCTGGGACACGTTTGCGCCCACGGTCTACGGCTTCCTCGGGCAGCTGTGGTGGGTGATGCTGCTGATGGGCGGGTGGAAAGCGGTGTCCAACGTGGGGGTGCTGCACGCTATCTACCGCGAGCACGGCGCGTTCTTCTGGGAGGGGCTGGGTCAGCACGGCGGGCGGGCGCTCACCCTGGCGCTCCTGTTTCTGCTGGCCACCCTTCTGTGGAGCGTGCCCGTGCTGATCATAGGCATCAGCATCGCCGTGGCTGTAAGCACCGAGGTAGGCATCTTTTGGATCGCTTTGGTTGCGCTACCGACCGTGCTCATCAGCGGCCTGGCCGTGCTCGATCTGATGCACGACTACGCCCGCGCTGGGTTGGTCGTGGAGCACTGGACAGCGGGGCAGGCGTTTCGGGAAGGCTTTGCTTGGCCGTTCCGCCACGGACGGTCGAGCCTGCTGTATGTGGCGTGGTTCGCCGTGGCACTGTCGCTGCTCGCGCTGCCGTGGCTGTTGGAGGCGTGGCTCCCGGCATTTGGCAAGAGCGTGGCCTGGCTGCGGTTCGGGATGCAGCAAGTCGCCTTCTTGCTGCGCGCCGCCGTGACCGTGGCGTGGTTGGGCACCACGCTCGCCTTCTTCGAGCACATCCAGCGGAAGAACGCCGTGCTCATCGCCGAGCAGCAGCCTCCCTGAGCACATTTGGCGCGATGGGCACACAGGTATGGTGTGCTGAACAGCAGCCACGGGCCGCCCCGTCGATAAAACGCAAAGCGCGCTGCCAACCTCCCCCGAAGCTGGCAGCGCGCTCTCATGCGTACTGTTTGATCCGAGACCCGAAAGCGCGAAGCGCGTCCGAGTCGCTGACCCCGAGTTACGGGATCAGTACGGCGTCGATCACGTGGATCACGCCGTTCGAGGCGGCGATGTCAGCCTGTACCACGTTGGCGTCGCCCACGCGGAGGCCGATGCTCACGGACTGACCATTGACGGTCGCTGCCGTCGTGGCGCCGAGCAGGTCGCCTGCCATGACTTTGCCAGGAACGACGTGGTACGTGAGGATAGCCGTCAGCTTGTCTTTGTTCTCAGGCTTCAGCAGGTCCTCAACGGTGCCTGCGGGCAGTGCTGCGAAGGCTTCGTCAGTCGGGGCGAAGACGGTGAAGGGGCCGTCGCCTTTGAGGGTTTCGACGAGACCAGCGGCCTGGACAGCGGCCACGAGGGTGTTGAAGGAGCCCGCGGCCACAGCCACGTCTACGATGTCATCGTTCTGTGCTTCGGGGGCCGAGGTAAAGGGGGTAAAGGCGAGACCGAAGCCAGCAAAGACGACAACGGCGAGGGTAAGTAGGTTTTTCATTGAGTGCCTCTCAGTGAGGGTCAGTTCAAAAGGACAGGGGAAGGGTACGCTCCCCATCAAACTAGACCGACCCTTTTGCGACAAGTGGCACGATTCTGCGACAAGCGGCCCCACAACGCGACGATCTTGCGCCGCGTTACACAGGGGTCACGAGCCGACCAGCATTCCCTCGATGTTCGACCAATACCGGCGGCTCAACTTGAGCGTTTTACCATCATAGAGCGTCACTTGATAGTCACCGTGAAAGTACGGATGGAGCGCCTTGATGCGGTCCACGTTGACGATGGTGGAGCGATGGATGCGCACGAACCGTTGCGGGTCGAGCTGGCGCACGAGCGCCGTCATCGTCTGCCGCACCATGTGCTCTTCGCCCTTGGCATGCAGCACCACATAATCGCCCGCCGCGGCCACGTAGTCGATGTCGTCTACATCCACAAAGTACAGCGCCTTCGGATGCTTCACGAGTACGCGGTGCGTGAACGCAGGCGGCTCGGGCTCGGCGTCGCGAACGCTCTGCACCAGCGCTTCCAGCTGCGCCTGTAGCCGATGCACGGTCCGTGCATCCACCTGCGCTACGGCGCGCTCCACGGCCTGCGTGAACCGCTCATCGTCGTAGGGCTTCAGCAGGTAGTCGAGCGCGTGCAGGTCAAACGCCTTGAGCGCATACTGGTCGTAGGCCGTGGCAAAGATGGTGACGGGCATGCGCTTGGGACCGATGGCCTCTACGACTTCGAGCCCGTTCTTGCCGGGCATCTGCACATCGAGAAAGACCAAGTCGGGGCGCAGCGTCGTGATGCGCTCCACAGCTTCATCGCCCGTCTCGGCTTGGCCTACCACGCTGATGCGGGGCCACGCGTCCAGGAGCAGCGCCACGGTGTCGCGGGCCAGCGGTTCGTCGTCGGCGATAACGGCGCGGAGGGCTGTCGTCGTTTCCATCGCGGTACGGTTGGTTGAGTGAGAGGGAGCAGGCTACATCGCAGCGTCCTGCCAGGGGAGGCGGAGCGCCACGCACCATCCGCCCAGATCGGACGGGCGGACGGAGACGGCTTGATCGTCGCCATACAGGTTGCGAAGCCGGGCGCGGGTGTTGCTCAAGCCGATGCCTTCGCGTTCGAGGCGCGGGCTCGGCGGCACAGGGCCATCGTCGGCCACTTCCACAACGAGGTGCGTGCCATCGCGGCGCGCACGGATAGCGATCTGTCCCGACTGCGCGTGCGGCGCGATGCCGTACTTAATGGCGTTCTCGACGAGCGGCTGGAGCACCAGGTTGGGCAGCAGTGCCAGCTGTGCCTCAGCAGCCACGTCGTACGTCACCTTAAGGCGATGCTGAAAGCGTACTTTTTCGAGGGCGAGGTACTTCTCCAGGAACGTCAGCTCTTGCTGGAGCGGCACTTCCTGCGTGTCTTTGTTCTCCAGCGCGAGGCGCAGAAACTCGCCCAGCTTGCCCAGCATCTGCACGGCCGTGCCGTTCTCGTTCTTCCGCACCAACGCCGCGATGGCATGCAGCGTGTTGAACATAAAGTGCGGATGGAGTTGCATCCGTAGCGCGCGCAGGTTGGCCTCGGCAAGTTGCAACTGGAGCAGCGACGTCTCGCGCTCGCGCTGCCGCAGCTGCTGGTAGTAGTCGTAGGCGTAGAAGGCACACACTACCGTCCAGAACGTCACCACGTTGGCGTAGAAGCGCGTGGTGAAGTGCACCTCGTAGAGCCCGGCCGAGAGCGTGTCGTGGATGCCAACGCCCCGGAACAGCAGCAGGTTGAGCGCGGCGTGCAGCGCCAGCACGGCGACCATCATGGGCAGGTACACCAGCAGCACATGCCGCCACCCTTGATCGCGGTCCACCCTAAACCGGCGCACGACGTAGACAATGACGGGCGCGAACAGGCCCCAGAAGTACCAGTTGGGCAGCGTGCTCGTCAGGCCGTAGGTCCACGCCAGCGGCTGCGCGCTCACGATCTGGTTGAGGTAATAGAAGCTCAGCGCGGCCAGCCCGGGCACCGTCCAGGCACCCACGTACAGCGCGCCCTTGGCCCAGCGCGGCAGGCGCAGGTCTAGCGAGAGGGGTGGCAGGGTGGCAAGCTGAGCCATGATGTTGGGACGACAGGTCTGGCGTTACAAGACCAGAACCATACGAGCCGAAACCGTGCGAGATGACGCCCCCTGCGCATCGTTCCACCATCCTCACAAAGCGCGCGCGGGTCTGGACGGTGCTACCACATCACCTTGAATGCGAACGTCGGCAGGAAGGGCAGGCCGTAGCGCGTTTCGGCCTCGACGAAGCCATCGAAGTCGGTGTCGGTGGTCAGCCGCCGCTCCAGCTCGTTGGCGCGGCCGAGCACGTTGAGCAGGTCGAGGCGTGCCTGCAGCCCCACGCCGCGCACCGACCGTGTATACGCCGCGCCGAGGTCGAGTTGGACGAAGGGGGACAGCCGATGCGACTCGGGCGCATACAGCTGATGCTGCCACGCCTGCAACGCCACAAACCGGGCCCGCTCGGAGGTAAACCCGGCGTCGAGGAGCTGCGCTTGTAGCGCCCCCACCTGATCGATGGGAGAGAGTTCGGCCGAGGGCACGCTGAGCCCGGCCCCGATGTAGTCGTAGTAGGCTTGGTTGAAGGCCCATGTGCGGCCCCACACGCCGCGCCACCGCGTCAGCAGCGTAAGTGCGGCCACGGGCGACCAGTCGAGCTCGACCTCGGCGCGGTGGGGTTCGTTCCACGGCACGTCATAGCGCAGCCCGTCGTACAGCCCATCCGTCTGCCGCCCGGCGTCGCTCCACTCGTAGGCGAGGCGCAACCGTCCCGACGGCCGCTGTACCTCCAACGACAGCGACGCGCCCTCCGACGTGCCTTCGGCGACGCGCAAGAAGTCACGCTGTACGCGCTCCGCCGAGGGCATCCCCGTCGCTTGCCCGAGGTAATCGACCGTCACGATGCGATCTTGACGCTTGACGTATCCCTCCGCCCGCAACGAGACGCCTTCGATGGGCTGATACAGCACCTCAGCGGCCAGATGCGTCGCCCGGGGCGGCGCCATCGTGGAGTCGATGGTGAGCCAGACGCGGTTGCTGGGCACGAGCGAGAGCGGGCTGCGGCTGCTGACGTCGAACTGGTGCACGTACTGCCGGTAGAGCCCCGCGCTCACCTTGACGGCGGCGTAGGCCTCGCCGTGCAGATAGGTGTCCATACGCACTGCGGCCCGTGGCTCCGCGTACACCGCCTGGCGCGACGGCAACCACGTGAAGCGGCTGCCCAGCGTCAGCAGCGCCCACGGCGCCACGGTGATCTCGTTCTGTGCGAAGCTGCCCACGCGGAACGCCGTACCCGCCTGCCGGATGGGAGGCTCGCCTTCGGCTTGCAGCCCGAGGAGCGTGAAGCGGCTTTCGTTGCGCACGACCTCGACGCCGCCCGACCAAAACTGCCGCGGGCTCCGCTCGTGGTCAGCCCGGACGTCGAGGGCCAGCTCGCTGAAGCGGTTGCCGTCGTCTAGCTCGTTGACCCGCGTGTCTTGCGTCACAAACGTGTGCCCCAGATCAAACACGCTCCCTCGCGCCTGCACGCTGAGCAGCGTCCGTGCGTCTACTACCTGTTCGTAGGTCGATTGCAGGAGCGCGTTCTGCCACTCGTACGCATCGCGGAACGTGGGGCCTCCCTGGGACAGCGACCGCGCCGCTGCCGTGGCGCCCAACGGAATATCTTGTGCGCTTTCCAAGGTCCGTCGCCCGTAGTACGCGGAGGTAGCGACCGTGCGCAGGGCGCCGAGCTGCTGCCGATGGGCGGTGTGCATATCGACGAAGCCCAGGCCCGTCTGGAACGCCTGCGCCTGATCGCTCGTGATGGAGCCCGAGCTGGTCTGCGGGGCGAAGGACGTCAGCAAGAAGTTGTCGATGCGGTTCCAGTCGCTCAGGAGCGAGTCGAGCTGCGCGGGTTGGTAGAGGCCCGTGAGCCCGATGCGCGAAGCCGCCATCCAATGCCCGTGGCGCGTGCCCTCGCCATACGGAAGCTGGACGCGCGCATTCATGCTGAGGGGGTCATACTGTACATCCAACGTGCGCCCCCCCACAAAGCCATGCTGCGCGTTGATGACGCCAGCGATCTGGCTGCCGTGCGGGGCGCCGTAGCCCGCCTTGTGCACGGTAATGCGCCCAAGCGCAAACGGGCTGAACGGCCCGATCAGCCGAGCGAGACTCTGCGGCAGAAACACAGGCACCCCGTCGAGCTGAAACTGATGCTCGCCCGTTTCGCCGCCCTGCATGTGGATCTCGGCGGTGGCATCACTCACCCGAACGCCCGGCAGCGCCTGCAGCGCCGACAAGCTGTTGACCGCAGGCGCAGACTGTTGCGCCTCGCTTAACAACGCCTCCACCTCGCCGATATTACGGAGGCGGTCGGTACGCTGGAGGTCTTCCACCACGAGCGTCTCGAACAGAACGGGATCTTCGCGGAGTAGCAGTTCACACTGGGCCTCGCCACTAGGTGGCACCTCGATCACCGCCGAAATCGGCTCATAGCCGAGGTACTGGGCGTGCACGTGGTACGGCCCGGGCGCCAGCTGGGCGAAGGCAAAGCGTCCCGCATCGTTCGTCGTTCGGCCACGATTGGCTTCCATAATTTGCACATGTGCCAGCGCAAGCGGTTCTTGCGTCTCGGCATCGCGGACTACACCCACAACCCGACCGTAAAGCGGCGCTGTTTGCGATAGGCGCTGAAGAACATATGTGCCAGAAGATGTGCGGAAGAAGTCGAGACCTGTATCATCGAGGAGGCATTTCAGCAAAACCTCGGCCGGTTGATCCTCTGCGACGCAGTAGACGCGGCGGTCTTCCACCAGCAGCGGGTCGTAGCTGAGGTCGATGCCTGTGCGGCCGATGAGCAGTTCGAGAGCGCGGTCCAACGGTTCGCCGCGCAGCACCAGCGTGGCCGTGCGCTCCTGGGCCGAGGCAGGCGTAGCCAACCCGCCGATGCTCCAAACAACCACCCAGCACAGCGCGGCAAAGCGCCCAGCAACGGTATGCAGGGTGGAGTACATCATGCGTTAGGCGAACAGGAGGGCAAGCCAACCAGACTAACTTGGGCCGCCCCAACCCGCATCTGCAAATGGCTGTTCCGTTTAGCACATAAGAGGCCGTGCCCATCATCCGACGAGCAGGGCCTCTGTTTAAGCCAATCCTGCAGCCGCTACAATCCCCGGCTCAGGGTATACGTGACCAGTGGAGCGCACGCTTACTCTGTAGCGGCATCGTATACCTCGAAGCCTCTGGAGGTAACCCGGTAGTTCAGCGTGGTCCCCGCCGTGAGGTCGTTGAGGACATCGCGGGGCGATGATACCTCCTGCTTGTAGATGGAGCGGCGGAGCGCCTCCACAGCGGCATCGGCGGTGATTTGCACGGCGAAGCGGCGCTCCAACTCGGCGAAGATGTCGCCGTACGGACGCGCGCGGAAGGCGATGCCGCCCGTACGCCACGCAGGAGTCAGCAGCAGGTTGGTGCGTTCGGCATCGGCCGGATGGGTGTCGTCAGCGGCAAGGGAGCTGGCCAACCCCTCCGTCAAGATGACGGCGGCCTCGGTGACCGGGTTCGCCAGTGCTACCTGGCCTTCCTGCACGGCGACCTGGGTAGCGGCTTCGCTGGGCCATGCGCGGGTGTTGAACTGCGTGCCGAGCACGGTGACCTCGGCGTTGAACGTCTCCACGACAAACGGATGGTCGGCGTCGTGGGCGACATCGAAGAAGGCCTCGCCGGTCAAGGTGGCGCGGCGCTCGCCGTCGGCCTCGGCGAAGGTCAGCGTGGAGGCGGCGTTGAGCGTGACGGTGGAGCCGTCGGGCAGCGTCACCGTCGAGGTCTCGCCAGCGACGGCCTCGAACGTGAGGGGCACCGCAGGCTGCGGCCAGAACACGACAACCGCTACGACGAGCGCGAGCGCGGTGGCGAGCACACCGCTCCACATGGGCACGCGGGGGCGGCGTGACGCGGTGCGCTGCCGCGCCGGACGGTCGCGGCGTTGATCGGGCGTGGGCGTCTTGGTTGTGGCGGCCTTGAGCGTTTGCCAGATCGCCGCAATACGCGAGGCGTCGGGCGCAGGCGTGGCGGGACGCACGGCGCGTTGCCAGACGGTGCAGAGGCCAGCGGCATCGGGCCGCTCGCTCACCAGCACATCGATGTCTGCGGGAAGCGCAGGCGATGGGCAGGCGGCGGCGTCCAGGGCCTGCCACAAGGCGGTGATCCGGGCAGCGTCGGGCGCGGGGGCACTCGGTCGCTTTGCTCGGTCCCAGACGGTACGCAGCTCCTCTGCTACAGCGGGGGGCTGTTGGCGAAGGTGCCCTTCCACGTCTGGTGGCAACGGGATGGGATGGGATGAGCCAGGGGTCATGAAGATTCGTACTCAGGTTCGAACGCGTAGAGACGCGCCCGAAGATGTTGTAGCGCTAGAACGATGTGGTTGTTTACCGTTTTCTTGGTTAAGCCCATGATGCGGGCGATTTCGTCGTGGCTGAGCCCCTCGAAGCGACTCAGCATAAAGGCCTCGCGCCGCCGTTGGGGCAGTTCTTCGATCCAGCGATGGATTCGGCCTTCCAGGGCGTCGGTATCGACGGTATCCGGCTTGAAGTCATCGCTTTCGGGCTCTACCAGTTGGTCGTCTAGCGACTCGGCGAAGTGGCGCTTGCGGCGCCGTTCGCTGTTGAGTGCGTAGTTACGCACCATCTGATAGAGCAATGCTTTCAAAGAACGGTCGGGGTCAATGGTGGAGCGCACCTGCCAGAGCTTCAGGAATACGTCTTGCAACACATCGTAGGCCGCATCGCTATCCTTGGTGATGCTCCAGGCGTACCGATACAACGGATCGTACATGCCTTGAAACAGCGCGTGGTAAGCGGTGCGGTCGGATTGCTGCAACCCGATGCTCCACACAGAAAACTGCTCCGACGAAATCGACTGCATATGCGTTGGTTTGTCGTTTTTACACCTTGGTCCAGGAACACACCCAATTCGGCGCGGAATTGGGTAAAATCCCCCATCTCGGATCGGAACGGTGGGTGCCGACCGGAGCCTTTGGGCATCTGCTGCCAGGGCTGCCGAGAGGAACATGCCCGCCGCAGGACGGATTAGACGAGCGCTCTCACACCTTCATGCGGCGCATGCTAAAGCACCTACTTACAGCCGCTTAGCCGAGTTTCACTGCACCCGCCGAGCGACGCACTGCGCATACGGCACGGGACATTTACTGAGGAGAGGATGGCGTTCGACCAGTCCCGCATTCGTAACTTTTGCATCATCGCCCACATCGACCACGGCA
>JBCCMF010000194.1:0-8975 GCA_039026435.1 Bacteroidota bacterium
GAGACGCGCTTCGGCGTGTCGGTCTCGCCGCTCCAAGGCTTCGCCACCGACAAGCGCCGCGCCGCGCTCAGCAAAGCGCTCATCGAGCCCGACCTGGCTGTGGCCGTGCAGGATCGCGGACGCAACCTGATCGTGCTCGATGCCACCGAGGCGTTCTGGATGTGGGTGGAGGCGGGGCGCATCCTTCAAATCAATCGAGAATTGCTTGATCTGGCGACGCAGCGACTCGACCTGGTCGTGCGGCAGGCGCGGGCTGGAGAAACCGCCGCCGTGGACAGCGTGGAGGCCGAGCTGGCGGTGGTCAGCCGCGAGGGCAAGGTGGTCTCAGCACAGCGCAAGGCGGAGGAGGCGCGCGTCAAGCTGGACGTCTTCTTGTGGAATGAGGATGGCACGCCCCAGACCATCCGCTATACCCCGCCGCCCGTGCCCCTCCTCCCGCCACCGCCGGATGCCGACGTGGCCGTGACGACGGCCTTCGCCCAGCGCCCGGAGCTGCAAGAGCTCGCGCTGGAGCAGCAGCAGCTGGACGTGGAGCAGCGCCTGGCCCGCGAACAGCTGCGCCCCGACCTCAAGCTGGAAGCGCAGGTGGTCTCGTACGACGACGGCCCGCTCGGCGTGAGCGACGTAAAGATCGGCTTCAAGATCGACCAGCCGCTCTTCTTCCGGGGCGGCCGCAGCCAGGTGGAGCGCGCCAATATCGAGGGGCAAGCGCTCCGGTTTAAGCGGGACCTCCTCCAGCGCACCGTACGCGCCGACGTGGAGGCCGTGCTCGTCGCTCTGGAGCAGTCGCGGCAGCGCGTGGTCGTAGCCGAGCGGCGCGTAGCCCTGGCCGAGCGTTTGCAGGCGGCCGAGCAGCGCCGCTTCGAGCTGGGCGAGAGCACGCTCTTCCTCGTCAATCAGCGCGAGCAGGCGTTCGCCGAGGCCCGCGAAGAGCGCGTGGCCGCGCAGGTGGAAGTCCTACTCGCCGACGCCGCCTTCCGCTGGGCCACGGGCACCATCAGCGACCGCGTCAGCGCGCTGGGGCAGTGAGGCGCCAAGCGGGAGGAGATCCCGCTGTGGTCAGGTGCAGAGCAGCCAGGGTACGTACCCGGCAAAGTGAAGCCCATGTAAAATGAGCCGCTACGGCCGGCAGCTTTGCATCAACGTTACGGGAATAAGGCTGCGGCGTCACAAAATCGAGGAGAGGATTGGCGAGAGATACCGTTTAGACCGCGTCTAGATAACAGACAATTTGGTAGTGCGTCACATGCACAGTGCGCCATCTAAAGCAGCAATAAGAGCACCTCTCTGCACTTCTGCAGTGCACGCTGGCATCATCCGTCACGCGGATCTCATCCCCGCCGATCTTGGACTCGGCACGACGGCGAACGCACGACCATATCCTCCTCTCGATCCTCACGTTCCGCGTCCGGTGGCCACTAACGCCGCTCGCCCTCAAGTACGCCATACATGGGTCACGTATCCCCGTTTACACATACACTCGCGCCTCCTCTACGCACGCGACGCCGCCGCGCAGAAGGGGCTTCCGGTACCTCAGCCTCCCACGTCAGCGACGACGACCTGCTCGGCCGCATCCGCCAAAGCGATGAAGCCGCCTTCGACGCGCTGTTCGACCGCTATCACGACCCGCTACGGGCCTTCGCCGTCTCCATCGCCGGAGCCGACCTGGCCGACGAGGTGGTTCAAGACGTCTTCTTGGCGATCTGGACCAAACGCCACCGCCTGAAGGTGACGGCCTCGCTGCGGGCCTACCTGTACCAAGCCACCCGCAACCGCGCGCTCAATGCGCGGCGCGGCCGAAAACGGTGGATCCTGCGGTTCACCGACCTGGATGCCGCACACGATGTGACTACACCAGCCCCGAGCACGACAGCCGAAGAGCTGTCGCGGGCGTTAGCACACGCCATAGAGCGCTTGCCCAAGCGCCAACGGATGGCGTTCCGCCTCCGCCGCGAGCACGAGCTGTCGTACGACGAGATCGCCGCCGTGATGAGCCTCTCGCGAAACACCGTGGAGAACCACATCGTCCGCGCGACAAAAGCCGTACGCCAAGCGATTCCTACGGAGTTTTTGGGCGATTAGGTCAGCGCTCCGAATAGGCTTGAAGCAACAGGGCACCCAGATCGGGACGACCCTTTGGCTGCGTTTGCTTCACATGCAGGCTGAAAAATCCGTTTTCCTCCGCTCTGGCGAGTTTTTCGACCCGTACGAAAAAAAGTGAAAGCGAAACTGGTGGTCGGGTAGCGTTGCTGGTGTCTCAGGTATAGAACGCCACGCTATACCGCACTATGAACCACAACGACTGGGCTCGTATTGTTCGCTACCTCGACGGCGAGGGCTCGCCTGATGAGCAGGTGGCGACCGAGCGCTGGCTCGACGCCGACCCCGAGCGCCGCGCCGCACTCGGCGAGCTTCGTCGTTTGGATGCCGCCGCGCGTGCCGCCCATGTGGCGTCGATGAGGCCAGACGTAGCCCAGGCCAACCGCGACGCCATCCGCCGCCGTGTGACGCTAGACGACCGACCCGCTGCGTCGCGCTCCGCGTCCAAGCGCACCGCACTTCGCGTGGCCGCAGCGTTCGTAGCGGCTACGGTGGCCCTCCTGGTCTGGCTCAACGTGTTGGACGAGCCGCCCGAGGCGCCGCTATGGACCACAGGCGCCGACGAGACGCGCACCGTCACGCTCGCCGACGGCTCAACGGTTCGTCTGGAGGGCAGCAGTGCGCTCACGCAGCCTGACCCCGACAGCCGCCAGTATGTCCTCTCGGGCGCAGCGCGCTTCCAGGTCGTTCCCAACACGGAGCGTCCCTTCACGGTGGGTACGGCGCACGGCGAGGTGCGCGTGCTCGGCACCACGTTCACCGTCCAGGCCCGCCCGGAGGCCGCGCAGATGAGCGTGGCCGTGGAGGAGGGCCGGGTGGCCGTCCGCTCGCTGGATGCCCCAGGCGAGGTCGTACTCACAGCAGGGCAGGAAGGCAGCGCACAGGCGGGTCAAGCCCCGACGCTCGGCAGCGCCTCAGTGTCGCTGCGCTTCGACGGCGTCCCGCTGGACGAGGTGGCGCAGGCGCTCTCGCAGGTCCACCGCATCCCCGTCCGAATTGCCGACCCGGCGCTGTCGAGCCGCCTCATCGCGACCGATCTCACAGGCCTCTCCCTCGATGAAGCCGCCGAGGTGCTCCAGGCCTTCTTCAACATCACCGTAGAGCAGCGAGGCACCTACGTTGCGCTAACTCCCGCCAAGCCATGAGCGTACTTCTCCTCCTTTTCAGCGCCCTCACGGTGTGGGTCATGCCCGCATCGGCGGCTCCGATGGCCGCGCACCAGGTGGCCGCTGCCATGCCGCAGGCGACCGCGCCAGGCGATGCGCGCGTCACGCTCGATCTGGGGCGGGTGCCACGCGAGGCAGGCCTGCGCGCCATCCGCGACGCCGCCGCGCTCCGGCTGTCGTTGCCCGTCGGGGCCGAGGGGCTTCAGGACTCGGTCGTTGTGCAACTGCGCAACGTGCCCGCCCTAGACGCCCTCCGCACCACGCTGGCGGGGTCGCCGTTCGAACTGCACGTCACCCAGTCTGGGTTTGTGGGCGTGCGCCTGCGCCGGACCACCAGCCAGACGGGCACCGTCACAGGACGCGTGATCGACGCCGACAGCCAGGAGCCGCTGCCCGGTGCGGCCGTGCTCATCGTGGGCACCACGCGTGGCGACGCCGCCGATCCCAACGGCCGCTTTACCATCGCGCGCGTCCCCGAAGGCGAGCAGATTGTGGAAGCGCAGCTGATCGGCTACGAGACGGCGCAGGAGACCATCGCCGTGCAGTCGGGCGAGACGGTGGAGATTGAGATCGAACTCAGCGTGGCTACCGTCGGGCTCGACGGCGTCACCGTGGTTGCAGAGACCGAGGCGTCACGCATCGAGCGCTCGGCGCAAGCCGTGGCCGTGCTCGATCTGGTGGAGGAGCGTGTGCAGACGGCCGACCTCGGCGAGGTGCTGGCGCGCACCGAAGGCGTGGCCGTGCAGCGCGCCGGCGGCTTGGGATCGGGCACGCGCGTCTCGCTCAACGGCCTCAGCGACGACCAAATCCGGTTCTTCTTCAACGGCCTCCCGCTTGGCTTGGCGGGCTATCCGTTCGGCATCGCCAACATCCCCGTGAACCTGATCGAGCGCGCCGAGGTGTACAAAGGCGTGGTGCCCATCCGCTTCGGCGCCGATGCGCTCGGCGGGGCCATCAACATCGTCGCGCCTGGAGGCGCCCCCGGGCTCAGCGGATCGGCGTCGTACCAAGTGGGATCGTTCGGGACGCACCGGACGGTGGCCGACATCGGCTACCAGAGCCCAGAGACGGGCCTATTCGTGCGCGGCGGCGGCTTCTACGACTTCGCCCGCAACGATTACAACGTAGACGTCTTCGTGGCGGACAATCTGGGACGCCGCACGGAGGTAACCGTCCCTCGGTTTAACGACCGCTACCGCTCGGGCGCCGTCAACGTCAGCGCTGGCGTGCGGAACCGCGCCTGGGCGGACGAGCTCAGCGTGAACGCCTACGCGGTTGACTTCGCGCGGCAAGTCCAGAACAACCCGACGATGTCGGGCCTGCCGTTTGGCGAGGCCGAGTCGTTCGGGACCACATACGGCGTCAACCTGACGTACGAAGCGACACTGAGCGATCGGCTTTCGCTCGACATCGTCGGCGGGTACGTCTACTCCGAGCGTCGCCTGTTCGACGTGGCAAACTGCCGCTACAACTGGTTCGGCGAGTGCATCATTGAGACGCGTGAGCCCGGCGAGGTGATACGCAACCGCGGAACGGACCGCACGACCATAGACGACGACGCCTTCGCACGCTTCAACGCCACATGGCGCATCGGCGACCGCCACCTACTCCGGTTCAGCACGGCGCCCTCGTTCAACTGGCGGACGGGGCGGGACGCGCTCGTCGTACAGGGGACGGACCTGCTTGCTGGAGACGCGCGACTCACTACATGGGTGAGCGGGCTGGAATACCAGTTTGGCGGGCCCGGCGGACGGATCGAGAACCGCTTCTTTGTGAAAGACTACCGCCGGATCGCCACCTCGGCCTTTGGCGTCCCGCTGACTACAGGCAGTGTGCTTGACGCCGCGCCTGCAGACCGCAGTGAAACCAACCTCTATGGTATCGGCAACGTGATGCGGATCGCGTGGACCGACCGCTTGGCCACCAAGGTCTCGTACGAATGGGCTACAC
This sequence comes from Bacteroidota bacterium, assembly GCA_039026435.1. Lineage (GTDB taxonomy): Bacteria > Bacteroidota > Rhodothermia > Rhodothermales > JBCCMF01 > JBCCMF01. Next base: position 5,217 of record JBCCMF010000194.1, read on the forward strand.
GGCTCCCTCAGCCCGATGAGTTCTTCGGCGACGGCGTCTTCATCACGCCGAATACCGATCTAGAACCCGAGCGAAGCCACAACGCCAACCTTGAAGTCAGCCTGACGAGCCCGGTCAGCGCGCCCGTGTCTTGGTCGCTGCAGGCCAACGGGTTCATCCGCGCAACGGACAACCTCATCCGGTTCATTGCCGTGGACGAGGTGCTCAACGCCTTCGACAACGTAGTCAGCGCAACCTCCGTCGGGTTCGAAGCCAGCGGCCGGACAGCGCTCTTTGCCGAACGCCTCACGCTCAACGCCAACACCACGTACCAAGCGTTCCGCAACACGTCATCCGACGGGTTCTACGCGCTCTTCGAGGGCGACCGGATTCCGAATGAGCCCTATTTCTTCGCCAACGCGTCGTCGCGCTACTGGATGCGGTCGCCCGTCCGCCCCGGCGACCGCCTGAGCGTGTTCGCGAGCACGCGCTACGTCCACTCGTTCTTCCGGACGTGGGAGAGCGCAGGCCAGCGGGCCTTCGCCTCCGAGATACCGGAGCAGGTCACCTTTGCCGCTGGCACCACCTACGAGTCGACGATGGGCACCACGCGGTGGTCGCTTACCGCCGAGATCCAAAACCTGACCAACGCAACGGTCTTCGATTTCTTCGGCGTACAGCGCCCCGGCCGCGCCTTCTTCGTCAAGCTCACCACGCAGCTCTAGACCCAACCTTTTTTCTCATCAATACACCCGCAAGCCCCCGGCAACGTGCCGGTCCACATGCACCACTGGAGACCCTGTCTCCCCAAACCTGATAGTCATGAATTACAGCTCTCTACATAGCGCCAGCCGTACATGGCGCAACCGCTTTGCCTCAGCACTCATGGTGCTGCTTACCCTGACCCTCGTTGCCTGTGACTCCACAGATGCCGACGATGACCTTCCGCCAGAGGAGCAAGGCGTTGAGTCAGGCATCCTGCTCTCGCTCCAGCTTGACGACGCCGACGCCGACGCCACGTTCATGACGGTCTACGAAGAGATACCCTCCGAGGTCAGCTTGGAAGATATGATCGAGATCGGCGACCGCAACGCTCGTGCGTTCCCCATTGGCGATGAGATCTTCGTCTTTGATGGCAACGGCGTGTACACGAAGTACACCGTAGACCGCACGACGCTGGAGATCTCGGTTGCTGGACAGCTTGACCTGACGGGCCTCGGGATTGAAGGCGAACTGGGTAACCCCGTGCCGATCTCTGAGGACGTGGTCTACCTCGTCGCTTACCTCTCAGAGCAGGTCATCAAGTTCGATCCGTCCAACGACGCGGGCGAGCCGGAGATCATCGAGGTGATTCCCTTCCAGCGCATCTCGCTAGATCGCTTTGTGCCCTTCGCATCGGATAACGTGTTCACGGGCGCATTCCGCTACGAGCGCATCGGCGACAAGATCGTGGCAGCCATCGTCAACACCGACGTCACCGACTGGACCTCTCCGTTTGAATCCCAACTGTTTGTCTTCGACATCCCTTCGGAAACCGTCACCTACACGACCGACAACCGCTTGTCAGGCTCCAATTTCCTCATGGTCGAGCTTGAGGACGGCACGTTCATGACCTACCCGAACTGGGTCTCGTCAGGCCTCGTCGCGTACGGTCAGCCGCCCACCCCGGCTCCTTCGGGCTCCACGGGCCTCCGCGTACTCTCCGATGGCTCCACCGACCCGAACTTCGCGGTCGACTTTGAGCAAGCCATTGGCGGAGGCGGCCAGCAGGTCGTCATCGACACCATTCCGTTCGTCTTCGGGAACGAAGCCCTGGTCATCCACTGGGAACCAGGCACCGACTTCCCTGCGAACTCGGAAGACTGGCAAGATTTCTTTGGTAACTCTACCACGCGCAGCTTGGTCAACCTGCAGACGGGCGCCGTCCGTCCGTTCAACTCCCTGTCGCAGTACCAGCGCATCAACCCGATGGGCGTCATCAACGGCGATGCCTACTACTCGGCACCGCCGAATTCAGTAGACCGGGAAACGACGCCGTGGGCGCATGTGCGCCAGGATGGTACCGATAGCTTCACGATCGTCCACGAACTGCCGCTGGGCACGCGCCCGCGTACCTTCGTGCAGCTCTGGGGCCCTAACATGTAGGCAGGTCCAGGCAGGGCAGCGTGTGATCGTTGCCTGATGCCTTCTTGGTTTATCTGGCCGGGGTCTCGGCGGATTTTCCTCCGCTGAAGCCCCGGCCCTTTTGGTAGCAGGCCTTGGTCATGCCTGCCCAAAGGCTCGTCCTACCGACGGTTCGCCTAGCGATGCTGTTCGCCCACTGCTAGGGTCGGAAAAACATGGGCACATCGCGCATGCGGTTTCGCTCTGGGAGGCTGAGGCTTAGATGGAATGTGAGGCGCCGTCCAAGCCTTGGCCCCGGCTTTGCCTCAACCTTGTTGCACACCACGCCTCCGGATCACCGCATCTTTTCTGCGCGTAAATCTATGGTGGGCAACGACTAACCGCAGATGCCGAAGTAAAACATCAGGAGCACCGCATGAACCAGACTGCCGACGCCATCACCCCGCCCCAAGGCTCGCGCGGATTGCGTGCCCTGGCGAACCATCCCGGCGTACACGTCACGCAGCGCGTGCTGCTGGCGGTGGTGGGGGGGTACCTGCTCACCGAGGCTGTCGTCTCGCTGCTCGCGGCGCTGCTGGCTACGCTCGGTATGGTGCGCACCGAGGCCGTGGTGCTGAGCATGATGCTCGGCTTCGTCATCTACCTGCTGCTGTTGCTCTGGGCCTTCGCCGAGCAGCGCCTCGTGCGCCTGTGGATCGTCTTCGGCGGCGGCACGGCCCTCGCTATGGGCGCGGTGTACCTTGCACAAACTGCGCTGTCTGGCGGCTGAGGCCTTGCTGAAATTGTCTGATGTACACCCGTAGCTGATGCCATGAAGGAGACGTTCCGCCTCTCGATGTTGTGGCTCCATACGTGGGCCGGCGTGGTGATTGGCAGCCTGCTGTTCATCATCTTCTGGATGGGCACGCTCAGCGTCTTCAACTACGACATCGACCGCTGGATGATGCCGGACACGCGCATCGATCCGCCCGAGGCCTTCAGCTACGACGCCTTTGCGGAGGAGGTGGGCGCCTTCCTGCCCGAGGGCATCCAAGAGTGGGGGCTCATCACGCCGCGCGACCGCATCCCGATGGCCTACCTGTACCACCGCGACTCCACGGGCGTCTTCGGCGAAAGCGTCACGCTAGACCTTGCGCGCATGGAGCCCATCCCGGATCAAGGCACGCTGGCGGGCACGGGCTTCATCTTCCCGTTCCACTACTCGCTGCACCTCAGCTGGAAGGGCATCGGCTACTGGATCGTGGGCGCCGCGGCCATGGCGATGATGCTTCTGCTCATCACGGGCGTCATCGTCCACATCCGCATCTTCAAAGACTTCTTCACGCTCCGGCCCAAGAAGAAGCTGCCGCGCAGCACGCTCGACCTGCACAACCTCTCGGGCGTGCTGGCGCTGCCGTTCCACTTCATGATCGCACTCTCGGGCGTGATCATCTTCATGAATATCTACTTTCCGCAGGCCGCCGAACTGGCCTACGCCGAAGAGGAGGTGCCGCGCACGGCCTTCTTCAACGAGGCCTACGACTTCTACACTCGCCCCGCCACGGGTGAGCCGCTGGCGGAATCCTTCTCGATCGACGCTATGGTCGCCACGGCCGCCGCCGCGTGGGACGGCATCCCGCCGTACTACGTGCGCGTCATCCACCCCGGCGATGCCAA
>JBCCMF010000195.1:0-8968 GCA_039026435.1 Bacteroidota bacterium
CACCGCGAAGTAAGGTCTCGCCACGGTCCAGGTGCACTCGCTCCTCATACGATTGGAAGCCGATAAACGAGACCTGAAACGTGTACTGGCCGGGCTCAACGTTGCGTACGGTGAAAAACCCATCGACGTTTGACGCGGCTCCGGTGATATAAAGCCCGTTCTGAAAGAGTGCGATGTGCGCTCCGTACAGCGGCTCTGCCGTGGCTTTATCGACGACGCTTCCGCGGATGGAAGCTGTCTGTGCGTAGACTCCGCTCGAAAGGCCCACACAGCTCACCAAGCAAGCCAGAGCTGCTACAATGGTCCATTGGTAACCCATCGTCCAGTACATTTAAGCGAGCAAGGAGGCCATGCCGAATCCAGGTCACGGGTTACACTGCGCCGACCATTGCAGGGTGCTGTTCGGGATATCGTCGTAGAGCATACTGGCCAGCTGCATCTCCGGCTCGGGGGTGCGCCAGAGGTACTCTTCTGTGTAGCCTGCGCCCACGAAGCCAAAGCCGTTGTCTACGTTGGAGAAGGTGCCCGGCTGGATGATCTCGTTAACGTCGAACCGGCCGTTGGGCGGCGTCCACTCGTCGTTGGTCACGAACACGGAGGCCCGCATGCGCTCCACAATGATGCAGTCGTCCTCGTCGTCGATCGCTTGTCGGTTAACCAGCATCTCAGCCAGCGTAAACCGATCCTCAGACAGGGCTACCGTGAAGTCCCACCCGTCGCCCGCCTGGGCCATGCGCTCTTCGTAGGCGATGGAGAGGGTGTCTCGCGTGAAGAAGGAATTGCCCCCGGCGCCCGTGCGCTTTACGCGGGTGAAGTAGGTGAGGGTAGCGTCTAAGAACGTGCTGAACCCGGAGACAAACCGCACGTCTTGCTCCACGCCGGGACGGGGCAGCTGCGCGTTGAACACCTGGTCGGGCGGCTGCGCAAACACGTTGGTGACAGCGGGCGGCACGCTGACTGCCACGCTAGAGGTCGCCCCATCCGACCGGCGGACTTCTATCTCATAGTCCTGCCCGTACGCGGCGGCGAACGGTGCGCTGAACACATGCCCAAAGGTGCCATTCTCGGAAAAGAAGACGTTCTCGCCCGTCCACGTCACGGTGCCCCCTGCGGTCAGGTTCGTCGAGGTGACCACGGCGTCGATAGGGCGTTCGATGCGGGTGTCGAACTCACTCTCGATGGGGAAGACACGGATGGACTGCACATCCGCCTTGGGATCGAGGTAGCCGAACAGCGTGAACGGCACGTCGGTCTCCAAGATGGGGTCCACCGACTCCTCGCAGCCCGTCAGCAGCGACGTACCCATTATGCTGCAGAGCAGCGCCAACGTCAAAAAGCGGAATCGCATCATTTCAGCGCAATCTCAAGACCGAAGGTAGGCACCAGCGGGAGCTGGTCGGCGCGGTCCAGGGTGAATACGTCAAGGTAGAACAGGTTGGCGCGGTCGTAGGCGTTGATGAGCCCGGCCTGCGCCTTCACCGTGGTATACTCAAACTCGAACGAACGCTCCACCGATACATCCAGGCGATGGTAGGTAGGCAGCACGCCGTTGTAGGGCCGCTCGTAGATGACGCGCCGGAAGCCCGGGTCCGTGTTGACGTTCACCGGGCCGTCGAGCACGACGAGGCCGTCGAAGCCGAGGGCTTGGTTGAAGGGCAGCCCGGCGCCAAACTGCCAGCGGACGCTCGCGTCGAACGGGCCGAAGCCGTAGGTGCCCACCATCGTCAGCTGGTGGCGGCGGTCGTGGGGCGGGCGAAACTCCAGCTCGTCGATGTCAAACCACAGCTGGAAGTTCTCCTGGTCGGAGCGGTAGGTGACGTTGGAGAGGCCGTAGTTGATGTAGCCGTAGAACTTGTTCTGGTTGACCTCCAGCCGCACGTCGGCGCCGTAGGCTGCGCCATCGGCAGACTGGATGCGCGTGGTCAACGCCGGGAAGGCAGACCACTCGGGGATGGACAGGTTGTAGAGTTCCTTGTAGAAGCCTTCCAGCGACACATCGAGCCCGTCGAGCAGCGTGAAGCGATAGCCCAGGATGCCTTGCCATGACTCCGGCACGCGGTCAGCGGGGGCGAGCGTCCAGGCGGTGAAGACGCTGGCGGCGTCGCGCTTGTCGTTGAGCCCCACGAGCTCCTGATGGTAGCGCCCAAAGGCCGCGCTGATCTGCTGCCCACGCCCCTCCCACACGAGCCGCAGGCGGGGCTCGACCACGGGGAACGGCTTCTGCTTGTAGTGCTGCAGCACCACGCCCGTCCGCACGCGCAGCCCGTTGCCCAGCCTAAACTCGGGCTCCACGTAAAACCCGATCTCGGGCGCGAACTCGTCCTCGTTGATGTTGACTTGGTAGGCGCCGCCTAATCGGTTCTGCAAGCTGACCGACGTCATCCGGAAGCCCATGTTGATGTCGGCGTTGGTGCCGTAGTAGGTGGCATGCGTCTCCACGTTGAAGTTGGAGATCTCGGAGACGCGGTTGGGCGTCTCCGACGGGCCCAGCTCGGTGCGCAGCCGCGAGTAGGACACCATCGCCTCGGCGAGGATCGGGTACGCCTTGGGCAGCACCACGTAGCGCCCGCCGATGGCTTGGTTCTCCCAGCGCACCTCCTCAGCGGGCGTGCCGCCGCCTTCCTGGACGAGCGTGCCTCGGTCGGTGGTGAACAGCCCGGTCAGCGCGAGCTGGCTGGTCTCGTTGAGCGACGCGTGGACCTTGCCAAACGTGTCGAAGAAGTTGAACGGCAGGTCGCGCCCCACTAGCGGGTCGGCCGTCAGCTCGATGAGCGACTGCCGCACGGAGGTCAGCACGGAGATACGGTCCTTGACGATGGGGCCTTCCACACGGAGCGTGCTCACAAACGGCGCGCCCGCCACAGCGCCCGTGAACTCCTGCTTATTGCCCGTGCGCGTAGCCACATCCAGCACCGACGACATGCGCCCGCCATACCTACTGCCGAAGCCGCCCGCGTAAATGTCGGCGCGGTTGAGGATGTCGCTGGGGAAGGCTGAGTAGAAGCCGACGACGTGGAACGGCTGATAGACCACCATGCCGTCGAGCAGCACCAGGTTTTGCGTGGGCTCGCCGCCACGGATGAAGAGCTGGCCGCCCCGGTCGCCCGTGGAGACGACGCCGGGCAGTGTGGTGAGGTAGTTGACCAAGTCGCCCGTCACATCGGGGGCAGGCAGCGCCTGGATGTCGGCGGGGCTGATGGTCTGCTGCCCCGCCGTGACACGCGTCGCGCCCGACTGCTGCGCCTCGACGACGACCTCGTCCAGCAAGGCCTCGTCGGGGCTGAGCGCCACGGCTTGCGTCACCACCTCGCCCGCATCGATGGCAACGGTCACCTCAAACGGCCGGTAGCCAATGAAGGTGGCGCGTAGCGTGTAGGTGCCCACAGGCACGCTCGGGATGGTGTAGAACCCGTCGCGGTTGGAGGCGACGCCCGTCACGAGCGTCTCGCCATCGAGCACGAGCACGTTCACGCCTTGCATGGCCTGCCCATCGGAGGCGTCGGTGACGATGCCTCGGATGGTGCCGGACTGTGCCCAGGCGCTGCACGGTAGGGCCAGGACTAACAGGCTCCAGAGCAACACCGTGCGGAGCGCCATGTGACGCGGCGAGGCCGGGGCGGGAGCTGACAAGGGGCGTACCTTAGCACGCCCTTCATCCGGTTGAGATGGCTCAATCAACACTTCGGCTACTTCTTGGTGAGACCTGCTACGAACAACGTGTATGCGTACTTCAGCATTCCAGCATCTGCACTAGAAATCTGTACTCGCCGCCTCCAACTCCAGCGGTTGGATCCAGATGTTGCGGTAGCGTACATCGTGCCCCTCGGCCTGCAGCTTGATGCCGCCCGGCGTGTCGGTGATGCCGCGACCGCCGTCGTTGCCGCCATCTAAACCGGAGTTGAGGCCGCCGTAGACCTGCTGGATCTCATGATCGGTGTGGACCTTCTGCCCGTTGAAGTAGACGGTGGCGCGCGGCTTCTCGACGAGTTCACCGTTTTCAAAACGGGCCGCACGGAAGAGCACGTCGTACGCGTTCCACTGGGCGGTGCCGTTGTAGGCGTAGTAGGGCGACTCGGTCTCGTTGATCAAGGTGGCCAGCCCATGCGTGGTGGAGTCGCTGTCCAAGATCTGGATTTCGTACCGATTCTGCAGGTACACGCCGCTGTTGCCGCCTTCTTGCGTGATGTTGAACTCGACGTGGAGGCGGAAGTCGGTGAACTTCTCTTTCGTCACGATGTCGGCGGCGCCGTAGAGGCCGCCTGCGGCAGCAGGATCAAAGCTGCTCATCGCGGTGCCCCCCTCCACCACCGGGTCGTCCACGATTTCCCACTTGATGGGCATCTCGGCGGCGAACCGAGGGCCTTCCCAGTATGCCCAGTTGGCATCGAGCATCGCGCGCGTGCCGTCGAAGAGGACGGTTGCGCCGTCGGGCGGCGCGGTGCCTACGCCCGTCTCGGTGGCAAAGCCGGGCGTTGCGTTGGACGCCGCCGCCGCTTCTTGGGCTTGCGGCTCGCTGCATCCCACCAACGTGACGGCCAAGGCGAGCAGGACGACGGAAAGCGGTGCGTTCATGTGAGCAGCCAGAATGGTTGAGCGGGCTGCTCAGGGTACAACATCCTGACGAGGATGTAAAGCACTTCGTAAAGCCCCAGGCTAGGCCGCGGGGCGCAGGCGCTCTTGCAATGGACGCAGGGTGATGTGCACCTCGCGCGAGGACATCCACACGACCGTTACCACCTCGTACATCCGGTGCGAACCCCTCGCGCAGACCCGGTCGCCCACCGACGGACGGTGGTGCCACAGCGCCAGCGGATGGACGGCGTGACCGTGTTGATCGTGGTAGTGTACAGCAGGACCGTTCATGGCGAACCTCGGCGGTAAGGGGCATGATGCATCATCGGGCGGGAGGCGCTCCTTCCTCTACAAACGTGCCAGTCTCAGCACGATAAACGCGCTTTTCGGCCAACGTGCGTCACCGCGCGACGCGGATCACCACGAGAACGTAAGCTGGGCGCTGCCGCCACCCGCTACAGGACGGAAGGCCCATCCGAAATCAGCTGCCTGCCCCTGATGCCGCCACGAGAGCAGCGTGGCCGTGGCCGTACCGATGAACGCGCCCGCCACCACGTCCGACAGCCAGTGCCGGCGCGTCAGCATGCGCGTGGTGGCGGTGCCCGCGGCCAACCCCCACAGCATCGGCGTGGCCACGCTCGGATAGTACCAGACCCACGGCGTCACGAAGGCGAACGCGGTGGTGGTATGCCCCGACGGGAACGACGTCCCCCCGGCGATGGGGATGAAGCGGTAGGGCCCATCGTCGTCGCTGGGGCGGCTGCGCCCAAACACCAGCTTGAGGCCGTTGGTGATGAAGTTGGCCATCACCACCGATTCGAGCGCGGTGAACGACGCGTCTTGGAAGCGCTCGTTGCCGCTGAGCAAAGCGCCCACGAACAGCGCGGTCCCCAGCGGACGGATCACCTTCGGGTTACCGACCTCCTCGATGCTGCGCAGTCCAATCTTTCGCGGGGCCTGCCCGATCTCGCGGCCTATGCGCTCATCGAGCGGGACGAGCAGCAACGTGCCCGCCACGCTGCCCGCCAGCACCAGCCCGCGCGGCGTGAGCACACCCTGCAGGGCTGCCCGCGTGTCCTCGACGGGCCAACGCAGGAACCGAAACGGGTCGGCCACCTGCTGGGCATGGCCATCCTGCGCGCCCAGCACGGCCACGCCCCATATGACCACCAGTAGCCCTCTCATCCACGTGTGGCCCGGATCAGCGTGTGCGCCGCCGACGGGATGCGCTGCCCAAGCCGGAGCGCCAGCGACGCCATTGCCGGGCGCACGTACAGGCGGTGCATCCAGCGGCTCAACTGCATGCGGGTAGCATAGGTCTGCCGCCACGCGCGTTCGTAGCGGCGCTGGGTGGCGCGCGTCGTCGCATTGCCTTGCAGGTGTGGGATGAGCGCGTCAGCCAGCACCTCGGCCCCAGTCAGCGCCATGCCCATGCCGTCGCCACAGAGCGGGGCGATCATGCCCGCCGCATCGCCCACCATGAAGACGCCCTGTTCCACCAAGGGCTTGTTGACGAACGTGATCTGGCTGACGGCCTCGTAGCCCTTCGAGACCCGGCGGAACTGCGCGAAGCGGTCGCGGAGGTGCGGGTTGGCCGTGAACGTGGAGGCGATCATGCCGTCCGGCGTGCTCCCAGCAGCGTGGAAGGTGTCGCGGTGCGTGATCCAGCATACGTTGACGAGGCGGTTCTCCGCGTGCGACATCCCGCAGTAGCCGCCCTCGAACGCGTGCAGCTCGATCCAGTCGTCCAGATCGGCGTCGCCCTCCTCAATGACGAAGTGCGCCTTGAAGCCCATCAGCGGGGTGCGGTCCTCGATGAAAGCGCGGCCCAGCTTGCGGTCGAGCGTGTCGCGCCGCCCGTAGGCGCCCACCACGATGCGGGCTTCGTAGGTGGTGCTGCGCGAGAACACCTTGAACCCCTCCTCCGGTGATCCGCTGACCTTCACGATGGGCGTCTCTTGCAAGACTACCCCGCCGCGCGCTTCCACAGCGTGCACGAGCAGTTCGTCGAGGCGGTAGCGGCTCAAGCCAAGTGCCGTGCCCGGCAGTGGCGCAGTCAACGCGGTGCCATCGGGCGCGGTGAGCTTGGTGCGGCGGATGGGTACGGCGCCAGCGGCCATCACGGCGTCAATCACGCCCAGGCGCTCGAAGGTGGCTTGCACCTCGGTGGAGAGGAACTCGCCGCACAGCTTGTGGCGGGGCATACGGCCGCGCTCGAAGACGGCCACCCTGAACTCGGCGTCGAGCAGCTGGAGCGCCGTGGCGGTGCCTGCCAGCCCGGCGCCAATCACGATGGCGTCGAACTGCTGCTCGGCGGGGAGCGGGTTGCGTCGGTAGGCGAGGCGCATAGCGGTCAGACAGGTAGCGTGGTCAGCATCCAGCGAAACGCCCACTGCCAGCGGATGGTCGCGTTCGGCAAGTGTGCGGCCTCGGCATAGTGCTCCATGTCGGCGCGTTTGAACCCCTTGCGGACGGAGATCGGCCCGTCCATCCTGAACATCGGCGAGACGGGGAGCACGTGTCCAATCGTCCAGATGCCCGCGTACGCCAGCCGGTGCCGATGCAGATCGCTCACCAAGATGCCATCGGCGGCGATCCGCTGCATGTCGGCCAGCAGCCCGACGATGGTGTCGTCTTCGAAATGGTGCAAGAACTGCGCAGCCAACACGATGTCGAACGCGTCATCATCGTACGGCAGGTGGAGCGCATCGACGACGGCAAGGTGGATCTGCGACCGCAGATCGGTAGGCAGCTCTTGGTCCAGTTGCCCAGCGGCATAGTCGATGGTCACGTCGTTGTTGTCGATGGCCGTGACCTCAACCTTCAGCCCATGCTGCTGCCCCCAGCGCACAAGATCCGCGGGCAGATCCGCCCGTCCGGTGCCGATGTCGAGCACCGAGACGCTGTCGCGCTGCGTGTGCCGGTGCCATCGCGCCAGGGGTCTGGTGATGCTTTGGCACGCGCCGAGCCAGCGGTTGGACGCCTTGATGTTATCGAGTGCGCCGATCAACCGCTCATCGACGATGGAGACGTCGTCCATCATCTCGGTGGCGGAGGAACGTGTTCGAAAAGAGCGCATTGGCACGTGCTGGCGTTTTCGATACAGCGCGCGTGAAGCGCGAACCTATGGATAAATTAGTGATCCGCGGCGGGCAACCCCTTCGCGGCGAATTGGCCATCAGCGGCTCCAAGAACACCGCCCTTCCGCTCATGGCCGCAGCGCTCCTCGCCGATGGCACGACGACGCTGACCAACATACCGAACCTGCGGGACGTGCGCACCTTCTCTCAGGTCATCGAATATACGGGCACTTCGGTGGACTACGCCGCCGCCACCAACACGTTACTTCTGAACGCGGGCTTGCTCGAACGGCCGACGGCGCCGTACGAGCTCGTCAAGAAAATGCGGGCCTCGTTTTACATGCTGGGCGCACTCTTGGGCCGGATGGGCGAGGCGCGGGTGTCGCTGCCCGGCGGCTGTGCGTGGGGACCGCGCCCGGTGGACCTGCACATCGAAGGGCTCAAAGCGTTCGGCGCGGCCATCGACCTGGAGGCGGGCGATGTGGTGGCCTCGGCCCCCGGCGGGCGGCTGCACGGCGGCGTCTTCGAGATGCAACCCTCCAGCGTGGGCGCGACCATCAACCTGCTCCTGGGTGCGGCGACGGCGCGCGGCGGCTCGAAGATCGTCAACGCGGCGCGTGAGCCCGATGTGGTCGTCTTCGGCAAGGCGCTCCAGGCGATGGGCGCTCAGATTGCGGGCTTGGGCACGGGGCTCATCGAGGTCGAGGGCGTCGCCAGCCTGCGGCCGATCCTGTTCCGCAACTGCGCCGACCGGATCGAGCTGGGCACGTTTATGATCGCCGCGGCACTGGCTGGCGTCCCCGGCGAGGCCGTCCGGCTCACGGGCGCCGAGCCCGAGTACCTGGGCGAGGCGTTCGACGACGCCTTCGCTCGCACGGGCGCCACGGTTGAGATGGAGGGCGACACGATGCTGGTGACCCCCCCCGAGGCCATCCAGCCCGTCTCGGTGGAGACCGCGATCTACCCCGGCTTCCCCACCGACCTGCAGGCGCAGTGGACCGTGCTGATGACGCAGGCCAACGGCAACAGCCGCACCGTGGACACCATCTACACCGACCGCTTCAAACACATCCCCGAGCTGCAGCGGATGGGCATGAACGCCATCGTCGTGGACAACGGCGTCTCCATCGAAGGGCGCATGCCGCTCAAGGGCGCCAAGGTGATGAGCACCGACCTGCGCGCTAGCGTGTCGCTGGTGCTCGCGGCCATGATCGCCGAGGGCACGACCGATGTGCTGCGCGTCTACCACCTCGACCGCGGCTACGAAGCGCTGGAGGTCAAGCTCGGCGGCGCAGGCATCGACATCGAGCGGGTGC
>JBCCMF010000196.1:0-8956 GCA_039026435.1 Bacteroidota bacterium
AATTCGGCGTACTGGGCTGCTACATTACGCAGGGTGAGAATGGTTTCTTCTGCGCCTTCGCCCAGTTCGTCGCGCCGCAGCGTTAAGCCTTGTTCGAAGGCGTTCTTGGCGTCACGGTAACGTCCGAGCCCGTGATACGTCGTGCCCACCGTATTCCACAGCGTAGCCTGCACATCGGCGGCAACGGTGGTGTCCGTCTGCAAGCGCTGCACGAGTTCATCGGCAACGTCGGTGACGGTGGCATTGGGGTCGTCGGTGGGCGCAGCGAGGATATCGATCCAGAAGTCGAGGGTAGCTTCGGCGCGCTGCCGCTCCCGCTCGGCCTCCTGTTTCGCTTCAGTCAGATTCACCACGTACAGCGCGGCAAAGGCGACGATGCCAACGATGAGCACCGCGCCAATGGTTAATCCTTGCCGGTGGCGCCCTGCATACTTGCGAAGGCGATAGCCTAAGGCGCTGGGCTGCGCCTCCACCGGGAGGCCTTGCTGGTGCCGAAGCAGATCGCGGCTCAGCGCATCAATGCTTGCATAACGCCGTTCTGGGTCCTTGCGCAACGCCTTGAGCACAATCATGTCGAGGTCACCGCGCAGGCGGCGCGACCGATGGGCCGCTGTACTGGCGGGCGCCGTTGCGTCGGTAGCAGACTGCCGGACAACGGTACTGGGCCGCGTGGGCGGCTCTTCCAGTATACGCCGTCGAAGCTTTGCACGCGCTTGCGTCTCCAGCCGGAACGGGCGCTGGCCGGTCAGGAGTTCGTAGAGCAACACGCCAAGCTGGTACACGTCCGATGTGGTGCCTACGGGCTCGCCACGCACTTGCTCGGGGCTGGCATACTCGGGTGTGAGCCGTTGGAGGCTGGGCTGCGTGTGGGCCGCGTCGTGATCCAGCATCTTGGCGATACCAAAATCGAGCAGCTTCACCATGCCCTCGGGCGTGACGAGGATGTTGCCCGGCTTCAGGTCGCGATGCACCACGAGGTTGCGGTGGGCAACCTGAACGGCATCGCACACCGACGCAAACAACCGCAGCCGCTCAGCCACTGTGGCGTTGGCATCGCGGCAGTAGCGCGTGATCGGCACGCCGTCCACGTACTCCATGACGAGGTAGGGCGTCCCGGCCTCGGTGATGCCGCCGTCGAGCAACCTCGCGATGTTAGGGTGGTTGAGCCGCGCCAGAATTTGCCGTTCGCTCCGGAAGCGGTCAAAGTCGTCGCTGCTAAACGACTGCACGAATTTGATGGCCACGTGTTGCTGGTACGCTCCGTCGGCGCGTTCAGCTAGGAACACTGTGCCCATGCCACCGCGCCCCAGTTCGCGCACGATCCGGTAGTCGCCGATGCGTTGCTCGTGCATCGGCGCGGCGTCGGCGAGCCGTTCTAGGGCGGGTTTTTGGCCGTCGAAGTAAGGGTCTGCGCCCTCGGCGGCGCGCAGCAGCGCTCGGAGTTCATCTTTGACATCCGCCGCCTCGGGTAAACCGTCGATGGCTCCGGGTCGTTCACCCTCGGGCAGGTCGAGGAGTTGGTCGAGAAGGGTGTCGATGTGTTGGCGACGCGTGGAATTCATGGCGCCAAGATATCAACGAGAGAAGGCTTCCGCATTACCGCTCGGTCGGCTCTCATTGCCCGAGGTATCCACAGCGACGACGCGGTACCAGTGGCCGATATCGCCTTCAGGGTCGCGCCACTCGGCGGCGGCAAAGCCCACCTCACCGAGCTGGGTGTACACGCCCGTGGCAATGTCGGCGCGGTAGATGCGGTAGCCCGCCAGATCGGGGGCCGCAATAGGCGTCCAGTGCACCGCTATCCCCCCTTGCCGCGAAGGCCGGGCAATGACGTTGGGCACCGGACGCGGCGGGCGGCCATCGCGCATGGTGACCTCGGCCGGGTCCGATGGCATACTTTCGTTGCCCAGCGAGTCGGTCGCCGTGACCGTGTAGCGGTACGCTTGGCCCTTGGTCACCTGCTCGTCGAGCCAAGCGGTGCGTGTGGCCTCAAGCTGTGTCACCGCCTCGCCGTCGCGATAGACCGTATACGTGGTGGCGTCAGGCGCGCGGACAGGCAGCCACTGGAGGCGCAAGGCGCGTTGCTCCTCAACGGTGGCGTCCACGCTGCGCGGCGCATCCGGCGGCGTGAGGTCGGGAATCTTGAGATCGACGAAGACGGTGTCGCTGTGGTTGCGCGCCGAGTCGGCCACAGCCACGCCATAGCGGAAGACGGCGCCTTCGTCCAAGCCCTGTCCGCTCTGGCCCAGATCGACGTAGCGTGTCGTCGTCACGTTTTGGTCGTTGAGACGAGAGAAGGTGTTCAAGCCCCGCCCTCCGAGTTGCTGGCGCATCACGACGTACGTGCGGAAGTCGCTGGGCACGGTGGACGCCTGCCAGCTCAACTCGACTTGACCGTCCGCGAAAGCAGCATTGAGGTTATTGACGGGATCCGGAATGATGCGGTCTTCGAGGATAGCCATCGTCGAGTTCGACAGTTCGCTCTCGTTGCCGCTGGCGTCGATCACGCTGAGCTTGTAGTGAAACGGCCCGCCACGTGTGTGGCTGCTGTCGACGTAGACGGTAGTCAGCAGATTAAGCGGCGTATCTGTGATGCGCGTGAACGGACTGGCCGTATTGCGCGCGCGGTGCAGGTGGTAGACGGCGGCATCGGGCTCGGGCGCGATGTCCCACGTCAACTCCACCTTGTTGTCGGCGGTGACCCGGGCGAGGGGCGCCTTCGGCAGCCCGGGCGGCACGTTGTCTACAGCCTGGTGCGCGACGGCGTTGCTGGGCGCGCTTTCCTGCCGTGTCATATCGACGGCGGTGACGGTGTAGGTGTACGGCGCAGCGTCGGCGGTGTAGGTGAAGGTATGCGTATCGCGCGTGTCGATGCGCAGCACACCTAGCGCAATCCGCTCCCCAGTGATGTCAACCCGCGTTCGCGTTCCATCCGCAGCTTCGCGATAGACGAAGAACAGCGGGACGTGGTCGGCCAGCGTTTCTGTGGTCCTTGGGTAGCGCCACGTCAGCGTCACCTCAGGGCCTACGTGTGTTACGTCCAGCCCCGTAGGAGCGGCCGGAAGGGTAGCAGCGAGAGTTGCTGTGGCTTGGAGGTCCTGCCCCGTCGGCGTGCCCTCGTCATCGACGACCTCCACGCGGTACGTGACCGTCTGGCCCGTCGGCGCGGCCTCGTCGATGAGCAGCCGGCCCAATGCACGCGCACCGTTGGGGTAAAACCACGCAAAGAGTTGTGCTGTGATCGCATCAGCCCGCAAGCGCAGCAGCGTTTGCTGCGAGCTGGCTTGCTCCAGGCTGGCCTCCACGTTGGCGTAGTCATCACCCAGCGCGGCTTCCAGATCGGCTCCGCTACGCACGGCTGTGGCGATGGTGTCGCTGATCAGTACGCCATCGCGGTAGAGGCGTACGCCGTGGCCCTGTGGCAAGCGCTCCTGATGGTAGATCCAAGCCGTGCCGTCCGTGCGAGGAATGACCCGCACGTCCTGCGCCCACACACCCGGTGCCAGCACCGCCAGGAAGAGAATACCAAGGCCGATACGCTTCATAAGGTGATCGCGCAAGTTCAAGGGATGTGATTATCGATTGCCAAAGAGCCGACTGAGCAACTCATTTTGTGCCTCCTGTGGCACGAGTGCTTGGAAGCGATCCACCTCGCTCTGCGACAGCACCAAGGTAGCGGGTATTTTATGCACTTTCACTAGCCCTGCCCCGTTCCGTGTGTAAATCTTGAACGATACGGATACGGTGTATTCTGCTTTATCGACAGCCTCTTCGCCACGCTGCTCAGCTGCTCGATTGGCCGCCTCTTTTTGCTCCTCTGGAGTCAATTCTTGCGGATCGTCTGGATTCTGATCAGCTTGCTCCTTCTTCTCGGCAGCCGCAGCCCGTTCCTCATCGCTAAGCTCCTCTGGCTTTGTCCGTGCCAAGATCGAAAGGAACAGCCCTTCCAAGGATTGGACGACGTCTGACTGGTCGAGCGTCAGGTCTACCGTGTAGCGCCCATTGCTAAACACAGCTGCAGTCTGGGTTGGCGGCACTACGTTCAGGGTGCTGCTAAATTGGTCCACGGTGACGCGCTTGCCTCCAACACGCACCTCCTGCACCCTGGCCCACGTGATACCCGACTCGGGATCGCGGATGTTGCTGAACTGCACCCGCATGCGCTCTCTCGCCTGGCCGAGGCCCCCGCTCGTGGAGCGCGTCAGCGATAGAATCTCAGCACCCGGTACACGAGCCGGGGTGTCATCCATTCGGAGCGGCCCTGATGCGGTTCGCCACGAGTAGCGGCCCTGCCCGTTGACGGCACGGATGCTGACGTAAAGCGGCCCCGAGGCGGGCAACCCGTTCTTGCTGAAGGTGACCTTGGTAGGCAGGTTGGTGAGCGGGTTGTGCTCGATGTCCATCGCGGTGCTGTCTGCCGGGAACGGCCGGATGTCCTGCGCACCAGGCTGTGTGCCCAGCGCCAGCTGATAGCCTGCGATACCAGACTCTGGATCGTGCGCCAGCTGGATCACATGTACCGCGATGCTTTGTGCATAAGGCCGCAGCGTAATGGTCGGACGGGTAGGCGCCGACTTGTCCTCGGGCAGCAGTTCCAACGTGGAGGCTGGCCCTACCGCACGCCCGTTATCCACGCCGCGCACGTGGAAGTAGGTCGGCTCGGTATAGCTGAGCATGGGATGGCCGTCCAGGACGACCTGCGTATCCGTGGTGGTCATGACCGAGTCGCGGTTTCCGAAGGCGGCGTTAGCGTCAGGCTCGCGGCTCACCACGTACTCGTACTGCCACACCCCGGCGAAGCCATCCGTGGAGGCCGTCCATGTCGCCGTGGCTCGCGGCATCGCCCCGATAAGGGTTACCCGGTTGATCTGCGGCCGCATCCAGTCGATCCGTCCGCTGTAGCGCGGCGCTTCGTTGGGCACAGGGATGTTGATGTTAAGTGTATTGCCCGTCGCGATCGCTCCGTTGGCTGCCGCGGCGAAGACTTGCGGCTCGCTCACATCAGGCGCTGACGGGCCGTTCGGATCGAAGACGACGTCCTTGTTGAAGACGCGCGTCGCACGTAAGCCTACGCCGTTGGTTACACGCACATGTACCTGATAGCGCTGGCCTGGCGTGAGCACGAGGCTGTTGATCTCGCCTGCCACGAACGTGTTAGCCAAGGCATTGAGGTTCCCCGAGCCTAGCGCCAGCCGATCTGCAATAAGCGGCTGCCAATCGTTGAAGGCAGGGGTCGTGCCTGACTCCACAACTGCGTATTCGTACGTCGGCACATCAGACTCTAGGTCGAGTGCGATGGCGCCGAAGCGCACGCTGCGCAGGTCGTGGATCCAGAGCGTACCGTTGTTGACGCGCCCATACTCCACATCCTGCCCCTGGCCGTTTTTACGCGAGTCAAATAGCTTCCAGAAGGTGATGTTTGGTGGTGTGTTGTCTTGCACAGCAATCGGCACATCGTAGCCGCCGCCGCCCGTGCTTTGGTTGCTGTAGCGGCGGTTCATGGCCACATCAAACGCGGCCACGCGCACCGTGGCGTTGCCGCCGCTTGAACGTCCACGCACTACGACGGTGTACGACTGTTTCTCTTGCGTAGCCGATGTCTTTGGAAAGCTCAGCTCCCACTGGTTGACGTCGTTCTTCGTGCTCTCATTGGCCACACCGAGGCTGTAGAAGCGTCCCGCGTTGGCCAGGCTGACGTTCTGTGCGCTGCCGGAACGGGGCACAATCGAAATGCTGGTCTCCACGACCTCAGCACTGCTTCTCCACGGCGTCTCGACGGACCAGCTAAGCGTGGCGCGGCCCATGTTGTCGAGGTTGTCGGGTACGTTGACGGAGATACGCTCGATGCTTGGCGGCTCCAGGGCCTCGGCCAGATCAGCTAGCTGATCGGTGACCAGTTGCGAAGGCGGCGTACCAAACGTGGAGGTCCGCCAGCGCTGGTACTCGTCCATCATGCCGTAAAGCGTAGTGGCATACTCGGCCTTGAGCGCGTAGAGGTCATCCACCTGCTCCGAGAAGCTGTAGTACGCGTTGTTGATGGCACGCAGATTTGTGCTGTAATCGTCGATCACAGGCTGTGCATCGGGCAAGACGGCTTGCAGTTCGCGGAGGCCTGCCAACGGCGTCTCTTGCCATAACTCCTGCGCTGTCCGCTGGAACTGCGCCTGCAGTGAATCTCTCTGCACAGGGGCGGCTTGATAAGTATCCTGCGTAGCGCGGAGAGAGGCAACCCCTGCATCGCCTTCGCCTGCCAAGTGCGAGATCAACCGCTGACGGCCTAGGTTGACCTGCTTGAGGCGGTTAATCCGAAATGTGCTCGTGCTATTGTTGATACGCGTGGCTTCGTTGATTGCATTCGTGATCTCTAACCGCTTGACGGTGTTCATGTAGGCGATGCGGTTGTTTACGAAATCGCCCATGTCCCACACGTACTTGGCCTTCTGTGCGTAGTACTCGCGGATGTTACTGATGGCTTGGGTGAACTGCTGGGCAGCATCGCTCACTGAGAAGGCGAACTGGATGCCGAGGAAGCCGCCGCCGCCGCCGAATGCACCAAGTAATCCCTCCGTGTCCACCATGGTGCGGCCCGAGGCTACCTCGTCGAACCGGCGCAGGTCCTTCAACGCTCTGGTGATGGCTTCGCGGTACTGTTCGTCGCGCTCCGCGAGGTCCACCTGCTCATCGGTCACCAACTGCTGCTGCCGCAGCACTTCCCCCTGATCCACACTGAAGGTAGGCCCGCCCGTCACGTTGCCGCTTACATCGCTGCTGAATCCTGTGGTGGCGGTGACCGGCGAAGCCAAGTCGGTGAAGGCATTGGCCTGCGTGCTCAAGTCTTGCACCAGCGTGGCCAGCTCCGACTCGGCTTCGGCAAGACGCTGGGAGACGTTGGGTACCACGAAGCCGACGAGGGCCAGCTGATCTTCCATGTCGAGTCCGGCCTGTTCGTACGCGGCTTTCGTAGGCCGGGCAATGCCATCGAAGTACTCGCCGAGGACCACCTTGTCCCGGACCCAGCGCATGCCGCTACCAACCTCATTATTCGCGTTCCCGGTGAGGTTAAAGTAGGCTTGATACTCGTTTTGGCTCAGGCCCAAACCGCCTGGAACAGCGCCGTATCCGCCCGTCACCACTTGCTGCCGTTGCGCCTCATCCATCTCAACAATCAAGTTGAAGCCCGCTTTGCGCAAGGTTTCTTGCGAGTTCGTCTGTATGGGCGGCGGTGCAGGCTCCACGTTGGCCATCTCGGCTTGCGCCTCGGTCAGCTTGGTTGCCGCTTCGGCCGCTTTGTTCTTCAGATCCTGCGCCTCCGACCGCGCCTCAGCCACCATCCGTTCGTAGCGCTGGTTGCTGCCGGTACCGCTATCCCAGCCGCCGTTCTCCAAGCTCACCCATCCCGACCAATCGGAGCCAAACGCCCGAACGCTGCCTTGGGCATACATGAAGTAATTATTGCTTCGGCGAATGAACGCCCCCTTGCCAGTAGCGCCGAGCTCTTTGAAGAGGATCTTGATTTTGACACTGGCCTCTACGTAGCCCCCAAAAGAACCGCCCTTCACGTTCCACACCTCTACGCGCAGGCCACCGTTGATTTTGATTATCCCCGCGTTAATGTTGACGTTGAGCCCGAGGCCCATGTAGAAGCCTGCGTCGGCAATCACAAGCTCGCCCGTCATGTTGAGCACCTTTAGGATCTCGAGGTTGCCCTTGCCGACGATCCCCCAGGTGTTTTGGTTGGCGAAGAAGTTGACCTCTAGGCGCCCCTCGGCAGCCGCACCAAACGATGCATTGACCAAGACGTCGGCGCTGAGGGCGGCAGGGCTGAACTCAACAGCGACAACAAGGCTGGCAATCAGGTTCTCTTTCGGGAGTCCATAGAACTGGGCATCCAGATCGAGCATGAAGTAGTGATTGGTGACCGTGATGAGCGCCTTGGCGTCGAGCGCGTAGAGCGGCTGCTGCCCTACTAAACCGACGCGGGCGTAGAGCTGGATGGAAAACAGTGCCGGGTTGGCATTGATCACGCGATTGCGTGCGTTTTCGAGGTACGGATCGGCGTTGAGCTGAACGACCTGCCGTACCAGTTGGAAGTCCGCCGGGTCGGGGCGCAGGAAGAAGCCCCCACCTACCTCCTGCAACTCAATGATGGCCGGTATGATGGGAATGGGACGCGGGGTCTGGATAGCCACGAACACGCCGAAGCTCAGCTTGCCGCCCAGCGTGGCAAACTTGCCCACCGCCATGAGGCCCATCTGTGAGCCCGGCGCCCCGAACTGCCCGCGTCCCGAGAGCCGGACGAGGAAGCCGTCTGGGCCGTTGATGTACTCGAAGTTAGCCTCCACGCTGACCATGTCATGGACTTCAAGCGCAGCTTTCTTGATGAGAAGTTTGGTAGTGCCGTCCTTGGTCTCATAGAAGAGCACTTCCTGCACACTTGCTGCAATGCCAAAGTCATCGTCGCCGAACGCGATCTTGAGCGCATTGCCACCGAGGTCGTTGCGGAAGTGGATGAATCTATTGACTTGGATTGATGTGCTGGTCATGGCCACACCGATGCCACTACCGCCCACATCGGTTTGCGTAGACGATCGCGAGCCGCTTTCGATGTCAATCAAGCCACCAATCTGGGTCCTGAAACCGCCGAGTTCGAGCGAGATCAGCCCCTCGTCTTCGCTCGTAGGCAAGATCGCGAACTGCCCGCCTCGCCCAAGGCGTCCCCAGTCTTTCACGCCGCTGTTGCCCACTGTGAAGCCCTCATAGCCGGCACGGCCCACGACGCCCTCCACGTCGAAGCCCGCCGAGCCGCCGATAACGAGGCGTAGTGGATCGCCCTGGACTGGGTCGAGGCTGAGGCTTGTGATCTTAACGTCGAAGAAGCCAGCGTCTAGGTCAAACAGCGGATCGGCCTCGGTAGCTACGGCCGAGATGTTGTAGTCGATGCACACCCCGCCGACAT
>JBCCMF010000197.1:0-8890 GCA_039026435.1 Bacteroidota bacterium
GGGGCAACCGATTGCGATGCCCACGGGCGTTGAAGTCAAAGGTCGTCTGTTCAACGTGGTCGGCGAAGCCATCGACGGGCTGCGTCAGCCTACGGCCGAGGCCTACCGCCCCATCCACGCCGAGCCGCCCGCCTACGAGGACCTCGCCACGGAAGTGGAGATGCTGGAGACGGGCATCAAGGTGATCGACCTGCTGGAGCCGTACGCCCGTGGCGGTAAGATCGGCCTCTTCGGCGGTGCCGGTGTGGGCAAGACGGTGCTCATCCAGGAACTCATCAACAACATCGCTAAGGCGCACGACGGAATGTCGGTGTTTGCCGGTGTGGGCGAGCGCACGCGTGAAGGCAACGACCTCATGCGCGAGATGCTGGAGTCGGGCATCATCAACTATGGCGACGGCTTCAAGGTCCACCTTGTCCAGGTCCCAGCCGCCTTCTTCCATCGCGTTCTTGAAGGCGTCGCCGTAGTTGATGATGCCCGACTCCAGCATCTCGCGCATGAGGTCGTTGCCCTCACGCGTGCGCTCGCCCACACCCGCAAACACCGACATCCCGTCGTGCGCCTTGGCGATGTTGTTGATGAGCTCCTGGATGAGCACCGTCTTGCCCACACCAGCGCCGCCGAAGAGGCCGATCTTACCGCCGCGCGCGTACGGCTCCAGCAGGTCGATCACCTTGATGCCCGTCTCCAGCATCTCCACTTCGGTGGCGAGGTCTTCGTAGGCAGGCGGCTCCGCGTGGATGGGGCGGTACGCCTCGGCCGTGGGCTGGCGCAGCCCGTCAATGGCTTCGCCGACCACGTTGAACAGGCGGCCCTTGACTTCCTCGCCCGTGGGCATGGCAATCGGCTGGCCCGTGTTGATGGTTGCAGTGCCGCGCGTGAGGCCGTCCGTCGAGTCCATCGCGATGGTGCGGACGCGGTTCTCGCCGAGGTGCTGCTGCACTTCGAGGACGAGCTTGTCGCCGCCGAGGTCAATGTTGAGGGCGTCGAGGATTTCGGGTACGGCGTCGGCAGGGAATTCGACGTCCACCACGGGACCCATCACCTGGACGACAGCGCCCGTCGTAGTGCTTCCGTTGCTCATCAGAACGATATGGAGTAAGTGAATCGCTAGAGGATGGCTGAGTCGATCAGAGGCCAGAATAGACAGGGCGACGGCTCAGCGCGTGTTTCAGTGCGAAAATTAACGGGACGCCTGTGCATTGGCTTCTCCGATTCGCGCAAAACGCTGTGAATAACGGCCCAAGTTTCGGCTGATCCTGCTGGAGGCGCACACTGCTGCGGTGCGCCTGCGTGGCACGAAGCAACGGCCTAGGTGCTATATTCGGACCCGAGCCCGTTGATCTACCGACCCGAAAATATGCTGCGCCTCGTTGTCCTCTGCTGTGCGATGCTGCTCACGGCCCTCCCCTCGTTCGCCCAGGATCTGCCCGCCATCCAAGACAAGACGGTGGGCATGGAGAAGCAGGATGGCTTCGTGCCGATCTACTGGGACGCGAAGGCCGGGAAGGTGTGGCTGGCTATTCATGACTTCGACGAGGACTTCCTCTACGTCTCGTCACTACCTGCCGGGCTCGGCTCGAACGACATCGGGCTGGACCGAGGGCAACTCGGTGGCCAGCAGGTGGTGCGGTTTGAGCGCGTGGGGCCGAAGGTGCTGATGGTGGCGCCCAACCTGGACTACCGCTCGTCGAGCGACAACGTGCTGGAGCGCAAAGCCGTCGAGGACGCGTTCGCGCCAAGCGTGGTGTGGGGCTTCGCCGTGGCCGCCGCCTCGGGCGACACCGTGCTGGTCGATGCCACCGACTTCATCGTCCGCGACGCGCACGGCGTGGTGCAGCGGCTGCGCGGTCGCAACCAGGGCACGTTCAGCCTCAACAAGAGCCGCAGCGCCGTCTACCCGCAAGTGCTGAAGTCCTTTCCGAGCAACACCGAGATGGAGGCGCGCCTGACGTTCACGGGGACGAGCCCCGGCGGCTTCGTGCGCAGCGTCGCCGCCGACCCCAACGCCATCACGCTCCGCGTGCGGCACTCGTTCATCGAGCTGCCCGAGCTGGGCAGCTACACGCCGCGCCGCATGGATCCGCGCTCGGGTTACTTCGGCCTGACGTACGTGGACTACTCGACGCCCATCGGCGAGCGCAAGGAGCACCAGTTCATCCGCCGGCACCGCCTGGAGTGCGCCGGACCCCGCGACGCCGACGGCCTGTGCACGCCCGTCGAGCCCATCCAGTACTACCTCGACCCGGGCACGCCCGACCCCGTCCGCACGGCGCTTCTGGAGGGCGGACGTTGGTGGAACGACGCCTACACGGCGGCGGGCTTCCGCGACGCGTTCCGCCTGGAGGTGCTGCCTGACAGCGGCGACATGATGGACGTGCGCTACAACACCATCCAGTGGGTGCACCGCTCCACGCGCGGCTGGAGCTACGGCGCCTCCATCACCGACCCCCGCACCGGCGAGATCCTGAAGGGCCACGTCTCGCTCGGCTCGCTGCGCGTGCGCCAGGACTACCTCATCGCCGAAGGCCTGCTGGCGCCTTACGCCGACAGCCTCGCCAACGGCATGGACCCCGACAGCGACCCGATGCTGGCGATGGCGCTCGCCCGCATCCGCCAGCTCTCGGCACACGAGATCGGCCACACCATCGGCATCGCGCACAACTTCGCCGCGTCGTTCAACGGCCGGTCCTCGGTGATGGACTACCCGGCGCCGCTCGCGCAAGTGGAGGAGACCGAGGCCGATGGCATGCGCATCACGCTCTCCGACGCATACGACGCGGGCATCGGCGCGTGGGACAAGCTGGCCGTGCGCTATGGCTACACGCAGTTCGCGGACGGTGCCGACGAGGCCGAGGTGCTCAACGCGATCCTCGACGAGGGACACGCCGCCGGGCTCTACTACATCACCGACTCGGATGCGCGTCCGCAGGGCAGTGCGAACCCGCTGGCGCACCTCTGGGACAACGGCCCCACGTTGGTCGAGGCGCTCAGCCGCGAGATGACGGTGCGGCAGCTCGCGCTGGAGAACTTCGGCGTGAACGTGATTCGGGAAGGGCAGCCGCTGGCCACGATGGAGGAGGCGCTGGTGCCCATCTACCTGTATCACCGCTATCAGGTGGAGGCGGTGTCCAAGGCCATCGGTGGCTTGAGCTACGACTACACGTTGCGCGGCGACACGCGCGCCCTCCCCGCGCCCGTCGGGGGCGATGCCCAGCTTGCCGCGCTCACCGGACTGCTGGACGCGCTGGACGCGGAGCAGCTGGCCCTGCCTGAGCGCGTGCGGCAGAGCATCCCGCCGCGTCCGCCGGGCTACGGCGCCACGCGCGAGCTGTTCGACGGCTACAGCGGCCTCGCCTTCGACGCGTACTCGCCCGCCGAGGTCGTCTCGCACCTCGTGCTCGGCCTCATCCTGCACCCGCAGCGCGCCGCACGCCTCGCCTACCAGCACGACCACGACGACGACCTGCCCGGCCTGACCGACGTGCTCGACCGCGTGTGGGATGCCGTCTGGAAGCCCAGCCGCACCAACACGCCCTACAAACTCGAACTGCAGCGCGTGGTGCAGCAGGTCTGGACCGACACCATGCTGGAACTGGCTGCCCAACCCAAGCTGGCGCCAGCCGTGCGTGCCCGCGTCAACCATCAGCTGAGCGTCCACCTCGAATGGCTAGACGATAACTCCGGCGGCCGCGACGTGGAGACGCGCGCGCATCGCAACCAGATCTACAGCAGCATCGACCGCTGGCTCTACCGCCCGTACCAGCCTGCCGAGCGCACCGTGGTGCCTTCCACGCCGCCGGGGTCGCCCATTGGGCAAGAGGCGCCAGCCTTCCTGCTGCGGCAAGACGCGCGGCGCGGCGCACTGCACGGCTGGAGCGCTGCCCACGAGTTCTGCACGGTGCAATGAGAACAACGCTGCTAGCCGCTGCGCTGCTCGGTGCGATGGCGGTCGGGTGCCAGCCCGAGACGCCGCCGCGCGGGTTGCCCACGATGGCGTTCACCGTCGTGGACTCGCTCTTGGCCGAGCCCGTCGTGTTCGAGGATGCTGGGTTCACCCTGCGTCCGCCCCAGGGCTGGCAGCGCGATCCGTCGCGTCGCGGTCCCGCCATGCATGGACGGGCAGAGCCGGTCGCTTCCTTCTTCTCCGATTCGGTGGGGCAGGGCGGCGTGCACACTGCGCTGGTTCCGCTGCCGGGTGCGCTGACCTGGGCCGATCAGGTGGCGGCGTACGAGGCCGCTCGTCCTGACCTCCTCGGCGAGCAGGTGCGCCGCGCGGAATTTCTGAAGGACGGTCAGCCCGTCTTGCAGCACCTCGTCCAACGGCCCGACACCGTATCGTTTTCGTTACTGATGCCCCTGCGTGCAGACACGGCGATGCAGACGGTGTACCTTCTCTCGGCATCGGACTACACGGCAAGCACCGCGCGCAGTATCGAGTCGTCTATCGGCTCCCTATCCATCCATTCCCAATAATCCAGTTGAGGTAGCAGAGTGAACAAGAGATTGACGAAAGGGACATCGCTAGTCATGGCAGGCCTACTGCTCTTCGCCAGCTTTGGCATGACCGGCTGCACCATCCACGAACACGTCGTGGGCGACGGTGCGCAATCGGCGCAAGAAGAGGAAGCGCGCCAGTGGTACGTTCTGTGGGGCTTGGTGCCGCTGAACAATGTGGACACGAACGAGATGGCCGAAGGCGCCGAGGACTACACCATCGTGACGGAAACTAGCGTCATCGATGGCCTCATCAGCATTGTGCTGGGCTTCGTGACCGTCCAGAGCCGTACCGTGACGGTGACCAAGTAATCGGTCTCACACGTGTCATTCCGACGAAAGCCTGCGCTCACGCGATTGTGGGGGCAGGCTTTCGCGTGTGGGCTAACGTTGTGCTAACATAGCGGCCGTATCTACGGGCTCGGTCGCTCTCGCTACGACGTGCGGCGGTGGCATCGACGCCAGAGATCAAGACGCAAACATCGGCGTTGGTCGGCGCATTAGTAGACCGACTGGTCTGGATGTGCTGCACGCCATGCTCCTGACCACAGCAGCGCACTGGTCAGGCATCGCCTTGGTCATGCTGATGCCGCTCGACCCAATACGCCCCCTCGATGGGCACGACGCATAAGTCCTTCCTCCCCATGCCGACGTCTCTACGGACCGCCCTGCGGATCCTTGCCCTGATTGGGGTGCTCCTGCTGTTCTTCGTGAGCCTTGAGCTCATGGGCGACGCGTTCAAGCTGATGGGGCGCGGCTTCGCCGAGACCCTTGTCAACAGCACCGCCAACCCGTTCGTCGCCTTGTTCGCGGGCATCTTGGCGACCTCGCTGGTGCAGAGCTCGTCCACCGTGACGGCGCTGACGGTGGCGCTGGTGGCCAGCGGCACGCTCGACGTAGCCGGAGCCGTACCCATCATGATGGGCGCCAACATCGGGACCACCGTGACCAACACCATCGTGTCGATGGGCCACATCGCGCGGAAAGACGAGTTCAAGCGGGCAATGGCCAGCGCCACCGTACACGACTTCTTCAACTGGCTGGCCGTCATCGTCCTCTTCCCGCTGGAGCTGTTCTTCGGCATCCTCTCCAAGCCCGCCATCTGGCTCACCGATGGACTCACCGGCCTCGGCGGGGCCGACCTGCTGAGCCCCCTCAAACTCGTCACCGACCCCGTCGCCAATACGATTATCGAGCTGCTACAGTCGAACGGCGTCGCGGTGCTGATCGTGGGGCTGCTGATGCTGTTCTTCGCGCTGCGCTACCTCGTGGTGCTGTTGAAGTCGATGGTGCTGGGCAAAAGCGAGGAGTTCTTGCACAAGTACATCTTCGGCTCGCCGCTGGCCGCGATGGCGTGCGGGCTGCTGATCACGATCATGGTGCAAAGCTCGTCGGTGACGACGTCGATTGCGGTGCCGCTGGTGGGTGCGGGCATCCTGACCGTGCGGCAGATCTTCCCCTACATGCTCGGCTCCAACGTGGGCACCACCGTGACGGCGCTGCTGGCAGCGCTCTCGCTGGCGGCGGGCGGCGAGGCGGCAGGCGAGGCGGGACTGACCGTCGCGTTCGTGCACCTGCTGTTCAATCTGATCGGCATCCTGCTCATCTACGGCATCAAGCCCATCCGCGAGATCCCCGTGCGCATGGCCGAGTGGCTGGGCGACCTGGCGTACAAGAATCGCGTCTACGCCTTCGTCTACCTCGGCATCCTGTTCTTCGCCCTGCCACTGTTGCTGATCGCCATCACGTGAGGTCGTCTGCTGCCGCGGGCAACCCGGGCGGTATTGGCTCGTACGCCCCCGCATGGCCGACTCCCTGCCCACACCGCCCTCGCGCCTGCGCCGCGCCCTCGTGTTCGCGGGGCTGATGGCATTGGCGGTCTCGGCTACGGTACTCAACCTAGCGCTGTACGGCTACCTGCCCCTCGGACCTGCGCCAACCGAGCTCCACACGCAGCCTGAATACGCCGAAGCGGTGCACGCGCTGGAGACCCCAATGGTGTACGAGGCCACCTACGCTTTTCTGGCCGATCGCGATGTCACGCTGGCGTTCCTGCATGAGCTGGATGTGCTGGGCCTACACGGCCTGACGCCCGCCGAGCTGGTGGCCGTGCGCACGCACCTCTACTCGCCCACGTTCTTCACGACGTACGAGGCGATGGCCGCTTCGCCCGAGACGTTGCGCGCGCTCGTGCGCCACCAACTGGCCGCGATGCAACCCTAGGGCGCTTTGCGCTAGCATCTGCCACGCCCGCCAGGTCGCTCAGCGAAGGAATGCGTCTGGCTCCGGCTCACCGCAAGATGCAGTGCGTCAGCTTGCGCGACTCAGGCTGTTAAGCAACGCGTTGGGTACTGACGCAGGCGTCTTGCGCGTCCGTTTGGCCTCCTGTTGGTTGTAGCGCTCGTGCAGCGTGTCGGCGATGCGACGGGCCGCCTGGCCATCGCCGAACGGGTTTTGCACCTCCTGCATGCTGTGGTAGTACGCGGTGTCATGCAGCAGGCGCAGCGACTCCTGCACGATGCGATCCGTGTCGGTGCCCACCAGCTTGCCCGCGCCGCACTCGACGACCTCGGGGCGCTCGGTGGTTTCGCGGAGGATCAGCAGCGGCGTGTTGAACGACGGCGCCTCTTCCTGAATGCCGCCCGAGTCGGTGAGGATGAGCGTGCTTTGGTCGAGGAGGCGCAGCAGATCGTCGTACGGCACCGGGTCGATGAGGTGGACGCGCTCGCACAGCCGCAGCTCGTGCTCCACCACGCTCCGCACGTTTGGGTTGAGGTGCACCGGATACACCACCTCGGCATTGGGTGTTTGCCGAATGATGCGCCGGATGGCCCGGCAGATGTTGCGAAGCGGCGTGCCGTGGTTCTCGCGGCGATGGCTCGTCACGAAGATCATCTGCTTGCCCGTGAAGTCCTTGCCCTCCAGCCCTGGCGAACGGAAGCCTGCGGAGAGATCGACGGTCTGGAGGGCATCCACGATGGTGTTGCCCGTGAGGTAGATCTCGTCGGCATCCACGCGCTCGGCGCGCAGGTTGTCGGCGGCTTGGGCGGTGGGCGCAAAGTGGTAGTCGGCCACGGCGCTGGCCACCTTGCGGTTGACCTCCTCGGGGAACGGGTTGTAGCGGTCGAACGAGCGCAGCCCGGCTTCGATGTGACCCACCTGGATGCCTGCGTAGAATGCCGACAATCCGGCGATGGTCACCGTGGCCGTGTCGCCTTGCACGAGCACGACATCGGGTTTCAGCTCGGCCCACGTCTGGCTTAGCGCCGCAAAGGCACGCGCCGAGAAGTCGTTGAGGCTCTGGTTCGGTTTCATCAGGCCCAGGTCGATGTCGGGCGTGAGGTCGAACAAGGTAAAGACCTGATCCAGCATCTCGCGGTGCTGCCCAGTGCTCACCACGATGGGCTCGAACTGGTGCAGGCGCGCTTGGAGCGTGCGGATGACGGGCGCCATCTTGATGGCCTCGGGGCGTGTGCCCACGACCACGGCCACGCGCAGCGTCTTCGGGCCGAACAGGTCACGCGGGTGGCGTGCTACGGGCTCGCGGTTGGTGACGGCGTCTAGGTTTTCCCACATGGGGAGGCCGCGGTGGTGGCGGTATGGCGATAGGGGATGAATCATGAGACTGGGGGTGAAGCCTGGGTAGGGTCTGCGATGGAGAGGGCAATGGAGGCTACGGGTATGCGCGGGGCGTGGGCACGCCGCCGAGGCCGTAGCGCCCGTCGGGGAGCGCCGTCTCCTTGAGCGGATGGGGGGAGGATCTCAGCGAAAGGCAAGCTGGTCGCCAGCACGGGCTGGCGCGGCATGCCATCGCCTTGCGGGATGGGTGGTGGGACTGTGGAGGCCGAAGCGGCATCGCGCGGCCAGCGTACGTTGGGTGCGTCGTCCGGTATGCCGTCGGCGAGTGGCCAGAGGAGGACTTCCTCGCCGTGTTGGGCATCGGCGAGCTGGGGGGCAGGCCAGAGCACCTTGGCGGTTTCGATGTCGCGGGAGGCACCGTCGCCAGAGGGGGCGGTTGGCTCGGCAGCTTGCGGTGGCCAGAGCACCTTGGCGGTTTCGATGTCGCGGGAGGCACCGTCGCCAGCGGGCGCGCCTTGGGGCGGCCAAAGCGTTCTTTCTTCGTCGCCCGAGGTCTCGTCGGCAGCGGGGCGTGGCCACAGCACGGTTTCCTCATCGGAAGCGGATGCCACGGCAGGCAGCGGCCAGAGGACAGGCGCTTCGGTGGCGGGTACCTCGACGTCGGCCACGGACGGCGCGGCTGCAGCCAGCAGCGGGGTGGCTTGTGGCAGCACAGGCAGCGTCAGCGCAGCATCGGGGGCGACGCCGATCACGCCAGCAGGCGCAGCCGACGTGCGCATGGTCTGCATCACGATCTTCATGGCCTCGGGCACGA
>JBCCMF010000198.1:0-8873 GCA_039026435.1 Bacteroidota bacterium
AGACGGATGGCTCCGGCTCACCTGCTGGTACCTCCAGGTACAGTCCTGTTGGGTCCACGCGGGCAATGGTTTCGCCGTCCAAGGTCAGTGTGAAGCCTCCTTCCACCACGCCGAGCGGCATCGGGGCGATGACGGTGCCCGGCTCGTAGTTCACGGAATAGCCCTCTCCATCCTGCAGGCAGTCGCCCGTGCTTGGGTCGCAGAAGCCCAGCGCGCGCCCTTTGCCCACACCGCCACGCTCGCTCACAAAGCCCTCGTCGGTCACAATCACATCCGGCCACGTCTCGATGATGAGGTGCCCGCTTGTCGCGGGGGCGCCCGTAGGCACCGTCATCCAGCCCCACGTCTGCGGCTGCGATTGAAACGGCAGCCCACCCATCCGAAGCTGAAACGCCAGCCGCTCCTGCAACTCGATGCGACCGCTGGCGATGACGCCTTGCAGCGGGTCGAGCAGGACGTTGCGGAACGTCGCCTCCATTGAACTGCCGTTGCTGAGCTGCGCCTCGGCCGTGCCCGAGGAGACGAGCACTTCCGTCCCGTCCGTCGCGTCTACCTTGAGACCCCGCAAGTCCACGGTAAAGACGGTGTTGAACGCGGGGTAGCTGAAGCGCTGCGCCACGATAGGCGCCTGCTCCAGGGTGAACGGCACCACCGGGCTCATCCCGCCGTTGCGACCCACGGGCGTGAAGTCCACCAAGCTCTGCACGCGCCACACGTAACCGACGGCGCCGGGCACGTCGAAGGGCGGGTCGCTGGGGAGGTAGAAGTACGAGGTGCCGCTGATCTCCTCCTCGAAGTGAATCGGGTTGCCTGCCATCGCGGTTTGCAGGTCCTGCCCCACAAACTGTGGCTTGATGGTGAGCTGGTACGTCACGCCCGGCATGTTCACCGCCGTCCACTGGAACTGCAGCGTGGCCGGATTGACGGGCTGATCGGCGGTGGGAAAGAGGAGGCTGGGTGGGTCGGGGCTGGTGATGGTGAACGGCGTGCAGCGCTCGCCGCCCATCGACACGGGCTGGCCGCTCGGCGCCACGACCTCGGCGCAGATGGTGTAGTTGTCCTCGGGGATGCCGTCGCGCACCACATCGCCCTCCAGGCCACTCGCAAACTGCAAGGCCTCGGGGTGGATGACCTCCTCCCAGAAGAACGCCCGCGACTCGTTCGGTGCCAGGCTGAAGCGCGGCTGGCGCGGGTGCTGGTCCTTGCTCTCTACGAGCTGCCCTCGCGTCGCGCCTCGGATGTTGAACGAGAACCACAGGTCGTTGAGGTCATCGTTGCCAAGGTTCGTCATCACGATCTGCACGATCGTCGGGTCGGCCTCCCAATCCTCGATGTTCTTCGGCATCTGCGCGGCCGAGGGGAGGATGATCTGGAGATCGACGTTTTGGGCGGTGGCGAGGCGGGGGAGGAGGACGATGAGGAGTAGGGCGGCTAGTTTTAGGGTCCACCTCACCCTGTCCCTCTCCTCCTTGGGAGAGGGGACTTCGACTTCTGGCTCAACGCTTGGGGCAATACGTTTGTGATGACCTGCAGATATGCTGTTAACGTGGCTAGGAGCACCAGAATCAGGTGAGCACAACGGGCTCCCTCTCCTTGACAGGAGAGGGCTGGGGTGAGGTAGATCGGCCTTGGCATAAACCCTTGGTTCGCCCTCACCTAGTTCGCCCTCACCCTGTCCCTCTCCCAGCTCCCGGGAGAGGGGACTCAGGCTGGCAGCTTGTGCTGCAATGTGATGGACTCTAGATGGTCGAGGGAATCGGAGCATGGCAAACCTCAGAATGAAATGCTGTAGCTCAGGCGGCTGGTGAACTCGGTGAAGCCGTCGCTGCCCGCGCGGGGCAAGCCGTAGTCGAAGTTGCGCAGCTGGAAGCTGGCTTGGATCTGCGAGCGGTTGGGCAGGCGGTAGCTGAGCCGGAGTCTGCCTTGTAGGCCATAATCCGGAAAGATGGTGCGCGTGCGGTTCCACGAGAAGGTGCCGTTCACGCGCAGCTTGCGGTCGAAGAACGCATAGCCGACGCTCTCACTAAGCGTCAGGATGATCGAGTTGATGCTAGACGTGAGCCCGCGCACGTACGTGGCCGACGATGTGAACGTGAGCCCCGAGGGCAGCGACAGCGTGTGCCCGCCAATGACGTTGTGGGTCCGCGTGTCGCCCAGGCGGCCGGTGAGCACGTTTTCGTCGCTGAACTCCTGGAACGTGTAGCCTGCGCGCAGCACGTGTCGCGCCTTGCCGGTGGTGAAGAGGAACGACGGCAGCGCGCCGTACTGCCGCGAGACGTTCTCCACCCGCAGCGTGTCATTCGTCTCCGAGTTGCGCAGCCCGTAGTTTGAGAACTGCCCCGAGAGGTTGAACCACGGCACGGGCCGCAGCAGCATGTTGGCATTCACGATGCCCCGCCGCGTCGTCACCAGCCGCGTGTTGGCCACGTTGTTCTCGCGCACGCCGATGGTGGCGTTCAACGTCAGTGGCTTGAACTGGAACTGTGGGCTCACCGTTAAGTCTAGCACGTCCATCTCGATCTGCTGGGCGCCGAGTGACTGATAGCCGGGGCCGACCAAGCGCCCCTGGAAGCGGATGCCGAATTGGTTGACGGGGCGGATATTGAGCGCGGCCGTCGCGGCGAAGTCAGCGCGCGAGGCGAGGCGTGGGGTGAAGATCGACTTGATGAAGCCGGGCAGTTCCGTCTCGCCGCCGATCTTGAGTTCATCCGTCAGCGTGTTTTCGGTAAACACCGACCCCGCCAGCTCGCCCTCTAAGCTGAAGCGGTTCTTGATGAATGGCATCGCCATGCGCACGCTGGCTACCACGTTTTCCTTCGGTGAGATCACCTGATCCGAGAGTGCGACATCCAGCGGCAGCGACGAGACGATGTCACGCGCGAACATCCCGGTGAACCAGAACAAGAAGCCACCCTCTTTGCCCAGGCCAAGCTGCGTGGCCGAGAGCAAGCGTTGGAAGAGGCCGCGCTGGCCGAACTCATCCGGCAGCAGCTTACGCTGCGCGATGCCCGTGGCATTGGCGATGCGCGCCGAACCGGGCTGCAACTCGAAGCCGCCGCCCAGCAGCCGCGCATCCGACAGCGTCAGCTCGGAGAAGCGCGTGGAGAAATACCCACCGTGTAGCTTGGCCCATCCGAACGTGGGGCTCATGCCAATCTGGTTGAACGGGTGCTGGTACCCCGCCGACTCGCTAGAGACGTAGAACGACAGCGGTAGCGTAATCCGCTCCGCTAGCTGTACGTTGAGCTGCCCGCTGAGCAGCCCCGCCTCACCCGGACGCCGAGCCCGCGTCAGCCCGGCCTGCTGGTACACATCTGTCGATGCCGAGGCGCTGCCACTCAGCTTGACCGCCTGTGCCCGGCGTGGTGTGGCGTCTTGCCAGGGCTGAGGTTGTGGCACCGTCACCTCGCCCATCCGAAACGTGTTGTAGTTGAAATTCGGCGGTGGCGTAGCGCCTCCATTGGGCGTAAACGTCGTGTCCGTCAGCAGGGAGTCAGACAGAAAC
Organism: Bacteroidota bacterium; assembly: GCA_039026435.1. GTDB lineage: Bacteria > Bacteroidota > Rhodothermia > Rhodothermales > JBCCMF01 > JBCCMF01. The sequence continues at coordinate 3,506 of JBCCMF010000198.1, forward strand.
GTGTTGAACGTGTCAAAATCCTCAAACGCCTCGAAGGCCGCGAGCGGGTCGAAGAGGTCGGCGGCGTCCTCGCGTAGCTTGAAATAAGCGATGGGGCTCAGCCCACCGTCGCGCCCCACAGGCTCGCCATCGATCACGCTCTGCACCTGCCATGCGAAGCCGTTCTGGCTGGGGAATGTGTCGAACGGCGGGTCGCTGGGGAGGTATTGGTAGTACGGTGCCATCACCTCCGTCTCGAGCAGCGTCGGGTTGCCTTCGAAGGCGCGGATCGCGTCTTGACCCACGAACACGGGCTTGATGACGAGCTGGTACGCCACGCCTTGCTGCTCCACAGGCGTCCATTGGAAGAATAGCGCGCTCGGGTCAACAGGTACCTCTACGAAGGGCGCCAACAGCGTAGGCGGGTCGGGCTCGATGACGCGGAGTGGCGTGCACGACTCGCCCGCCGTCAGCGTCATGTTATTGCTTACGAACACCGATGTGCAGAGCAGGTAATCGTCCTCTGGGATGCCATCACGAGCGACCTCCGTCTCCAGGTTGGACGCAAACTCCAGCGCCTCCTCGTCGATAAGGTCATCCCAGAAGAAGGCACGTGCTTCAGCAGGTCCGAGCGAGAAGAACGGTTGGGCCGGATGCCGATCTTTTGAGGTCACAAGGCGTCCTCGCGCAGCACCTGTCACGTTGAACGACAGCCGCAGCCCGTCGAGCGGCTCCGTGCTCAGGTTGGTCACCACGAACTGCACGATGTCGGGGTTAGCCTGCCACTCCGTGATCGTGCGTGGCATCTGGAACGCCTGCGGCAGGATCACCTGTACGCTGACCTGCTGAGCCTGTGCGAGAGGAAGGGTGGCTGCACAAAGGAGCAGAGAAAGCCAGAGAGAGCGGGAGTGCGGCATGGGTGGAGGCTGGGAAATGAACAGAACCGTTCACCCTCCCCGTACAAGAAGTCGCGCCCAAACCTGTCACGCGGGCTCAAGAAAATCTGAGAAGCTGTTTGGATTTATGATTTGCCAGAAGAAAACGAGCGAGAAGCGCCTGATCAAGGCGCGCGAAGCAGACGATGCCGTAGCATCGGCGATGCAGCGGAACGATGAGCAGGCGCTTTGCAGCCGTTCTTCTTCGTGAAGACCAATTCCAAACAGCTTCTGAGCTACTCATCGTTCAACGCGCGTTGGGCTTGGGCATACTCCGTTGGCAGCACGTCTGCAGTGCCTTCTGTGGCGACAAAGAAGCGGAGATGGACCAAGCTCTCCTCCTGCTTGGCGCCACCTTGACTGCGGAGGTTAAATGCAAGGTTCAGGCGCGTCCGCTGGGTATCGATGCCCTCAGGACCGTGGATGGCGAGCAGGATGCGCAGCGACTCGCGCATGTGCTGTTCAGCTTCGTCTAGGCGGCCTAGGTCCTGTAAGAATTCCCCGAGCAGGTCGTGCGTCGCCGATTGGTTGGTGTGCGGGCCATCGTGCATGGCATACGCCATGTCCAGCGCGGCGACGTAGAGCGATTCCGAGGCCGCGAGGTCGCCTTGGGCGGTGAGGATGCCAGCCAGCAGAAGGTTCGAGTCGAGGATGTCGGGGTGATGCGGCCCCACCTGCTTGTGGACAATGTCCAGCGCTGCCCGTTCGAGGCGTTCTGCTTCCGCCCACTGCTGTTGTTCAAAGCGGAGGTCGGCCAGATTGTGCAACGCCGTCGCTACGTTGAGGTGGTCGGGGTCGAGCACCTGCTGGCGCAGCTCCAGCGAGCGTTGGTAGAGCGGCTCCGCGTCGTCCAGACGGTTCTGGTCGTGGTAAATCAGGGCGAGGCTGTTCACGCTGGAAGCGAGCGCCATGGATTGCGGCTCGTGGACTTCCCGCAGCGCCAGCGCCTCTTTTGTGTAGCGCTCGGCCAGATCGAGTGTCCCGGTATGCCAGTAGATCAAGCCGAGCCGACTCAGGACACGGGCGCGCTCTTCTGGTGATCCCGTGGCCTGCCGAATCGCCAACGCCTGTACACTCAGGTCAAGAGCCTTATCGTACTGGTCTTGCTCTTGGTAGACGTAGCTGAGTTGTTCGTACACCTCGGCGACCTCGGGAGTAGCCGGGCCGTATAGCTGCTGCTGGAGTGCCAACGCTTCGGTGAGGAGCGATTCGGCCTCGGCAAACAGGGCCAGATCGCCATGCACATCGCCCACGCGGAGCAAGAGGGCAGAGCGGAGTCGAGGCTGATCAGCTAAGTCCTCGCGTAGGCGGGTGGCGCCGTAGGCGAGCAGGTCCCGCGCCGTTGCTTCATTGCCGCGTAGGCCCGACGTACTGTACGGGCTGGCCACGCTGAACAGGTCTTGCATGAAGCCCGCCACAGCCGTTGCTTCGTCGCGTGCGGCTTCGGCCTCGCTGCGTAGGTTGCGCTCGCGCACCGCCCCCAGCATGAGCAGCAGCACGCCGACGGTGACGAGCGCCACGGGCCATCGGTGCCGCTGCATGAACTTCCGCACGAGGTAGCCGGCCGAAGGAGGCCGCGCCGCAATCGGTTCGCTGTTCAGATAGCGTTCCACGTCCTCGGCGAGCGCATCGACGGAAGCGTAGCGGTCCGTAGGTGTGCGGCGGAGCGCCTTGAGCACGATGGTGTCCAGGTCGCCCCGTAGGCGGCGGGCACGCCGGTCGGCTTCGCGACCTGGGACCAGCGTCCGCACGCGTACCGAGGGGCGTACGGGGTCAGACGCCCCGATCAACGTCTCGATCTGGCCGGGCGTGCGCCCTTGCACATCGTACGCGCGAACGTCGGTGAGCAGTTCATAGAGGATCAGGCCTAGCGCATACACATCCGTAGCGGTAGTGATGGGCTCGCTGCGTAGCTGCTCTGGAGCCGCGTAGGCCGGCGTGAGCACCTGTTCCCCCGTCTGCGTGACGCTCGGATCAGGCACGTCGTCTGGCGTGAGCAGCTTGGCAATGCCGAAGTCGAGGAGCTTGGGCACGCGGGCATCCGTGACGAGAATATTGGAAGGCTTGAGGTCGCGATGGACGATCAGGTTCTGGTGCGCGTAGGCCACGGCCTCACAGATCGACCGGAACAAGCGCAAGCGCTCGATCAGTGTGGGATGCTGCGCGGCGCAGTACGCGTCGAGGGGAGCCCCCTCCACATACTCCATCACAAAAAACGGTGTCTGATGCTCAGGCGTCAGCCCCGCATCCAGCACGCGGGCGATGTTGGGGTGGCGGAGCCGCGCGAGCATCTGACGCTCCTGCAGAAAGCGATGGCGCGTGAGCGGGTGGCTGAATGGATGCGGCAGTATTTTGATGGCGACGTGCGCATCCAGGTCCTCTCGATGGGCTAGATACACCCGCGCCATGCCGCCCTGGCCTAGGGTACGGATGAGACGATAAGGCCCCAGCGTCTGCAGGTGATCCGGCACCTGGGGCAGGCGCCATGTTGGGGCATCGTCGAGGTAGGCTGGCGCCTCGGCATCGGCATCTAGAAGCGAGCGTACTTCAGCCGCGAGGGTCGGATCAGTGGTCGCCAGGTCGGCCGCGAAGACGTTGGGGTCCGGAGATGCCAGGGCTTGCTCAAAGGCAGCTTGGATGACCTCCCAGCGGCTCTTATCCATGCCTCAGGCCGCTTGTAGTTCGCGAGCCAGCCAGGCCCGTGCCACGCGCCACTCGCGGTACACCGTAGCCGACGAGATCTCGAAGGCGCTCGCTATCTCGTCCATCGTGAGCCCCACGAAGAAGCGGCATTCCACGATGCGCGCCTGCCGGTCGCTGAGGCGCTCCAGCCGGGTCAGGGCGTCGTCCATATCCAGCAACGTCGTCGCTTCGATGGGCTGCTGGTAAGCGTCTTCGTGCAAGGTGATGGCCACCTGCCCACCGCCGCGTTTTTGGGCTAGGTGGCGGTGGGCCTCGTTGACGAGCACCTGCCGCATGGCGCGTGCCGCCACTCGGAAGAAGTGAACGCGGCTCTCCCATGCTACCCCAGGCGAGCGGACGAGCTTCAGGTAGGCCTCGTGCACCAGCGCTGTCGTATTCACCGTCTCGTAGGGTTGCCCTACGCGCACGCGCTGCGCCAAGCCCCGCAACTCGTCGTAGACGAGCGGCATCAGACGGTTTAGAGCGTCTGCGTCGCCTGCGCTAGCGGCATGCAGTAGCTGGGTGACGTCGGTTTGGGGAGAGACCATGTCTGAGGCCTAAGTGGAGCACGAGTCCACCATACGAGACCTGATTCCGATAGATCCAGTGCGGGTTGTCCATGCCAACCTAAGACTGGAGGCCTCACGCCGTGCTTGTAGCGTGCGCTCTACTCCGCCACCAACTGCCACGTCCGTACCCAATCGATGCGCATCGTGTTGTTCGCATCGTCCAGCACATCGGCCTGGCTGGCGATGCCGCCCGACCAATCGGCGTCGATCGTCCACAGGTCCCAGATCAGGTTGAGGTCGCGCGTGAAGTCGCGTGCTGAGGCCACACTGCCCGCAGGCTCGCCGTTGAGGTAGAACTGGATATTGCGGGCATCTTTCCACCACACGCCGACCGTGTGAAAGTCCTCGTTCCACGCCACGCCCCGCAACGGATTGTCGGCCGAGAGCTGGCGGTTGTCAAAGTCGCCCTTGTTGCGCTTCGTGTCGCCGTTGACCACGTGGAAGTACTGCGAGTTCATCTGCCACGGGAAGTTGGGCTGGCAGCCGCACGACGGCTTCGAGTTGTTTTCGATGATGTCGATCTCGTCGCGGTTGTCAATGTCGCCGTTGTTGAGCCAGAACGTGTTGTAGGCCGAGAGGTGGGCCGTCTTGATGCGACTCTCCGTGTACATCGGGTAAGAGATCTGCTGGCGCGACTGCACCCGCGACGTCTCGAACCAGCGGCTGGGGTCGTTGCCGAGCGAGGCTTTGATCCAGAGCATGCCATCGGCGACGCCCGAGTTGGCCTCCATCATCTGCACGGGCTCGCCGTAGTTCCACAATGGCTTGAACCACTTGCTCGCGTCCCAGCGGTCGAACTCGTCGGAAAGCGTCTCCACCTTCTGCCACGTCATGCCTTCAGGTGTCACATCGTTGAGTGCGGTGAACGAGGGGCGTTCGGGAGTGTCCCGTTCGTCGGGGATGTCAGGCATGTCGTCTCCGCTATCACATGACGCCAGTAGCAGCAAAACAATGGATAGGGCGCCAATCATCTTCATCTTCAGCATCGACAAAAGACCTGCAGAGTGTTAGTGCTAACAAGCTGAAAAGTACTGGCCTTACTCATCAGGCGCAATACGCCCATTGCATTGTGTGGAGCGCATAAAACGCCAAGAGCCGGACTTCAGCAGCCAGCGCAATCGCCAACCACCGAAATCCGGCTCTTGCAATGCCCACGCAGCCTACTCGCTTAGACCTGCACCATGCCGCCGTCGGCTTCGATCT
>JBCCMF010000199.1:0-8848 GCA_039026435.1 Bacteroidota bacterium
CCAGCAGGCGTGCGCTAGGCGCTGCACGTTGTACGGCACATCTTCGGCGAGGTCGAGAATCGCCTCAACGCCGCTGCTATTCAGCGTGAGTTGACCTTGTGCGAAGCCCGCCACGAGGAATGGGCGGAAGTCGCTGCGCGGGATAGCGCCGATGAAGCGCCGCTCGCCGAGTCGGTAGAACGGTCGCCGCTCATCGCCCGTCATCTCAGTGAGCATCCGCGTTTTGGACCCGGCAAACACGTATCCTACGTGATCATGGCCTTGAACCGCTGCGCGTATCTGGCCCTCCGCTACTCGTCCGCCGTCTTCGACCACGCGCTGAAACTCGTCGATGATGAGAGCTACCGGGTGCGATGAGGCCTCGGCGAGTTGGTTGAGGCCGCCGAGCGTTTCGGCGAGGAGGGCAGGCTGGGAACGGTCCTGTGCCGCTGCCGTCAGTGTGGCCGAGAACGAGTCGGTGAGTGGGTCATAGCGCAGCTGCGGACGCAGCGCGCCGAAGGTATCTCGCACTTTGCGCCCGACCTTCTGGAGCGGGCCGCTGAGGTGCTGCGCAGCATCGGCCACGATGCGCTCGGCCAGTGTGGTCAGCGTGGGGTAGGCCTCGGCATTGTACCGAAGCACGACCGCTCCCGAATCCCGCGCACGCTCGGCAGCAGCGCGAAGGATCGATGTCTTCCCAAACCGCCGCGGACCGATTAGAAACAGGCGCCCTCCGTTCTGGATGGTTTCGATGACCTGCTCCACCTCGTCGTGTCGATCCACCAGCTCGGCAGCCGACAGCTCACGTCCGTACTCGAAAGGCGAGGTCATGGCGTTGCGTAAATCTACGTTGCGTAATAGTGCGCAATCAACAATAGAAAAGATTTAGCGCTAAGGCCAGTCAAACACGTTTTCGGTTGGCAACCCCCGGATAAAATGGACACAGCCGCCCCGCTGTGGCTGCGCTCCAGCCCTCGGAGGGCGTGCCGGAAGCTGACTTCGGCACTGCGGCCTGCGAATCAACCGCGTGGGAGCGCTGCTAGGAGACCCTCACATCACCTGACTGCCCGCAACCATGCCCGACGTGAACGTCACCGACTTCCTGCCCGCCACCCTCTTCGCCGAGCGCACCGTGTTCATTACGGGTGGCGGCAGCGGGATCAACTTTGGCATCGCCCAGACCTTCGCGCGGCTGGGCGCCAAGCTGGCATTGTGCGGGCGCACGCAGGCAAAGCTGGACCGTGCGCAGGCTGATCTCGAAGCGCTCGGCGCCGAGGTGTTCACCGCCACCGCCGATGTGCGCGACTACGACGCCCTCGCCGCCGCCTTTGCCGCAACAAGCGAGGCGCTCGGCCCCATCCACACGCTCGTCTGCGGTGCCGCAGGCAACTTCCTCGCGCCTGCGGAAAAACTCAGCGCCAACGGGTTTAAGTCGGTCGTCGATATTGACTTGCTGGGCTCGTTCAACGCGGCGCGGGCGGCGTTCGACCAACTGCAAGCAACCAGCGGCAACATCATCTTTATCTCGGCGGGGCAGTCGTTTGTGCCGTACATGGCGCAGGCCCACGCAGGCGCGGCGAAGGCAGGCGTGGACAACCTGATGCGCAACCTCGCGCTGGAGTGGGGCCGCTTTGGCATCCGGTCGAACAGCATCGCACCGGGACCCATCGGTGGCACCGAGGGCATGAAGCGCCTCGCGCCCGACGATCCCAGGCTGCAGGCCCGCTTTGAGCAGATCGTGCCGCTGCAGCGCTTCGGCAACGTTGAAGATATCGGGCATGCCGCCGCGTTCTTGGCCTCGCCGCTGGCGTCGTACGTTACAGGCACCTGCCTCGTCGTCGATGGCGGGATGAACCTGCCAGTCTCGGGCCTTTTTGGCGCACTCGTGCAAGAAGGGCTACGCTCCCAACGCGGCGACGGTGTCTGACGCGCAGAATACCCCGGTTGGGTGATAGTGGCCGCGCAGGCTAGGGTGTACAATGCACTCAACCTCGCTATGTGACACGCCGTACCTATGGCACGCCCGCCGACTCCGCTGCTTGCTGCCTTGACCCTCTGCGGTGCAATATGGTGCACTGCTGGCCCGCAGGCTATGGCGCAGCGGTTCTACCCCTTCCTCCTCGTGGAGCAAAGCCAGACCGACACCGACTTCGCCCAAGTCAACACGTTCTTCGACAGCTTCAACACGTTTTGGCAGTCCAGCCAGCGTGAGGCGTTTCAGCCCCTCGTGCCCGAGGACTTCACGCACTACCGCTTCGGCGGCGGCTTCCGGCTGGTGGCGGCGGAGTCGAACCTCGGGTTTAGCATACAGACGGCGTTCACGTACGGGCGCGTAGGCACGAATCGCCAGTTTCGGTATACGAACGGCATGGGGCACGACATGGACGTGGTGCATCGCGAATACAGTTGGGATTTCCAGATGGGACCCGTCATCGCCAAGCGGATTTTGCTCCAAGGCATCGTCAACGGCTACTTCCGGGACCTGTCGTACCGAATGTACACGCGCTTCCAGGATGGCTCGCGCAGCCTCGGCAACGTCTACAAAATTTCGGGCGTCTACACGGGGTTGGGGTCGTCGCTTGAGGTAGGCGTGGGCGGCGGCATCCGCCTCGGGCCGCTGTATTTCAACGCCAAGTGGGTGACGCTGCTGTCGGGCTTCCCGCCTGGGCAAAACCTCGTGGACCTGGATGACTACGACAACGACGAGTTTCCGCCTACCCAACTGCCCACCGATTACGCGTTGTGGGCTACGGATCCCGTTGCGTTTGCCCAGCGCGACGCTGCAGGCGAGCCCGTGAGCGTGAAGGTGGATGCGTTGCGGGGCTCGCGGATCACCTTTGGGGTCGAATTGTGGATTGGAGCTTGGTAAGCGTTATGCGACAGTCACGACTGCTCATACTCACGGCCATCACACTGCTGATTCTCTCGGCATGCATTCCAGCCAACCGCGAGCGCAGGCAGCTCCTCGGAACGTGGGACATCGTCCATTCAGAGCGCATCGCCATCTTCGAAGATGGCAGCACGGAGGTGTTTGAAGACCTCACGGACGCCGGAACGCTGGAGATTTCGGAGGGCGGGGTGACGGGCGTACTCACGGACTTTGTGCTCATCTACACCAACTTCGAGGGCACGCTAGTCAATCTGCAAGGGAGCATCACGGTGGACGAGGAGACGTCCCGCATACTTCTCAATCGCTTTGACTGTGGGAGTACTATCTTCAACTGCTCGCTCGTGATGAACGTGCAGGAGGACAAGCGGCGGCAGCAGATCTGGACGTATTTCTACACCGACCCGCCCCGCCAGGGCCAGTACAATCCGACCGCTAACGACAAACATTTCCGCTGGACGTTGACCCTGCGCAAGCAGTAGCCAGCGCTACGTTTGCAAGACGCCAACCTTGAACTCCGGAATGTCCGGGTTGTGATCCGCCATCTCCAGGCCTCGGCTGAGCCACGCCCGCGTTGCCCTCGGGTCGATGATCTCGTCTACCCAGAGGCGTGCCGCCGCGTAGTACGGGTCGGCTTGGGCGTCGTAGCGGGCTTGGATGGTGGCCAAGAGTGCGGCTTTGTCCTCGTCGGAGAGCGTTTGGCCCTGGCGTTCGAGCTTGGAGACCTGGATCTGCGCGAGCGTCTTGGCGGCCTGTGCGCCGCCCATCACGGCAATTCGAGCCGAGGGCCACGCGCAGATGAGGCGCGGGTCGTAGGCTCGGCCGCACATGGCGTAGTTGCCTGCGCCGTACGAGTTGCCCACGATCACGGTGAACTTGGGTACGACCGAGTTGGAGACGGCGTTGACCATCTTGGCGCCGTCCTTGATGATGCCGCCGTGCTCCGAGCGCTTGCCCACCATGAAGCCCGTCACGTCTTGGAGAAACACCAACGGGATGCGCTTCTGGTTGCAGTTCATGATGAACCGCGCGGCCTTGTCGGCCGAGTCGCTGTAGATGACGCCGCCCACCTGCATCTCGCCCGAGGCGGTCTTCACCACCTGCCGCTGGTTGGCCACGATGCCCACGCTCCAGCCGTCGATGCGGGCGTAGCCGGTGAGGACCGTCTGGCCGTACTCGGCCTTGTACGGCGTCCACGAGTCGGCGTCGATGATGCGGGCGAGCACCTCGTGCATGTCGTACGGCTGCTGGCCCGACTGCGGGAAGAGGTCGAGCAGGGTGTCGGCGGGGAAGGCGGGGGCGATGGGCTCGGTGCGGGTGAACCCTGCCCGGTCGGAGGGGCCGAGGTGCGAGACGAGGTCGCGGATGGTGGCGAGGCACGTTTCGTCGTCGGGCATGTGGTAGTCGGTGACGCCGGAGATCTGCGAGTGGGTCCCGGCGCCGCCCAGCGTTTCTTTGTCCACGACCTCGCCGATGGCGGCTTTGACCAAGAACGGGCCTGCCAGGAAGACCGAGCCCGTACCGTCCACGATCAGCGCCTCGTCGCTCATGATGGGCAGGTAGGCGCCGCCCGCCACACAGCTGCCCATGATCGCCGCGATCTGCGGGATGCCCTTGCTCGACAGCACGGCGTTGTTGCGGAAGATGCGGCCGAAGTGCTCCTTGTCGGGGAAGATCTCATCCTGCATCGGCAGGTAGACGCCCGCCGAGTCCACGAGGTAGATGATCGGTACGTGGTTCTCGAGCGCGATCTCCTGGGCGCGGAGGTTCTTCTTCGCGGTGATCGGAAACCACGCGCCCGCCTTCACGGTGGCGTCGTTCGCCACGATCAGGCACAGCCGCCCGTGGATCCTTCCGAGACCCATCACGGTGCCCGCCGAGGGGCATCCGCCGTCCTCCTCGTACATGCCATAGCCTGCGAACGTCCCGATCTCGGTGAAGTCCGCCGCATCGTCGAGTAGGGCCGCAATGCGCTCGCGGGCGGTGAGCTTGCCGCGCTTGTGCTCCCGGTCGATGCGCTTCTGCCCGCCACCGAGCGCGACGGCGGCGCGGCGCTCGTTTAGCGTGTTGAGCAAGGCCTGATAGTGCGTGCGGCGGCGCTCGGCAGCGCCCGTCGATGGGGCCTCGTGGCCGATGGAGGTGGGCATGGCAGCATTGGTCGTGATGAAAGCGGCGCCTGATACCGACAGGTCGGAAGCGGTTCCGATGTGGTCACGCTCTTCGTCAGGGATTAGCACACGCAGCCCCGTCCCTCGCGCGCAATAACACGGGCGTGATGCCCGTTATCGGAGCACCCCCAAGGTGATGCAATTCTACCCATCAACCTGGTTTAAAACCATGATTAAGCGTTTCAATCTGTACAGCCTCTGCGCCGTGCTCGCCCTGTTGCTCATCGGCGTACCTGCCCAAGCGCAGGAGCGGGAAGAGGACAACGTCACCGTCATTGAGGTGAACGAAGACGGCACCGTCACCATCGACGGCAAGGTCGTAGAGGCCGATGGCAACGCCATCGACGTGGAGGGCGAGGTCGTCGTCCGCGTGAAAGACGCCGACGGCGAGACCTTGCGCGTGTATCGCTCCGGCAATGATCTCCCGAGTGTTTTTACCCGCTTCCGTGGGCTGGACGATGACGACAGGCGCATCGATTTTGATGATCTCATCATCGACCGCGACATGGACGCCCAGCTTCAGTTTCGGAGGGGCGCCGAGCTAAACGACTTGTTTCGCGGACGAAACGCCGTCCGCTGGGGCGATGGCGACATCGGGTCACGGTATCGCGTCTTCTCGAGCGATGACGACGGTGCCATCTCGGTGTTTGGGAGTCGCCTTGACGGACCCGCTCGTGAAGCCGAGCAGGAGCGACTAAAGGCTCGCATGGAAATCATGAAGCGGGAGCGCGAAGCGATGGAGATGGCGCAGAAAATCCGCCGGACATCGGGAGCCGAGCGCGAAGAGCTTGAAACCGAGCTCAACGCTCAACTGGATACCATCTTTGAGATGAAGATGGACATGCGGCAGGCCCAGATCGACCTGCTGGAGAATCGGCTCGCCGAAGAGCGCAAAGCCTTTGAGCAGCGCACGACCGAGCGGAAACGCATGATCGAACGCCGCAAGCGCGAACTCCTCGGCGAACGCGACGCGCTGGATTGGTGAGCCCGCTAGTCGTACAGCAAGTACGGCGCGCGTAGCGCCTCAAACCGCCCGACGTCATCGGCCCACGAGGCCACGATGGCGTCGGGCGTTGCGTTTTCGAGCAGCAGGGTGCGCAGCCGATTGGTTCCCGCCAGCTTGGCGAGCCAGTCGGGGCTGAGGAAGCCGTCGGGTTGCGCTTGGTAGAACGCGTGCAGCACATGGATGCCCGCCGCCACGGGCTGGAGCGCCACCGGGTCGGTCACCGCCAAGCGAACGCCGTTGACGCGGCGATCCTTGAGCTTCGGGTTCGAGGACATGCCTGGGATGCTGCGGGGCGCGAACGCCTCGGGAGTAAACGACACGCCGCGTATATCGGTCGCGTTGAGCGCCGTCGCGATGGCCACATGCGGTGCCTCGGGCGCGCCGACGAGCCGAAACGGCGTCGCTGTGCCGCGCCCTTCGCTAGCCGTAGTCCCCTCGAAGAAGCACGTGCCCGCGTACACTTGTGCCGTCTCGAAGTCGGGGATGTTGGGGCTAGTGGGCACCCACGCTAACCCGGTATCAGGCCACCGCATCGCGCGCGACCAGCCCTGCATCGGTACGACGGTGAGGTCGAGGGCGTCGAGGCCATCCAGCCAGCTTTCGCCTTGGATCATCTGCGCCAGTTCGCCCACGGTGAGGCCGTGCACGACGGGAATCGGGTAGGCGCCGACGAACGAAGTGTGCTCGGGCTCTAGTGTCCAGCCCTCCACCAAGTCGCCGCCGAGCGGGTTGGGGCGGTCAAACACGACGAACGGCAGCCCGGCTTCTGCTGCCGCCTGCATCGCGTAGCCCATCGTGGAGATGTACGTGTAAAAGCGCGCGCCGATATCTTGAATGTCGAACACCAGTACATCCACATCGGTGAGCATGCCGGGTGTGGGCTTGCGCGTACGGCCGTAGAGGCTGTAGATCGGCGCGCCCGTGGCATCGTCGATGCCGTCGTCCACCTTCTCGCCCGCATCGGCGTCGCCCCGCAGGCCGTGCTCGGGGCCGAACAGCGCTGCCAGCGTCACGCCTTCCGCCGCGTGCAGCGCATCGGCGAGGTGGAGCGTATCCACGCGGCCCGTGTGGTTGGTGATGAGCCCGACGCGCTTGCCGCGTAGCGCAACGAAGCCATCAGCATACCAGACCGCTGCGCCTGTCTGCACAGCAGCGTTGGCATCAGAGACCGAGATCGGCTGAGCTTCAGGCACAGCGGGATCGCGTTCCTGCTGGCAAGCGCTGAGCAGAACAATACAGGTGGCGAAGGCCGTGAGGAGGCGAGGCATAGCGTGGTGGGGCAGGTCATCAGGGACTCTAATCATACAAAAAACCCCGTCCAGCGGGAGCGCCAAACGGGGTCCAAGATCGAAATACTTCGCCGCTTACGAGTTGGCCACGATGACGTGCTCGGGGAAGAAGTAGTTGGCTTCCAGCTTGCCATTTTCCTCCGAGTCAGAGCCGTGCACGATGTTCTCGCCCATCGAGCCGGCGAAGTCGCGGCGGATGGTGCCTTCGTCGGCGTTGGCGGGGTTGGTGGCGCCGATCAGCGTGCGGAAGTCGGCCACGGCGTTGTCCTTTTCAAGCACGATGGGGACACACGGGCCGCTCGACATAAAGTCCGTCAGGCTGCCGAAGAACGGACGCTCTTTGTGGACGGCGTAGAAGCCTTCGGCCTCCGCTTTGGTCAGGCGGACCATCTTGAGGGCGCGCACGGTGAAGCCTGCGTCCTGAATGCGGCGGATGACTTCGCCAATCAGGTTCTTACGGACACAATCGGGTTTGAGGATTGCGAGGGTGCGTTGCATGATAGGTCTGAACGTGTTGTTGGATTAGACACCCAAACTACACGCCGAGGCGTGGCAGCGAGGTTGATCGTTCGTGAAAAGCAGCGCTTTACCGCGCCTGGAAGTGCCAGCTGACGCCGATAGAAGGCAAGCGCGGCAGCCAGTCGTCCTGCCCGCGAAACACTTGCACACCGCCTCGTCCGTCGCTGACGGCATCGAAGAAGTACACCCGCGGGTTGGTGCGGTCGTAGAGGTTGACGATCTCCAGGAAGACCGACATCCGGCTGCGGCCGATGTCGAAGTAGCGGCTGGCACGCAGGTCGAGCTTGTGGAACGCAGGATAGCGAGCGCTGCGCGGCTCGGCGTACACCGCCGACAGGTTGCCGAACTGATCGGAGGTGAAGGTGAGCGGTGTGTAGGGCCAGCCCGTGTGGTAGCCCCAGGACACATGTACGCGCCACTGTCCTGACGGCCGGTAGCTTACATCGGCGTAGACGGCGTGGGTCTGGTCGAAGCTGCGGACGCCTACGAAGGTGCCTATGGTCTCCTCGACGCGGCTCAGCGTATAGCTACCCGACCAATCGAAGGCGCCTTGCTGACCTTGGACGAGAAACTCCAAGCCGCGCGCCTCGCCAGCGTCGGGGATGTAGCCGAATCGGCTGCGGCCGATCTCGGGGAAGAAGTCGGTAGGGTCGCTGTTGAAGTTGTCGAAGCGCGGCTGGAGGTTGCGCAAGGGTTTCTGGTAGGCTTCTACGCGTAGGCTCAAGTTCTGGCTGAACTGGTGCTCGATCCCGACGACGCGGTGCTCCGCGAGTTCGGCGCCGCTGAACGTCACTTCGCCATCCTCGATGTTGAGGCCTTCGATGGGGTGCGTCTGGTAGAAGTAGCCCCAGCCCACGCGTAGCGCCGTGCGCCGCGCCAGCTGGTAGGCCGCATTGATGCGCGGGCTGAACAGGTCGTCGTCGGTCCACGTGGCGCGGTCGTACCGGACGCCTGCATCCACGGTGAGGGCGGGCAAGACGCGGGTGCGGGCGCCCACGTA
>JBCCMF010000200.1:0-8841 GCA_039026435.1 Bacteroidota bacterium
CGGCGTAACCTCAACTGCACGAGGAGCTTCGGGGGCGAAGGCTGCTTGAAACTGCTTGTTTAACGCCTCGACGAGTGCGTGGGCCGTGTCGGCAGGGAGGTCGCGGATGGTGGGGCTTGGCCAGCCGCCCGCGCCTGCGGTGTCCACGTAGACAGACGCCAGCTTGAGCCGCCGCTGGAAGTAGGTCGCGGTGGTGTAGAAGACCTGAAACTTGCTTATCGGGATGGCCCACACGCGACGCGTGACCACCCCGCGCCGCACCATCAGGTAGTCGCGGGTGAGGGCGTAGCCGTGGTGCTGGTAGTTGAGCACGCTGTAGAGCACGGCGAGGGGCAGCAGCGCCAGCAGCGCCCAGCCCGGCGTCCACATCCAACCCAGTCCTGCCGCCGAGAGCCCGAGCAGCGCGGTGCCCCGAAACACGTCGCGGCGGATCATCAGCTTCGATACCGCCTCGAAGGCGTCAGGCAGCGCCAGCGGGCGGATTTGGTTGGCCAGCGCCTCGACCTGTGCCGCCTGCGTGAACGGCACGGCCACAGGGTGACCCGCTTGATTCACGTCGCCGCCAATGGTTTGAAGCTCCAGGCTGCGCCAGCCGTGCCGCGCCATCAGCCAGTTGGCCCGGAAGACCAGGGCTTGAATGCGGCGGAGCGGGATGGTGCCTTCTGCAAGGGTCAGCAGGCCATGCTTCTTGTGGATCTTGGCCGCGCTCTGGCTGAGCTGAAAGCCATAGTATCGGCTCACGTACACCAAGATGCCCGCGAGCCAGGAGAGGAGGCCCGCGGTCACCACCAAGGCGCTGCCCCACACCCACGGGGAGGCGATCAGCGTGTCGATAGCGCGAAACATGTCGTTGCGCGTCAGCCATGCCACCCAGACGTCGGGGTCGGGGTTGAAGTATTGGAGCAACGAGAAGGCGAGCGCGATGTAGATAAGGGAGAACCGATACATGCCGCCCCGGATGACCAGCGCCAGCGGCATCTCAAACAGCATCGCGTCGCGTCGCGGCGCTGGGGAGGCGTAGAGCGGCCAGCTCTCATCGGTCGTGGTGAGGGCAGCAGCGGTGGGCTGGGCATCAACGAAGGGCTCGGCGTCAGCGATCGGCTCCGTATCAGCTACAGCCACGGCACGGTCAGCAGGCGCGGCAACATCGGCGCGTTGTTGGTAGACGCGGATCGTCTCGCGGATGCGGTGGGCCTCGGGGAGCCCTACGTATTCCATCACCCCCTCGGCCGTGGTGCTCCCGGCGGTGTAGATCTGAATCTTGGCCGTGCGGAACAGGCGCGGCAGCAGCGATTGCTCGATCTCCACGTTCTGGACTTTCTCGACGGGGATGTTGCGCTTCTTGGTGGTGAAAACGCCGCTGTGGATGATGATCTCGCTCGGGGTGATCCAGTACCGAAACCGGATGTAGCGGATGACGATGGTAGGCAGCGCTATGAAGCCGTAGACCAGCGCTCCGATCAGGTTGAACCACTCGCCGCCCCCGGAGCCGCCCGACCGGAAGAACGGAATCAGGAGCAGCACAAACGCAGGAATGGACAGCAGCGACCGCTGCAGCAGGGTCATCGGGTGAAGCCGTTGCCCGTCCTCCGTGGGCATGGAATCTGTGGCTGGGGCTTCCATCTCAGACGGCATCTTCGAGGATGTAGTGCTTGATCGAGTCGCGCAGTTCCTCCGCCTCGGCGTAATCGAGGCCGGGCAGCACGACGCTGTTGCTGTCGCTACCTGCAGTGTGCACGATGAGCTTGCCGAGGTCGAACTCGCGCTCCAGCAGGTTCTGCGACACGTCGAGGTGCTGGATGCGGCGCAACGGCACGATGGTGCGCACGCGGTTGAAGATGCCGCGCTCCAGGTATAGCTCCTGGTCGTCCAGGCTGAAGCGCCAGTAGCGATACTTCCACCGGGGCATCAGGATCGTCATGCCCAGGCTAGCCAGCAGGACCACGCCCGTGGTGAGGCCAGCGGGGAGCATGGCTCCCTCGCCGCGCAGCAGCTGGATGACATCGAAGGTGGCCGTGGCGATGAGCAGCAGCGTAGCGCTGATCGCATAGTTGATGGTCCAGACCTTGATGACGGCGGGTTTGAGTGGGCGCATGGGGTGGTGGATCGGTGGCGCGCTTCAAAAGGCACATGGCGCTTCAAGTTTCGCCCGAGGGGTACTGCGAAATCGGTGAATTTTCGCGTACTCCATAGTCGCCCACGTTTCGCAGATGCCGCAGGCCATCACCCGCCCACGGCTGGATCCACCACACATCTTTTTTCGGAGTCATGGAAGTTCCTAGCGTCGCCCTTCAACTCAAGCATCACCACATCTCGCGCATCGACTCGCACAGCATTGAACTGCATGGCTGGCAGGTGCGGGTGCAGCGCCAAAAGAAACAACACAGCCGCTTCTTCCCCGATTTGGAGCATGGCACCGCCGAGGCCGCACTAGACGCCGCCAAGCAGTACCGCGATGCCCTGATGGCCGAGCTGCCTGCCTCTGCCTCTGACCCGCGCGCCGCAGCGTTTGCCCGCAACAAGAGCGGTGTGCGCGGGCTATGGGTCGCAAGCAAGGGCAACGGCACGCTCTACGTACAGGTCGGCCTGCGCGATGACGACGGACGGCTGCACAGCAGTTCGTTTTCGCTATCCCGATTCGGCCCACGCAAGGCGCTGTGGAACGCAGTGGCGGCACTCAACCGCCTGCAGCGCAAGCTCGGCCTGCCCGAAGAGGAGCCGACGCACATGTTCCAGGCAGCTTTCCGCTACGTGCACGACCGGGCCATCGCAGCCTAAGTCGCAACGCTGCCCATCACTTCAGGCGGCGCCAGAGTAGGCTGCCACAGGCCGTGCCCAGGACTAAGCATCCGGCGCCTAGCATCGGCTGGCCGAGGAGGACGTAGCCGAACCCGAAGAGGAACGCGTACACGAGCACCACGCCCAGCACCCAGGATACCCCGAGGCTGCCCAACGCCGCATCGGGCTGGATGGTGGGGTGTTGTTGCGCCAGGGTCCGCCAGCCCGGCCCCGCAGGCCTAACGCGCCGGTAGAACGTGTCGAGCGTCTCGGGCGCAGTGGGGCGCGTGAGAAACGTCGCGGTCAGCCAGAGCACCGTCGTGAACGCAGTCATGGCGAAGAGGTTAGTCGGGAAAGGCGACCGCAGACCGGGCACCTCGATGCCCATGCCGCCCAGGACGAGCGCCGCCACCACAAGCACAATCGGCGCTACGGTGGCCACGAGCTCGCTCCACGCGTTGATGCGCCACCAGTACCAGCGAAGGATCAGCACCAGCCCGAGCCCGGCCGACGCCGAGAGGATGAGCCCCCAGGCGCCGCTGATGGAGTCGAGGTTGGCCGTGATGATCAGCCCGAGCACCGCCAGAGCGAAGGTGAGGATGCGGCTGATGCGCACGTAGTACGCCTCGTCGCCATCGGTCTTGACGAAGCGCCGCCAGAGGTCGTTGACGAGGTACGACGTGCCCCAGTTGAGCTGGGTCGAGATGGTGCTCATGAAGGCGGCGAGGAACGCAGCAAAGAGGAGCCCGAGCAGCCCCGGCGGCAGCACATCGCGCATGGCCAGCACGAAGCCCTCGCGCGGGTCGTCGAGGCCAGGATAGAGGACGAGCGCCGCGAGTGCCACGATGATCCACGGCCAGGGTCGCAGGCAGTAGTGCGCCACGTTGAACCACAGCACAGAGAACAGCGCATGCCGCTCATCCTTGGCGCCCATCATGCGTTGCGCTATGTAGCCGCCGCCGCCCGGCTCTGAGCCGGGGTACCAGCTCGACCACCACTGCACGCCGATGTAGGCGAAGAACGCGAGCGCCGAGAGCGTGAGTACGGCGGCACCCTCGGCCGTCTCGCCGATGGTGGGCAGCATGTTGAACGTCACATCGGGTAGCTGCGCGCGCAGGCCCGAGAGGCTGCCCACCTCGGGCACGCGCAGCACGTACACCGCCAGAATCACCGACCCTACCATCGCGATGCAAAACTGAATCAAGTCAGTGACCGCTACGCCCCACAGGCCGGAGAGCAGCGAATAGACGGCTACGATGATAATCAGCACGCCCACCCAGCACAGCGCCGCGCTGAACGTCATGCCGAGCAGCACATGGGACGCTTCGCCGAGGAACGTCAGGCCTGGGAACAGGATGTCGATGACGGTTTCCATCGCCAGGGCCACCCAGCCGATGATGACGCCGTTGAGCACCAGGCCGAAGAAGACGGCTTTGATCCCGCGCAGCCATGCCGCCGCGGGGCCGCTGTAGCGCAGCTCCACAATCTCCACGTCGGTGAGGACGCCGCTGCGCCGCCACATCTTAGCGAAGAAGAACACCGTCAGTAGACCACCGAACGCCATATTCCACCAGAGCCAGTTGCCCGCGATGCCGTTCTGTGCGACGAGCTCGGTCACGGCCAGCGGCGTGTCTGCGGCGAAGGTGGTGGCGACCATGCTCGTGCCCGCGATCCACCACGGCATGTTGCGACCCGAGAGGAAGAATTCGGACGTGTTGCGGCTGGCACGTCGGTAGTAGTACAACGCAATGCCCGTGGCGAGCAGGAAATAGGCGACGACGAACGTCCAGTCGAGCGGCGTGAGAACCATTGAGGGCGTGTGGGTGAAATAAAAAAGCACAGCCTCGCGATGGAGGCTGTGCGAAGGTAGGGGCTGGCAAGTAGGGATGCTAGTGAGGCAATCCGAGGAGCAGTGCCGCTACATAAACTGTAGGATAGCGATCACAATCAGGCTGACGACGCCGACGCCGACGGAGAGATTGCGGATCGCCTGATCAACAGGGTTCCGCATTGTGGGAGTGAAGGTGTCTAATGGAAGGGAGACTGTGGGTGAGAAAATAAGGCACACATATGTATCTGCAAATGATCGAATCGTAAAAAGACCAAAATCTCTCCGTTTTTTGGGCTATGACCTGTTGAATCGGTTCAAGATGTTCAGATCATCGAGGGATGTCCTATTTTGGCGCAGTGAATCGTCAATAATCATCCACTTTGGCCTCTTCCATGTTGCCTGCACTACCCCGTCTCTCCGTTTGGCCCTGCTCCGTTTTTGCCCTGCTGCTTGTGTGGTGCGGGGTGACGCAGGCGTGGGCACAAAGCATCGTGCCCCGCCCCGTGGAAGCCGAGAACGGTATGGTCGTCTCCGCGCACATCGACGCCTCGGAAGCCGGTGTTGAAGTGCTCAAGCAAGGAGGCAACGCCATCGATGCCGCTGTGGCCACGGGGTTTGCGCTGGCGGTGACGTATCCCGTGGCGGGCAACATAGGCGGTGGCGGCTTCATGGTCATCCGCAAAGCCGACGGCGAGGCCACGAGCTACGACTACCGCGAGAAGGCGCCCGGCGCGGCCTCCCGCGATATGTACCTCGACGAGAACGGCGATGCCGTCGCCATGCTCAGTCGGCGCGGCTACCTCGCTTCGGGCGTGCCGGGCGCCGTGGCGGGGATGCTGAAGGCCCACGCCGCGCATGGCACGCTGCCACTGAAAGACGTGCTGGCACCTGCCGTGCGACTGGCAGCAGAAGGCTTCGTGCTGACCGAGCGCCACGCCGAACGCTTCAACGCCTATTACGGCGCGTTCACTGCGTTCGAGAGCACCGCCAAATACTTCACCAAGGCCGACACGACGCAGCAGTACGGGGCGGGCGAGGTGTTCGTCCAGGCCGATCTGGCCGAGGTGCTGCACCGCATCCAGCGCGACGGCCGCGATGGATTCTACAGGGGCGAGACGGCGGACCTGATTGTGGCCGAGATGGAACGCGGTGGCGGGCTCATCACGCACGACGACCTCGGGGCCTACCAAGCCGTGGAGCGCCCTCCGGTGACGGGGACGTACCGCGGACACAAGATTATCTCGATGCACCCGCCCTCCTCGGGGGGCGTCGCGCTGATGCAGCTGCTCAACGCCGTCGAGCCGTACAACCTCGCCGCGATGGGCTTCAACAGCAGCGCCACGGTCCACCTGATGGGCGAAGCGATGCGCCGTGCCTACGCCGACCGCGCGGAGTGGCTGGGCGATCCGGATTTC
This sequence comes from Bacteroidota bacterium, assembly GCA_039026435.1. GTDB lineage: Bacteria > Bacteroidota > Rhodothermia > Rhodothermales > JBCCMF01 > JBCCMF01. The sequence continues at coordinate 6,025 of JBCCMF010000200.1, forward strand.
TTCTCCGTGCCCCTTGCCGAGCTGACGAGCAAAGCCTACACCACGCAGCGCATGCTCGACTTCAACCCCTACCGCGCCTCTACCAGCGAGATAGTGGACCACGGCGACCCCTACGCGCATGAGTCCACCGAGACGACGCACTACTCCGTGGTGGACAAAGACGGCAACGCAGTCAGCGTGACGACGACCATCAACGGCGGCTTCGGGTCGATGGTGGTCGTGGACGGGGCGGGCTTCTTCCTCAACAACGAGATGGACGACTTCAGCGCGAAGCCGGGGGTGCCGAACATGTTTGGGCTTGTGGGCAACGAGGCGAACGCCATCGAGCCTGGCAAGCGCATGCTCTCCTCCATGACGCCTACGATTGTGGAGGACGCCGAGGGGCGGCTGATGATGGTCATCGGTACGCCGGGCGGCTCCACGATCATCACGACGGTCTTCCAAGTCATCCTCAACGTGATCGATCACGGCATGAACGTCCAGGAGGCGATAGCCGCGCCGCGCGTGCACCACCAGTGGCTGCCGGATGTGCTGCGGTACGAGCGCAACGGCCTCTCGCAGGACGTCATCCACAACCTGGAGCTGCGCGGCTGGACGCTCAGCGAGCGCGGCGGCACCTCGGGCCGCGCCGATGGCATCGTCGTCGAGTACTTCACCCGCGACGCCTTCGTGGATCCCTCCGGTCTCGACACCATTGAGCAGGTGCGCTCTGGGCGACGCTACCTCGGCGCACCGGACTTCCGAGGCGAGGATGCGGCCGTCGGGTACTGATTGAGAAGTTGCGGCGTTAGAGCGGTTCTTCATCCACAAGAGACCACAGGCATGCAGCGTACAGCGTTACTACTGATCGGAAGTCTGCTTGTCCTCCCCGCTTATGCACAAGTCACTGGGGCGCCCGAAGCTGGCCCTGTGGTGGCGTCGGATTCGGCGCGGTTTGAGGTGTTCGAGCAGGAGGCCCTAGCGGCTCAGCAACGCGACAACGAACGTATCCAAGACTTGGCCGAGAAGCTGGCTGAAATCGAAGTGCAAGCACGACAGGCGGCTGACCTCACGACGCAGCTGGCGGCCGCACAGCAACGTCTCGCCTTGCTGGAGCAGGTCAACCGCACGCGCTTTGGCAGCGAGATCGACTTAGAGCGACTGCGCTTCCGCACCGGGCGCGAGGTGCTCAGCCAGATGATCGGCGACTCGGAGAAGTTGAAGTTCACGCTGGACCTCGCCACCATCATGGACGACTTCTCGCAGCTCGCCAACCCGATGAACAGCAGTGTCTTCAAGGCGCGGTTTGAGGAGATCGAGGCGAAGCGCGGCAAGAACAGCCCGGTGCTGAACGGCGTGTCCGGGTTTCTGAGCAACCCGTACGTGTCGGCGGCGCTGAGCCTGAGTTCGCTGTTTACCTCGCGGCTCAAGCGCGATGCCAAGACCGAGGTGTTTCACGACATCACCTGTGTGGTTGACTTCTCGACGCGCACCCAGACCGATCTCCGCGTCATCAACACGCAGCTGGGCGCGATGAGCACGCGGCTGGACGAGCTAAACGCCAACCTCAAGACGTTCTTCCGCTCGTACGCGGGTGCGGTGGGCTACGCGGGCGACTGGGAGCAGTACCGCACCGACAAGCAGCGCAGCATCGTCGCTGACCCCACCGACGATCCGCTCCGCAGCTTCATCGACAACGTCCGCGCCGACAGCCTGGTGATGCAGAGCCGCATCGGCGTGACCTCGCCCAAGCTGGCGCCGCTCAAGTACAACGTGGAGCAACTCACAGCCTACGTGGACGAGTACGAGGGCGTGCTCAAGGACATGGACACTTACCTCCGCGCCTTCCAGGAGATGGTGCGCGGCTACGCCGATTATGAGTGCAGCGGCATCGAAGACTTGCAAGCCCGTCTCGCCTCCATCGACACGAAGCTCGACGCCGCCCGCATGCAGTTCGGCAACGCGTACGACAACATCCCGCCGCAGAGCATTCGCATCCTCTACGGCATCTACTTCGTCAATCCGTAGCGGAATATCATCCGAAGAGCCAGCGCACGACCCAGACAGCTAAGAACATCGCGAAGAAGTCGGCGATGAGGCCAGCAGGAACGGCATGCCGCGTCTTCTTGACGTTGACCGCGCCGAAGTAGACAGCAACGACGTAGAACGTGGTCTCGGTAGAGCCGAACATGGTAGCCGCCATCTTGACGATCAGCGAGTCCTCGCCGAACTGATTGAGCAGGTCGAGCACGACAGCGGCGGAGCCAGATCCCGTGAGCGGGCGGATGATGGCCATCGGGATCAGCTCGGCGGGGAAGCCGATGAGTTCGAGCGCTGGGCGCAGGCCAGAGATCAGGAAGTCCATCGCGCCCGAGGCCCTGAACATGCCGATGGCAAACAGGATGGCGACGAGGTAGGGGATGATGGTGACGGCGAGCTTGAAGCCGCCCTTGGCGCCCTCCACGAACTCCTCGTAGACAGGCACTTTCTTGTACAGCCCGTACAGCGGAAACCCGACGATAACGGCGGGCAGCACGAAGACGGAAATCAAGTCGATAATGGTGCGGAGGGTATCCATGTCTTGGTCTCAGGTCGTCAGGGGTCAGGGCGAAGGATGGGCACGCGGTGTCATGTGGTTGACGGTGGCGTGTCCTCTGGCGGCGCAGCCTCTGCGGCCTTCATCCGGTAGCGTGGTAGCTTGCTGAGGAAGCGGGCGGTGATGACGGCTACGACAAGCGAACATGCCGTGACGATCAGGATGGAGAAGACCAGCTGGGTGGGGGGGTCTGTGAGGAGCTAGAAGGCGTGAAATAATTATCTGGATGTTTTTTCTCTTCA